>JAHZAT010000045.1 GCA_019423795.1 Clostridiales bacterium
GAGATGCAGGGGAAACATTATGCAGTGATTCGTGTAGACAGATTCTGATTTGTAGTTTGAAGACGAAAATTATTGGTGAAATATTATAAAAAGAGATCATATGTCTGCAACCCACTTGCGTTCGGACTCCCACGTAGCTGTACTAAGCTCCTGAATGGTCTAACGACCATCCACTCGCTAAGTGCAGACGTGTCCGTACGGTTGCTGACACATGATCTCTTTTTATAATATTCAAATAATTTACGTGATTCAATCCACCACACAGTGTGTGTTATACGGTATTGGTTAATAATTTTTGTATTCGTTAACAGAAGATGAAAGGACTTAAACAACACCGATTGGTCAAAATATTTGAAATATAAACTTAAAGATGTTGAATTGATATTATATATTATATAAAATTTAATGAATAGAATATTTTAATTGAATAAGTATACACAATTTGATAAAATAAAAACAGGTGTTACTTCACATTGACGTGAATGGCGGTTTGCTTCCTACGGGGAGTTCTAGCCCCGATTACATAGATCAATCTCTATTATTGGGAAATCTTACGAAAAGGGGGCTTGAAGTTATGCTAACCATTACAGAACTAATTGCAGTGATTTCACTGTGTGTGGCTTTTTATAGTCTTGGTTATGTGCGTGGAAAGCATGATGCCAAGATAGAGAAATAACCGCCCATTGACCTGACAAGTTATGTGAGCGGTTATTCAATCGTTTATATCAGGCAAACCGTCATCGGTAGCACCTTTTCTATTATTATAGTAACATTTATATATTTTTATGTCAATTAAGATGATTAAAAATATAAGTGTGTGTTAGTATATATAAGATCAATATGACTGGACAGCATCTTAATCTTTCTCTAAAAGCTGAGCAATAATCGAATTAGGAAGTACATCTTTCAAAACATCCATACAAGAAAAATCAGTTCTGCTAGTCGGCAGGGCTTTTTTTGTAATTCGAAATCCCATTTTCTGATACATACCAACAGCCTTATAAGCCCAAGTATGCGTGTGAAGAAAAATAAAATCAGCATCTGGCTCTACAACAAGAAAACGAGACAAAGCAAACAAAACAATTGCCTTCCCAAGCCCCTTTCCCTGTTCTTTAGGAGAAGTAGACACCCAATGGATCAAAGGAAACCGAATATCGCTATTTGTCTTAAACCAAGAACTCGTCGTAGCAACAATCTCTCCCTCAGGATTCACAATAAAACAAACCCGGTCAGCTAAAAGTTCTTCATGAGTTAAAAAAGTTTTAGCAAAATAAGCAGAAGCATCCTCAAAACAATCAAACTCTCCAACCAACACTTCAAGCTTCGCCCAAGCAATCTCATCCCCAGATTCAAACATCTTATAAGAATATCCATCAGGCAAAACAGGAACCTTAAGATCCTCTAAATCCTCAAAAGGCAGACACATCACAATATCTTTATAAACAAGAGACTTATCAAGCATAAACAAAAACCCCCATAAAATTAAAAATAACAATAAATTGATTAATTAGAGTATACAAGCTATTGAATGAAAAGTCACAGAGTATAAATTAAATAGAAAGTACTTTCTACGAATCACTACAAAAATTGAAAACCAATAACGTCTAACATACACACCCTTCCGTTTAAAAATTCTTAATTTTATACGAGAATGTCTTCAGGTATTCATAAAAACATAAAAAAAGATAGAGGTACGAAATGATAGAATTCCATAGGATTTTTTGCAAAATCGCAGCCAACACGGGCACTGTTTGAACGCAGTGAGTTGTGCAGGAGTGTTGGCGGATCAGCGTTTTGCAAAAAATCCGTCAATGGAATTCGTTTTTCGTACCTCTATCTTTTTTTATGTTTTTATGAATACTCAATACATTTCCGTTATACAATAAAAATTTTTTCTTGACACTTCCCTTACGTCACCCTTTATGATAACGTATAGAGAGAAAACCAAGGAGGAATCTAAATGACAAAAGATGGATACTATACATCCGGTGAATTTGCAAAAAAAGCCAATGTAACACTAAGAACGATCCGCTACTATGACCGTCAAGGCATCTTAAAGCCAAGTAAAGTTGCAGACAATGGATATCGTCTTTATACAGATGCCGATTTTGCCAAATTACAAAAAATCTTGTCATTAAAATACCTCGGATTTTCTTTGGAAGAGATCATGACGATGACGATCAACGATGAAGATCAGGATTTCATTAAAGAATCTATCGGCTTACAGTTATACCTTGTACAAAAAAAGATGGAACACTTAAAACTGGTAGAGCAATCCTTAGAAGAGATGGAACAAAAGATGGATAATGAAGAAGAAATCGACTGGACACAGATGATGAATCTTCTTCACGTAACCAATCTGGAAAAAGGATTGGTAGAACAATATAAGAATGCATCAAATCTTGATATCCGTATCGGACTTCATCAAAAATATTCACAAAATCCACAACCATGGTTTGAATGGATCTATGAGCAGTTAAACTTAAAAGAAAAAGACGAAGTATTAGAACTAGGATGTGGAACAGGGGAACTGTGGAAGAATAAAAATCTTCCAAAAAATGTCCATGTTACTTTATCCGACCAGTCACAAGGTATGGTAAAAGATGCCAGGAACTATGTCGGAGAGGGAAAAGGACAGATTTCTTATCAGATGATCGACTGTAGACAGATTCCAAAAGAAGATCACAGTTTCGATAAAGTGATCGCAAACCATGTATTATTTTATCTGGATGACCGACAACAAGTATTTAACGAAATCAAAAGAGTTCTAAAACAAAATGGAACATTTATCTGCAGTACCTATGGAAGCAGTCATATGCAGGAAATTACCAAGCTGATCAAAGATTTTGATGAAAGGATCACGCTTTCTGATCACAAATTATATGATGTCTTTGGTCTGGAAAATGGAGAAGAACAATTAAAAAAAGTATTTTCACAAGTAAAAGAAATTGACTATGAGGATGAATTGTTAGTCGATCAGCCAGAACCACTGATCTCTTATATTTTATCCTGTCACGGAAATCAGCATGAATATTTAAATCATCGTTATTTAGAATTTAAAGACTTTGTAAGAAAGAAGATGGCAGCCAAAGGAGTGATCAAGATCACAAAATCTGCCGGGATTTTTATATGTAAACCATAAAGGAGGAGTTATGAGAGTTTTTGTCACAGGAGTCAAAGGACAGCTTGGTTATGACGTAATGAACGAACTAGAAAAACAGGGGCTTGAAGGAATTGGTGTGGATATTGATGAAATGGATATCACAGATGCCGATCAGGTAAATAAAGTGATCAAAGAAGCAGCACCAGATGCAGTGATCCACTGTGCAGCATATACAGCCGTTGATGCAGCAGAAGACAACGAAGAAATCTGCAGAAAAGTCAATGCACAGGGAACAGAAAATATCGCAAAAGTCTGTGAAGAATTAGATATCAAAATGATGTATATCAGCACAGACTATGTATTTAACGGGCAGGGTAAGCGACCTTGGGAACCAGATGATAAGAGAGAACCTCTTAATGTCTATGGACAGACAAAATATGAAGGGGAACTTGCTATCGAAGAACATGTAAAGAAATTTTTCACAGTCCGTATCGCCTGGGTATTTGGAGTGAATGGAAAGAACTTTATCAAAACAATGTTAAACTTAGGAAAGACACACGATCATTTAACCGTTGTCAATGACCAGACAGGGTCACCAACATACACATATGATCTTGCAAGATTGTTAGTGGATATGATCCAGACAGACAAATATGGAAGATATCATGCAACAAATGAAGGAATTTGCACATGGTATGAATTTGCCTGTGAAATCTTCAAACAGGCAGGGATGAACGTATCCGTTGCACCAGTCAGCAGTGACGAATATCCTGCGAAGGCAAAACGTCCATCTAACAGCAGAATGGATAAGAGCAAGCTGACAGCCAATGGATTTACACCATTACCAACATGGCAGGATGCATTAAGCAGATATTTAAAAGAGATTGAATATTAAAATAAAAAGGAGAACGATCATGGGAAAAATTACAGTAACACCTTGCGATATTGAAGGACTTTATGTTATTGAACCAACAGTATTTAAAGATGAAAGAGGATATTTCGTAGAAACATATAACCAGAACGACATGAAAGAAGCAGGACTTGATATGGTATTCGTACAGGATAACCAGTCTATGTCTACAAGAGGCGTACTTCGTGGATTACATTTCCAGAAACAGTTTCCACAGGGAAAATTAGTACGAGTTGTGCGAGGAAAAGTATTTGACGTAGCTGTAGACTTAAGATCTGATTCCAAAACTTATGGAAAATGGTTCGGTGTAGAATTATCAGCAGAAAATATGAAACAGTTCTATATTCCGGAAGGATTTGCACATGGTTTCTTAGTATTATCTGATGAAGCAGAATTCTGCTACAAATGTACAGATTTCTATCATCCAGGAGACGAAGGCGGTCTTGCATGGAATGATCCAGAAATCGGAGTTGAATGGCCATTAGAAGAAGGCGTTGACTTGATCATTTCTGAAAAAGACCAGAAATGGAAAGGTTTAAAAGACACATTTAAGTTTTAATTATTACCCAGAGGGAGAAAGGGAACACAAATGAAGGGAATTATTCTTGCCGGAGGTTCCGGTACCAGACTGTACCCATTAACCATGGTAACATCCAAACAGTTACTGCCAATTTATGATAAACCAATGATCTATTATCCATTATCTGTATTAATGAATGCAGGAATCCGTGATATTCTTATCATTTCCACACCAAGTGATACGCCAAGATTTGAGTCTTTGTTAGGAGACGGACATCAGTTTGGAGTGAACTTATCTTATGCAGTGCAGCCATCACCAGACGGACTTGCACAGGCATTTATCATTGGAGAAGATTTTATCGGAGATGACAGTGTAGCTATGGTCCTTGGAGATAACATTTTCCACGGACATGGATTGAAGAAACGCCTGTTACGTGCCGCAAATAAAAAAGAAGGAGCAACTGTTTTCGGATACTATGTAGATGATCCAGAACGCTTCGGAATCGTTGAATTTGATTCTGATGGAAAAGCCATTTCCATTGAGGAAAAACCAGAAAAGCCAAAATCAAACTACTGTGTCACAGGATTATACTTCTACGATAACAATGTCGTAAAATATGCAAAAGAATTAAAACCATCTGCCAGAGGAGAATTAGAGATCACAGATTTAAATAAGATCTATCTGGAAAAAGGTGAGTTAGATGTTGAATTACTTGGACAGGGATTTACATGGTTAGATACAGGAACACATGAATCCTTAGTGGAAGCAACAAACTTTGTAAAAACAGTCGAAACACATCAGCACAGAAAGATCGCCTGCTTAGAAGAGATCGCATATTTAAATCACTGGATCACAAAGGACCAGTTATTAACAGATATCGAACCATTAAAGAAAAACCAGTATGGACAGTATTTAATGGACGTTATGGCAGGAAAATTTTTAGATAAATAAGGAGAATAGCATGAAAATATTAGTAACCGGTGGAGCCGGATTTATCGGTGGAAACTTTGTTCATCATATGGTAAACAAATATCCTGATTACGAGATCGTAAACTTGGATTTATTAACATATGCAGGAAACCTTGAAACATTAAAACCAGTGGAAGACAAACCAAATTACAAATTTGTCAAAGGTGATATCGCAGACCGTGAATTTATCATGGATTTATTTGAAAAAGAAAAATTCGATATCGTTGTAAACTTCGCAGCAGAAAGCCATGTAGACCGTTCTATTGAAGATCCATCTATTTTTGTAAAAACAAACGTAGAAGGGACAGTCGTACTGTTAGATGCAGCAAAGAAATACGGTGTAAAACGTTACCATCAGGTATCTACAGATGAAGTATACGGAGATCTTCCATTAGATCGCCCAGATTTATTCTTCACAGAGACAACACCACTGCACACATCAAGCCCATACAGCAGTTCCAAAGCAAGTGCAGACTTATTTGTATTAGCTTACCACAGAACATTTGGACTTCCAGTGACGATCTCAAGATGCTCAAACAACTACGGACCATATCATTTCCCAGAGAAGCTGATTCCACTAATGATCAGCCGTGCCTTAGCAGACGAAGAACTTCCAGTCTATGGAAGAGGTGAAAATGTCCGTGACTGGTTACACGTATCTGACCACTGCGAAGCTATTGACCTGATCATCCACAAAGGAAAAGTCGGGGAAGTTTACAACGTAGGTGGACATAACGAACGTACTAACTTAGAAGTTGTAAAGACAATCTTAAAAGCGTTAGACAAACCAGAAAGCCTGATCAAATTCGTAACAGACCGTCCAGGACATGACATGCGTTATGCGATCGACCCAACAAAACTAGAGACAGAACTTGGATGGGAACCAAAATATAACTTTGACACAGGAATTGCACAGACGATCGAATGGTACTTAAATAACAAAGAATGGTGGCAGAACATTTTATCTGGAGAGTATGCAAACTATTTCGATAAGATGTACGGAAACCGCTTATAGGAGTCTGTATGAGAGTACAGAAACAGACAAAACGAGTGTTATACTGGGGGATAACACTCGTTTTGATGATTTTGATTTTTTCATTTTCTGCAAAGAATGGTACATCCTCAGCAGGGATGAGTATCGGATATGCGAAAGAACTTGCAAGGATCCTAAGCTTTCTTGGATTCTTCCAGATTCATTCTAATGCTGATCTTATGATGCATGCAGAAGCGGTGCATACGGTTGTTAGAAAAACAGCACATTTTACGGAGTATGCAGTACTTGGATTCTTTACGTATAAGGCAGTGTCTTGTGATGTGAAAGATCGAAAGAAAGCAGTGTTAATGGCACAGCTGATTTCTACAGGATATGCATCAACCGATGAGATTCATCAGATGTTTGTTCCAGGAAGAGAAGGAAAAGTATTTGATGTGATGATCGATAGCTGTGGGGCGTTTTGTGGAATTATGGTATCTTTTATCACGCAGAAATTCATAGAGAAAAAGAAAGGAAATCAGATTTAAGATGTCTGATTTCCTTTCTTTTTCATGCTCACTAAGCTGGAATCCAATTCCCGATCCATTTTTTTGTTGTTTTGTTATATTTTCTTTTGTATAATTTCCCGTTCATAGTCTTATATTTCCAAACGATGACATCGCCGCTGTATACAGAGGAATCTTCTTCTGAAACAGCAATGGAAGGTTCGCTTGAGGTATTTTGGGCTGAGACGATTGAACCAGAAAATACACCAATAGAGATAAAACTAAGTAAAAATAGAAAAATAAATTTATTTAATGTTTTCATAAAATTTCGTAGCCTCCTTTTTGCTAGAATATATTTTAGGACTTTTATAATCTTCAGGGTTTTCAATGATTCCTGTATTTATAAAAGTATCTTCATGTTTGACATATAAATCATAGCCCTTTCCATCTTTTCGCTTTATATAAAAAGAATTACTGCTGTCAGGTTTATCAAAAATAACAGTGCCATCATTGTCATAGTTTGGAGCTGGCGAACTTGGCTGAAAGATAAAGCACAGCGAAAGGGTGAACAATAAAGAAATAGATCCAATATGTATAAATTGTGAAAATAAATTTCTGCGAATCTTTGGACTATCACTGATAAGATCGCATCTTTTCTCAATGTTTAAAATCGTACCTTCCTGAAAATGCAGTGTTGGAAGGGTGTGGAACGTATGAGTCTGTTTGGAAGTATTGAGAAGACTTAACATATAATTTGTTCTTGTAAGTTCATCTCTGTCTTTGGTAAGTCGGATATCATTTGCATATTCCGCAGTATCTTTGATCAGACGGCGAATCATATAAGAAAGAGGATTCCACCAGTAGATACATACAACGAGTTCCCAGAAAAAAATCTTCCATAAGTCATGGTGTAGATAATGATTGAGTTCATGCATAAAAATAAAACGCAGATCCTGATCACTGTATTCTCTGTCAGGAAGAAGGATCACTGGATGGATCAGACCAGAAATTGCAGGACTAGAAAGGCCAGGCACCTGATAGATTAAAATCTGCTTCGTACAATGATATTCTTCCAAAATATCAGAAAAGATTCTTAATATTCTTATGTCATCGAGAGGGTCTAACTGATGAAGTAAATGACGATAGCGAACAAGTTTATAGAAATATAAAGCAAGTCTTAAACAACTTCCAAAGCAAAAAATGATCACAAGGATTGTCAGAAATTCCACAGATAAAATCTTCACCCTTAAAAGATCAAAAAGAAAAGGAAGAATTTTATGGGATTCAACATTTGCTGCAAAATGAAAATTCCAAGGCAAAAGCATACGGATCGTGACAACTCCGACAGCAAAATAAATCACAAAGGTTCCGTTTCTTAAGATAAATCGTTTGCTTCTGCAAAATACATAAAGATAAAGCATCATCAGACTGCCAAAAAGACAGCAACTAAATACGGAACCATAATTCGCAGGTGTCATATCAAGACTTCCTTTCTAGAATTTTCTTACGTTCCTCTAATTTCTCCTGTAAACGTTCGATCACTTTAATATCATTTTCAGACTCCACATATTGAAGAAGTATATTAGAAGATAAAAGATCTTCCAGCACTCCGTTGATATTCTCAGAAGCATAATCTTCAGAGGAAACAACAGGAATATAACGTCTGGTTAAAACCTTACCACTATATACAATGTCGGAAACTTCAATATAGTTTTTCTTAAGTAGAGAACGCAATGCAGATTGAACGGAATTCAGATTCAGTGAAGGATCAAGCTGAACAAAATCAGAAGCGATCATAGGCTCTTTTTTGTCCCATAATGTTTTCATGATATTTAATTGTGATGGTGTTAGTTTTTTGTATTTCATAAATTATCAACTCCTTGAGTTTATTTTATATGAATATATTTATATTTTCAACAACTATTTTGAATTAAAAAAATAAATGTTTTAAATTAAAATAGTTGTTGAAAAAAGAATCATAATATAGTAGAATAAAAAACGAAGATAATAAATATTGATACATGGTAGGTGGGGTATTATTAAATTTGTAATAATACCCCTAAATTTTTTGTCAAGTAATAGGTCATATTTTCAATAAAACTCTTTATCATCAGGTTATCTACTACCAATATAACACAAAACATGGAGAAATGAATAGTCTGATAGAAGAAAGAAATACAGGGAAAATAATATGGCAGGAGTAATTTTAGATGCTGGGCACGGCGGTTATGATAATGGAGCCCAGTATGATGGAAGAAAGGAAAAAGACGACAATCTAAGACTGACACTCGCAGTCGGTCAGATTTTAGAGCAAAATGGCGTTCCAGTATCCTACACAAGACAAAGTGATATCTACCAGTCACCATCTGAAAAAGCAAGGCTTGGAAATGAAAGTGGAGCTGATTATTTTATCTCATTTCATAGAAATGCAAGTCCAAATGCGAATGAATATCAAGGCGTTGAAACACTGGTATTTGATGATCAGGGGATCAAAGCAGAGATGGCAAGAAATGTAAATGCGAACTTAGAACAAGTAGGATTTCGTAATATTGGAGTTAAAGAGCGCCCGAATCTTACTGTATTAAGAAGAACAAAGATTCCTGCGATCTTGATCGAGGCAGGTTTTTTAAATTCAGATCAGGACAACGAAAGATTTGATGAGAAATTTCAAGAGATCGCACAAGCGATCGCAGATGGAATTATGGAAACGATCGGAGATGAAAATGAAGCTCTGAAGGGAATCTATCGTGTCCAGATTGGTTTATACCGTAATTTTTCTAATGCACAGTATGTTCTGAATCGTGCGGTTGCAGATGGATACGAGGGGAATATCGTTTATAAGGATCCTTATTATGCAGTTCAGATTGGGGAATATAATACGCTTGATGAAGCAGTAAGATTGGAAAATGAATTGAAGAAAAAAGGCTATGATACACTTGTTATCAAGGAATGATCTTAATTTAAGAAAAACACACATACTGCAAGGTGCGCAGCCAATAGAGATTGTAAAAGATGGCACGCACCGGCAGTAAAAAAGTATCACAATATCTATTGTAAAAAATATAAAAAGAAAAAGCTAAAAAAGGCTTGACTTTTGTATAAAATGCTGATAAGATAAAAGCAACTTAAGAAAATAAAGTGACTTAAATGATATGAATATTGAGGATTGTCACTGGTAATGCAGGCAAAACCGGATTTTATAAGTGTGAAAGTGTTGACTTTCATATTTATAAAATGTGGTTTTCTTTTTATTTCAAGATAGAACATATAATATATATACTAGAAGAAAAGCTTCCAATGATCATGGAGAGAAGATTATGAAAATAGATAAGGTAATGAACAACAACGTAGTAAGCAGCATCGATGAAGATGGACAGGAAATCATTGTTGTTGGAACAGGAATTGGATTTCAGGGGAAGGAAGGGAAAGTAGTTGATGAGAAGAAGATTCAGAAGATTTTTCGATTAGAAGATCCGAAGATGATCCGGAAATTAAAAGAAATCTTACAAGATCTTCCGATGGAACAATTTGAGATTTCAACAGCGATCATAGAACATGCAAAGCAAAGTTTAGGAACAGAATTAAACGAGAATATTTATGTGACATTAACAGATCATATTCATTTTGCGATTCAGCGATATGAAGATCATATGAATTTTCCAAACCCGATGCTTCGGGAAGTAAGATTATTTTATGAGAAAGAATTTGCACTTGGAGAATACGCGTTAGGAATGATCAAACAGCGATTGAATATATCACTCCCATTAGATGATGCGGCATCCATTGCTTTACACATCGTGAGTGCAGAATTTGATACAAGAGTCAAAGATACTTTAAAGATCACTGAATTTTTAGAAGATGTTATGGAACAGATAAAGAACTACTTCCATTTGGAGATCGATACCCAGTCATTGAGTTATGAACGGTTTATCACACATTTGAAGTTTTTATCCAGAAAGTTATTTGCGTCAGAACGAATGGATGATATGAACAATGATGTACAGGAGATGATCCAGAAGATCTGTCCGGAAGAATATCAGTGTGCAGGATATATTAAGACTTTTATTAAAGAAAGATACAAAAAAGATATGACATCAGCAGAAGTTGCATATTTAACGATGCATATCGAGAGGATCAGAAAAAGCAGTATAGAAAAAGGAGAAGAAGATGTTTGATTCATTAAAGAAGATGTTTGAGAAGAACGCAAAGACAATTTCATTAAAAGCAGTAGAAGATGGGAGAACAATCCCAATGGACGAAGTCAATGATCAGACATTCGCTCAGGAATTATTAGGACCAGGAATCGCAATTGTTCCATCCAATGGAACAGTCGTTTCTCCGATCAATGGAACGATCGCCACGGTAATGGATACAAAACATGCAGTCTGTATTC
Organism: Clostridiales bacterium; assembly: GCA_019423795.1. Lineage (GTDB taxonomy): Bacteria > Bacillota > Clostridia > Lachnospirales > Lachnospiraceae > Anaerostipes. Next base: position 11,375 of record JAHZAT010000045.1, read on the forward strand.
AGGGAGAAGACGGATTAGAGCTGATCGTTCATGCAGGACTTGATACCGTGGAATTAAATGGAAAGTACTATCAGACATATAAAGAAATTGGAGATCAGGTAAAGGCAGGAGACGTTTTGTTGGAATTTGATCTTGAAGAGATTACAAAGGCGGGGTATGACGTCACAACGCCGATCGTAATAACGAACTTAGGTGATTATAAGATCACGAAGTGTTTGACAGGACAACAAGTAAAAGCAGGGGAAGAGGTGATACAATTAACAAAACAATAACAAAGATGAGTAACTAAAAGAGAAGGAAAAGAACATGAAAAACTTAAAGTAAAAATGAAAGGGGACAATCTATATGAAATTTTTACAAAAATTAGGAAAAGCGTTAATGCTTCCAGTAGCATGCTTGCCAATCTGTGGTATTTTAATGGGAATCGGATATGCACTGTGTCCTGCAACCATGCAGGGTGGTGATATCACAGGTATTGGAAACCAGATCGGATTCTTCCTTGTAAAGGCAGGGGGAGCATTGATCGACAACATGGCATTACTGTTTGTTATCGGTGTCGGTGTTGGTATGGCAGAAAAACATGATGGAACGGGTGGCCTGGCAGCTTTAGCATCATGGCTGATGATCACAAATCTGTTATCTACAGCAGTAGTAACAACAATCATGCCATCTATTGCAAAGAATGCAGATGCAACACTTGCATTTGATAAGATTTCCAATCCATTTATTGGTATCTTAGCCGGTGTGATCGGATCTATGTGTTATAACAAATTCAAAGATACTAAATTACCAGATTGGTTATCATTCTTTAGTGGTAAACGTTGCGTAGCAATTATCGCTGGTGTTGTATCTATCATTGTATCAGTTGTATTACTGTTTGTATGGCCAGTTGTATTTACAGCATTGATCACAGTTGGTCAGTCTATTGCCAAGATGGGAGCTGTTGGAGCTGGTATTTATGCATTCTTAAACCGTCTGTTGATTCCAACAGGATTACATCATGCATTGAACAATGTATTCTGGTTTGACACGATTGGACTCGGAGATTTAACTCATTTCTGGGCAGGAGAAACATCTAAGAATGTATCATGGAGCCTTGGAATGTACATGTCAGGATTCTTCCCATGTATGATGTTCGGTATTCCAGGAGCAGCATTAGCAATGATCCAGACAGCAAAGAGTAACAAGAAAAAGATTGCCATCGGTTTAGTAGGATCCGCAGCTCTTTGTGCATTTGTCTGTGGTGTAACAGAACCATTTGAATTCGGATTTATGTTCTTAGCACCAGGTTTATATGTTATCTACGCAATCCTTTACGGAATCTTTACAACGATCACAACACTGGTAGGATTCAGAGCAGGATTTAGTTTCTCAGCAGGAGCAACTGACCTTGTATTCTCATCTTCCTTACCAGCAGCACAGAAGACATGGATGATCATTCCTTTAGGAATCGCAGCATTTATCGTATTCTATGTAGTATTCCGTATTGCGATCACCAAATTCGATCTGAAAACACCAGGTCGTGAAGATGATGATATTGATGAAGAAAACATCGCATTAGCAAATGACGATTATACAGCAATGGCATCTGTGATCCTGGAAGGATTGGGTGGAAGTGCCAATGTTAAGAGTGTTGATAACTGCATTACAAGACTTCGTTTAGAAATCAACGATGATGATAAAGTAAATGAAGCAAAGATCAAATCCTCAGGAGCAGCAGGAATCATTCGTCCAGGAAAAGGTAACATTCAGGTTATCATTGGACCAAAAGTTCAGTTTGTTGCAGATGAGATGGAAAAATTATGTAAATAAGCCTTTATTGTTATTCATAGTTTTCTCCGAAAACGGGCCGGCGATATGCCGGCTCGTTTTTCGTTAATAATTGACAGTAACAGAATGGTCTTGCAGGAGATGACTATTAACTTGAAAGTACATTCAAAAATATGATCAAACAAAAATGCACCGTGAAGGAAGAATCAGTTTCAGTAAAACAGGGCAAAAAAGCCCTGTTTTATTTGATTGTATAGTATCAGACTGCTAAAATAGAATCAGAAAGAACAATACAAATGGGTAACGGAAATCGAGGTAATATTATGATCATAAAAAATGGACTGGTATTCACACCAGAAGGAAAATTTGAGAAAAAAGATCTCTATGTAGAAGGAGAATACGTAGCGAAAGAAACAACGGACAACAAAGAAGTAGAAGCTGAAGGATGTTATGTGATACCGGGACTTGTCGATATTCATTTTCATGGATGTGTCAGACATGATATGTGCGATGGAACCGAAGAATCCATTCAGGCACTGGCTGATTATGAAGCAGCCAATGGAGTATTGGCAATCTGTCCTGCGACAATGACGATTCCAGAAGAAGAACTATTTCAGGCAATGAAGGCAGCAAAAGGACATAAGAATGGAAAAGGTGCAGATCTTGTCGGGATCAATATGGAAGGGCCTTTTATAAACAAAGAGAAAAAAGGTGCACAGAAAGAAGAGGACATCAAGCTGGCAGATGTTGAATTATTCCATAAACTGCAGGAAGCAGCCGGTGGATTGATCAAATTAGTGGATCTTGCGCCAGAGACTGAAGGAGCTATGGATTTTATCAATCAAGTGAAAGATGAAGTACATGTATCAATTGCACATACGATGGCTGATTATGATACAGCAAGTGAAGCAATCAGAAGAGGTGCCGATCATATCACACATTTGTATAATGCTATGCCGCCGTTAAATCATAGAGAACCGGGGGTTATTGGAGCAGCAAGAGACAGTGATTGTTATGTAGAACTGATCTGCGATGGAGTTCATATTCACCCATCTTGTGTCAGAGCAACCTTTGAAATGTTTACAGACAAGAGGATCGTACTGATCAGTGACAGTATGATGGCAACGGGAATGGAAGATGGACAGTATGAATTAGGCGGACAGCCAGTGACTGTAGTAGGAAACGTTGCAACACTGACCGAAGGAGGAGCCATCGCAGGTTCTGCAACAAACCTAATGGATTGTATGAGAACGGTAGTCAAAGAAATGCATATTCCATTCGAAAGTGCAGTCCGATGTGCAACTCTGAATCCAGCAAAATCCATTGGAATTGATGATAAATATGGAAGTCTTGAAGAAGGAAAATATGCGAATGCAGTAGTTTTAGATAAAGATTTAAATATTGTATCCATCATTCAGAAGGGGCAGGTAAAATAAAGAATATCAATTGAGATAAGAAAAAGAATTCTGTGTAGGCAGGATTCTTTTTTTATACAGGAATTCATAAAATGATAAAAACAAAGGGAGCAGAAAAATGCTTCGAAAAATCACGATCATGATCTTTTTGATCTTAACAGTAGTCTGGTTTACAAACAGTGACAGTATCCAGCCCGCCAGAGAATTTATACAAAACAACATTTATGTTTGGAGTGAAATGCAAGAGGAAAAACTTCCAATCTATTGTGTAGATACGCAGAAAAAACAAATAGCACTGACATTTGATACTGCATGGGGGAATGAAGATATACCACAGATTCTCAAAATATTAAAACAGAAAAATGTAAAAGCAACCTTTTTCTTCTGTGGAGACTGGATCAGCAAATATCCAGCTGATATCAAAACAATCTATGAGGAAGGACATGATATTGCAAGTCATGGAGATCATCATAAATACATGACAAAATTAACAGACAAACAGCAGCAGGAAGAAATTCAAGGAGTGACACAGAAGATTCAAGGATTGTTAGGTATCAAAATAGATCTTTTCCGGGCACCATATGGAGATTACAACGAATCCGTCGTAAGGAATGCAAGAAAAATGAACTATTATATGATCCAATGGAACGTAGACAGCCTAGACTGGCAAGAGCCAACGAAAGAACAGTTAATTAAGAAAGTTTGCGAACACAAAAATTTATCACCTGGAAGTATCATTCTGATGCATACAGGAACGAAATGTACCAAACAGGCATTAAAACAGATCATTAAAAATATCAAAGCAAAAGGATATGAGTTCGTACCAGTGTCAAGATTGATCTATCGAAGAGATTACCGTATTGATCCAACAGGGAAACAGATGAAACTATGAAATATCAAAGAGGTATCGAAATCCTATTAAAACACTCGAAAATCTTGACAATCAAATAACAAATAATACATAATGAAAAGAAACGCATAATTTCATGGTAATCTGTATATGCAGATCTTAAGTCGGAATACTTGCCATGATCTAAGGATATACTTTGCGAGTGACGAAGTCGTCCTCATGGTGCCAGAATGACAAAAAATAAGATGATAAAATGTAGTCTTTTTAGAAATGAATAAGAATGCATGTCTTTTTGTTATGTAAATAAGCCAGAGTAGATCCTTTTATGCTGTATACGTGGGAGGATCTATTTTTTATGAAAAAATATATGGTATGGCTGATTTCTGCATTGATGGCAGTATCGATGACAGCCTGTTCAAATGCACAGAAGAAAGATACAAAAGATCAGGCACAGATAACAACGGCAGCAAAAGAGAGTGCAACGCAGACAGAAGCAGCAAAGACAACAAGTAAAAAAGAGAAGAACGAAAAGAAAAAAGATAAAAAGAAATTACAGAAGAGTAAGAAAAACAGCAAAAAGACAAAAAGCAGTACAGCAAAAAAGAAAGAGACAAGCACAACAACAGCTAAAAAGAAAAAAGTAAAGAAGAAAAAAACAAAAGAAAAGACAACAAAGAATACAAAAGAAACAACAAAAACAACAACAGCCAGTAAAAATGAATCAACAGTACAGACGGCAGAGAATCAGACAACAGAAGCAAAACAAGAACAATCTTGTGAATTTCTGATCAGCTGTAAAACAGTTCTCTCTAATAAAAGTGCATTGCAATCCAATTACCAAGTTCCAGCTGGCGGGAAAATTTATGAGAAGAAGATGGAGTTTGAAGAAGGCGATACCGTGATGGATGTTCTCAAAAGAACAGGAGTAGATATTGATATTTCTAAAGGATATGTAGCAGGAATTGACGGTTTATACGAATTTGATTGTGGAAAAAACAGTGGATGGATGTACCGTGTCAATGGTAAGTTTCCAAACTATATGGCAGGGAAATGTAAGCTTCATGATGGGGATAAAGTGGAATGGCTGTATACTTGTGTCAGAGGAGATCTGTAGATGATCAAGGCATTAAAAAGAGCCCATCCGTTTGTTGTATTTACTTATTTTGCAGGAATGTTTTTGCTGGCACCATTTAGCAGACATCCATGGATGACAGGAGTGCAGATGATCTGTTTATGTCTGTTGTACTTTTATCATAATCGGAGTTTGAAAAAGTTTTTTCCGTTGATTGTTTTGATCTTGATCGTGGCTGTAACGAATCCATTATTTGTACAAAGAGGAAGAACAATCCTATATGCAGACACACACGTAAGGATCACGAAAGAAGCATTGCTTTATGGAATTCATTACGGATGTGTATTAGTAAATCTTTTACTGGTCTTTTCAATCTTTAACCAATATATAAAGAAAGAGCAGTGGATCTATTTATCAGGCAGATTCTTCCCTAAACTTGGTGTCGTAACATCCATGGCATTTGGATTGATCCCAAGATATCAAAACCATGCAAAGAAGATTTTAAACACACGAAAATCCTTAAAATCAGAACAGGCTGTACAGCGTGTCATGAATACAGTGTCAATGGAAACGACATGGGCATTTGAGTCTTCGATGGATCAGTTGGATTCGATGGGTGCAAGAGGTTATGGAATTGGGAAACGAACGCATTTTCATTTATTTAGGTGGGAGAGAAATGACTGGATTCATATCGTGGAGATTGTGATTTTGACGATATTAAACCTCTGGGCATACATCCACTATTATTCCAGATTTTTCTTTTATCCGATGATCATTATGCCAGCATTTCAGATGAGAGATCTGTTGTGGATGCTTATGATGGCATTTCAGTTTTTATTACCATGCATGTGGAAGGAGAATTTTGATGTACGAAATTAATAATTTAACATTTCGATATATGTTATCGGATAGAAATTCTCTAGAGCAAGTATTATTAAAAATTAAAAAAGGAAAGATCACTCTGATCGCAGGGCCAAGCGGCAGTGGAAAGACGACGTTGTTAAGACATTTAAAAAAAGAACTGCTGCCCAAAGGTAAAAGATCTGGAAAAGTTTTATATGATGGGCAGGAAATAGAACAATTGAAAGACTTGCAGTCTGTAAAAGAAGTTGGGTATTTATTTCAGAATCCATCAGCCCAGATGGTAATGGATACCGTATGGCATGAGATCGCATTTGGACTTGAGAATCTCGGAATGCCTTATGAACAGATGAAGCGAACAGTAGCCGAGATCGTTAATTATTTTGATCTGCAGAAAATATACCATGAAGATACAGACAAGCTATCTGGCGGACAAAAACAATTGGTGAATCTGGCAGCAGTTATGGCAATGCATCCAAAAGTATTGATCTTAGATGAGCCAACCGCACAGTTGGACCCAGCGGCAAGGAAAGATTTTCTTGTGATGCTTCAGAAATTACATAAAGAATTTGGTTTAACGATTATTTTAACATCGCATAACTTGGAAGATGTGATGGAAATGTCAGATGAATGTGTGATCTTAGATGATGGAAAAGTTATCAAACAGGGAAATCCGAAAGAGGTTGCAAGACATCTTCAAAAAATACATCATCCATTGGAACAGTCTCTGCCACAGATTCTTCGGCTAGAAGAGAAATTTCAGATAGAACTGACCTTTTCGATGGAAGAAGCAAGAGAACAGATCAGGAAAAAAGAATATCAGTTGATAAAGAAAACACATTTTGAAAGAAAAACAGTTCTTTCAATTTCACATTTATATGCAGGATATGAGAAAGGAAAAGATGTTCTTTCGAATCTGTCAGTCGAAGTTAAAGAAGGTGAAATCTTTGCAGCTGTCGGAGCAAATGGAAGTGGAAAATCAACGCTTCTTTCTTGTATGGTAAAGCAGATGAAATTTGATGGAAAATTAAAATGCAAGAAAAAAATCGTCTATATGCCACAAGATCCAACACTATTGTTTGTAAAAGATCAGTTGTTTGAAGACCTTTTGGAGATGGGAAAAGAAAAAGAAGTAAAAATTGATAAATTATTGGAAATGTCGGATCTAATGAGAGAAAAGAAGTCACATCCATATGATCTAAGTGGAGGACAGCAGCAGATGGCAGCGTTGATCAAAGTATTACTTGCAGATCCAGAAATCTTGCTGTTAGATGAGCCGACCAAAGGAATGGATCGGGAACACAGCAGGAAGTTTGGAGAACTTTTACGCAAACTTACAGATCAGGGAAAAACGATATTTATCGTATCGCATGATCTGGAATTTTGTGCTGAGTATGCTGACCGCGTTGGAATGATGTTTGATGGGAAAATTGAGGGAATTGATGAGCCATCCAAGTTTTTTGCACAAAATTATTTCTATACGACAGAGTGTGCAAAGATTACGAGAGATTTTGAGAAAGTGATCATTCTGCCACAGGAGGTGGTAAGCGTATGTTAAATGCGGTGATTATTTTTATGGTGTGTATATCATGTATTCCATACTATTTTAAATATGAAAAGAAGAAACCGCAGACAAGAGAAAGTGTCGTGCTTGCGGTGATGATCGCATTGACGGTTGCATCCAGAATGTTATTTGCATTTTCACCAGGATTTAAACCAGTTAGTGCAATGGTGATCATCTGTGGTATGGCATTTGGAAGAGAATCCGGTTTTTTGTGTGGATCTTTAAGTGCCGTGGTATCAAACTTCTTTTTTGGACAAGGACCATGGACTCCATTTCAGATGCTTGCATGGGGAATGATCGGATGGATCGCAGGAATTTTAAATCAGAGAAAATGGCTGGAAAACAGTAAGATACTGTTAACGATTTTTGGGATTCTTTCAGGAATTTCATATTCTTTTGTGATGGATATCTGGACACTTCTGGCAGCAGGAGATGGATTTCAATGGATGCGGTATGTGGCAGTATTAGGAACTTCGGTTCCAGTGACGATTGAATACTGCGTATCGAATGTGATATTTTTATGGATTTTAACACCTGTTTTTGTAAAGAAACTAAACAGGGTTAAATATAAATATGGTTTCTTCAAAGATGAAGAAGTCAGGAAACTAATCAATCAATGAGACATAACAAGGAGGAATTTATGAGAACGATGAAACGTGTAGCGGCAGTGGCATTGTCTGTTGTCGTGCTGATGACATCAGGGGTTAGTGCAAAAGCAGCAGTGACGGATGTGCAGCCAGCGAAGAGTAGTAGTGAGGCGGTGCTTAAGTGGGCAAAGAAAGTTGGAGAACCATTTGATGAGAAAACATATGCAAATAACACAGTATCTAAGATCAAGTTGGTTGGAAACTACCTTTATGTAGCAGATGATGCAAAACATCGTATCATGAAAATTGATAAGAAAGATGGAACAATTTTAAAAGAACAGAAATATTGTGATGAATCTTATATTCAGGGATATGTCAGCAGTATTGGATATGGAGATGGTAAGGTTTATGTAGGATACGACAATGGTCGTGTACAGGCATTTGATGAGAACACATTAGAATCTTTATGGATTACAGATGAAAATAAGAATGCAATTAACGCTGATTTCGTATTTACAAATGGAAAATTATATTTTGGGACAACAGCCAAGACAACAGATTGGTATGATAATGGTGCACCATTTTCTTATTATGTTGTAACGACATCAGATGATGATAAAACAAAACCTGATGAAGAAAAAACAATGAAAAAAGTAGTAGAATCTAAAACAGGAAAATTTTATTTGAAAAAAGGTGTAGTTCTTGGAAAATACATTGTTATTTCTGATACAGCAGGAACTTTAACAATGATCGATACAACAAATGATAAAGTTACAGATACAAAGGATATTGGAGAAGCTTTTTCTGGTAATATCACTTATGATGAAATGACAGGAACAATTTATTTTGTAGCAGGAACAAATGATCTGTACGGTATCAAAGTATCAGCTGATGGAAAATTAAAAGATGAGAAAAAAGTCAGATTATATGAAACAGGATATTCCTCAACTACACCAGAAGTATATAATGGAAAAGTTTATGTATCTGGATCAAAAGGAAAAGCATTTCAAGATAAAGGATATATGGCAGTTGCAGATGTAAGTTCTGATAAGTATAAAGTAAATTATACAGTAGAATTATCTAATTATTCTCAGTGTGAACCAACAATTGTAAAAACAGGGGAAAATTCTGTGCGTGTATATTTCACAATTAATGATGAACCAGGTGGAATTTATGCAATTGAAGATTCAAAAGATGCAACATCAGCAACATTGGAAAAAGTTTATGAACCAACTGGGGACATAAAGAATACAGGATGTATGAGTGATGTAGTGGTTGATGAAGATGGTACAATTTATTTTGCAAATGATTCTAAATATATTATGTCAGTAGGCAAAAAAGTTGAAGATACAAAAAAATCAGATGTAATCACAGTAAAACCAGTCACAAAAACAGTAAAAAGTACAAGAAGCGTAAAACTGACATGGAAAAAGAAAAAATCTGCCAAAGGCTATGTCATCTACGCCAAAGCAGGAAAAGGTAAATACAAAAAAGTAACAACCGTAGGAAAGAAAACATCAAAGACGATCAAAGTCAACAAAGACTCATCCTACAAATTTAAAGTAAGACCATACAAACTAACAAAGAAAAACAAAAAGAAATATTTTAAAGCCTATGCAGCCAAAGCCAAATTCGGAAGCAAGACAGTTAAAGTAACATTTAAAAATGTCACAGGATATGCAAGCTACAAAGTGCAGATGAAAGCAGGAAAAGCAGCATATAAGACAGTAAAAACAACAACCAAAGGCGGAACGATCACATATACAAAGAAAAAAGCCAAAGTAGGAACAACTTACAAATTCTGCTTAAAAGGAATCAATAAGGTAAATGGAAAAACTGTTTCCGTAACAATCAAATAGAAGTACTGGATAAAATACAAAAAAGGGCTTGATTTTCAAAAAGAATCATTGTATCCTATAACCAGTGAAGTTACTGACAAGGGCGTCAAACAATTAGTTTCATATTGTTTGTCGCCCCTTTTTTTCTACTATCAGTTAGATAATAGAAGAAAAAATATATAGATTATGCTTCAAATGTAAGAGAAGAAAGGAAGAACTCTATGAAGGAAAAAATCAATGTATCAGAAATCTTCGGATCCCACGTATTTAACGACAGTGTTATGAAAGCACGTCTTCCAAAGGCCGTTTACAAAGATCTGAAAAAGACAATCGAAGAAGGAACAGAATTAAATCCAGCAATTGCAGACGTAGTTGCGAATGAGATGAAAGAATGGGCTATTGAAAAGGGTGCTACACATTATACTCACTGGTTCCAGCCATTAACAGGTGTGACAGCAGAGAAACATGACGCTTTCATTAACCCAACAGACGATGGTAAAGTTTTACTTGAGTTCTCAGGAAAAGAACTGATCAAAGGTGAACCAGATGCATCTTCATTCCCATCAGGTGGATTAAGAGCAACATTTGAAGCAAGAGGATATACAGCCTGGGATTGTACATCACCTGCATTCATCAAAGAAACAGAAAATGCATGTATCTTATGTATTCCAACAGCATTCTGCTCATACAAAGGAGAAGCATTAGACAAGAAGACACCACTTCTTCGTTCTATGCAGGCATTAGATATCCAGACAACAAGATTATTAAATGTATTAGGAAATAAGAATGTAAAACGTGTTAGCACATCCGTTGGACCAGAACAGGAATATTTCTTAGTTGATGAAGAAAAATATAAACAGAGAAAAGACTTGATCTTCACTGGACGTACATTATTCGGAGCAATGCCTCCAAAAGGTCAGGAAATGGATGACCATTATTTTGGAATCATCAAACCAAGAATCGAAGGATTCATGAAAGATTTAAATATCGAAGCATGGAAACTTGGAATCAGTGCGAAGACAGAACATAACGAAGTAGCTCCAGCGCAGCACGAATTAGCACCAATCTATAACTCAAACAATGTGGCAACAGACCACAACCAGTTATTAATGGAAACAATGAGACGTGTAGCAAGACGTCATGGATTAAAATGCTTACTTCATGAGAAACCATTTGCAGGAATTAATGGATCAGGAAAACATAACAACTGGTCTATGGTAACAAATGAAGGAAAGAACCTGTTAGATCCAGGAAAAACTCCTCATGAAAACCAGCAGTTCTTACTGATCTTAGCATCTATTATTGCAGCAGTGGATAAACATGCAGATTTACTTCGTATGTCAGCTTCCACACCAGGAAATGACCACAGATTAGGAGCTAACGAGGCACCTCCAGCAATCATCTCTATCTTCCTTGGAGATCAGTTAGAAGATGTTGTAAAACAGCTTGTAACAAGAGGTGAGGCGACAGAATCCAAACATGGAGACAAATTAGCATCTGGTGTTCATTCATTACCAGCATTTGAGAAAGATGCAACAGACCGTAACAGAACATCACCATTCGCATTTACAGGAAACAAATTCGAATTCCGTATGGTAGGTTCTACACAGTCTATCTCTGATCCAAACGTTGTATTAAATACAATCGTAGCAGATGTCTTTGCAGATGTATGTGACAGATTAGAGAAAGTAGAAGGCGGAGTTGAAGCAGTAGCTATGGAAGCTCACGAGATCACAAAAGAATTATTAACACAGCATCAGAGAGTTATCTTTAATGGTAACGGATATTCTGACGAATGGGTAGCTGAAGCTGAGAGAAGAGGACTTCCAAACTTACACAGCATGGTAGATGCAATCCCAACATTAACAACAGATAAAGCAGTTAAGATGTTTGAGAAATTTGGAGTATACACAAAAGAAGAATTAGAGTCTCGTGTTGAAGTATTATATGAACAGTATTCTAATACAATTAACATTGAAGGACTTGCAACATTAGATATCGCTAAGAAACAGATTGTTCCAGCAGTTATGAAATACCAGAGAAAACTTGCAAATGGCGTTGCTGAATTAAAGACAGTTGGTGTTGACAGCTCTGTACAGGAAAAATTGTTAGAAGATATCACAGCAAACTTAAAAGATCTGTTTGCTGCGATCAACAAGTTAGAAGCTGATATTCCAGAAGCTCAGGCATTAGAAAGTGAAGCTCAGGCTCGCTGCTATCATGATACGATTTTCACAGATATGAGTGCCGTACGTGAACCAGCAGACAAACTGGAAATGTTAGTAGCAAAAGAAGACTGGCCAATGCCAAGTTACGGAGATCTGATTTTCGAAGTATAATAATTACATAGTTTGTAAAACTTCTTAATACACAAAGAGAAAGCAGCAGAGAAATCTGTTGCTTTCTTTTTGTGTATCAACCATTGTTTGAAAAATATTCCAGAATATATTTTTTGAAATTTCATATTCTAAAGAAAAAGAATATCTTACAAAATTAGAAAAGAGGAAGAATATGAAAAAGAAATTTTTTGCATATATGATCATAGGGATTCTTCTGTTCACATTTCTGGCACAAGGGAAGGGAACAAAGACATACTGGTTTCAGATTGCAAGTCAGGGTGAAGGGGAAAGTGGCTTTTTAACCAACAGTAATTTGAATCAAAAGAAAGTTTATTTAACCTTTGATGATGGACCATCCGATCATACGGCACAGATTCTTGATATTCTAAAGAAACATAAGGTGAAGGCGACATTCTTTGTCGTAGGAAAAGAAACGGAACATGCCAAGAAAATGTATCAAAGAATCGTGTTAGAAGGTCATACATTGGCAATGCATTCCTACAGTCATAATTATGATCAGATTTATGCGAATGTAGGTGCATTTTCGAAAGACCTTATGAAACTACAGAAATATTTATATGAGCTAACAGATGTAAAGCCATATATTTACCGGTTTCCGGGTGGCAGCAGTAATCATTGCGCAAAAAATATAAAACCGTATATCCAGTATGTGAACAAAAAGGGATTACTTTATTTTGACTGGAATGCATTGAATGAAGATGCGCTTAATTTTGAACAAAGTCCTCAGCAGTTAAACAAGAAGATTTTAAAGGATGTCAGGAGACAGAAAACAAGTATTGTATTAATGCATGACCTTCATGAGACAACAAATACAGTGAAAGCATTAGATCCGCTGATCAAAACATTGAAAAAAGAAGGGTATCAGATCCTTCCGATCACTAAAAATACTAAGCCGCTCCATCATGTATCCATTGACAAATAATGGGCTTTCACGTAGAATATGTTCGGTAAAGGATTTATTTTACGTGAGGAGAATGACATGATCATAAAAAGTGTAAATTTAGAAACCGTCTGTGGGATCACAAGTAAATTACCAGACAATACATTGCCAGAAGTGGCATTTGCTGGAAAATCAAATGTAGGAAAATCATCACTGATCAATGCACTGATGAACCGCAAATCTTACGCGAGGATTTCAGCACAGCCTGGAAAGACACAGACGATCAATTATTACAATATTAACGAAGAACTTTATTATGTAGACCTTCCAGGATATGGATTTGCGAAAGTAACACAATCCGTCAAGGAAAAATGGGGACACATGATCGAAAATTACTTACAGACATCAAAACAGCTAAAAATGGTCTTTTTACTGATCGATATCAGACATAAGCCATCAAAGAACGATGTTATGATGTATGACTGGATTCTTCACAATGGATATCGTCCAGTGATCATTGCAACAAAGCTTGACAAGCTGAAGAGAAGCCAGGTGCCAAAACATCTAAAAGAGATCCGCACAGAGCTTCAGATGGATAAGGAAACACCAATTTTCCCATTCTCAGCATTATCAAAACAGGGAAGAGATGAAATCTGGGATTTCATTGAGTCAATGGTGCTTCAACAAGAAGAAGCCGAATAATTATTTATTCGGCTCGTCAAATAACAATTTTTCAATTAGCATAGAATAGACATCGGAGTGTTTTTTCTCCCAATGGTCACATATGTAAACTGCCTGGTCTCTTGAGACGACATTTAAGTTGATCTCAAGGAGCGGGCTTTCTTTTTCTCTGATCTTAAGATTTACGGTATATTCGTCTCCTTTGGATGGATAAAAATCAGCAGTCACATTGGCTTCCTTACGAAGCTCATATTCTTTTTCTTTTAAAAACTGAGCGATATCTTCTTTGATAGAGTTTGGAATCTGGTATTCAAACATCTCAATTGCTTCAGATCCCTCGTCACTGAGCGCGTAGTGGCTCATATTACGAATCTGCTTAACTCTGAGCATATTTTCTTCCTCTAACTCATGAAAAGCTCTCTGAACAGTAAAATAATTGGTATATCCCTTATCAAGGATAAATTCAGAAATCTGTGAATTGCTCAAAGGGAAATCTACCTTCTCAATTAAATATAAAATCATAAGCTTATAAAGTGTTAATTGTTCTTGTTCCATGGCTGATCTCCTTTGATTTATCGATAAAAGTCACTATGAAAAATTATAACACCACATGATTTTTCTTGCAACTTATGAATGAAAAGTTAAAAATGACAGATAATAACGCTGAGGTGATAAGAATGAAAAGAAAGTACCAGTGGATCCTATGTGCAGGACTGATCATTTTTGTGATCGCAGCGTTTTGTGTCTTAGTATCCAAAGATAACAAGGAAGAAGTGAAAGGTGCATTTGTAAGAGAAGGAGGATATCAAAGTGAATGTTTATATCAAAGCGCAAGAAAGTGTATGTCTTGTGCATCCAGAGATTAAAATAAAGGATATCATGTCCCTGTACTGCACCGACAAGGATTTGGAACAGAAAATAAAGAATCAAAGTGTTTATCATTTTATAGGAGATCATGATCAGAGAAAATGTTTTTCTGTTTTGATGTTAGTTGAAGTGATAAAACAGGTGGATAAGACATTAGATGTGATTAATTTAGGTGCCGAAGATTTTATTGTATATTACAAGAGAAAACAAGAAGAATCAAAGATTTTTCATTATGGAAAGATAGTCTTTGTAATTTTAGTCGCATTTTTTGGTGCAAGTTTTTCAATTATGACATATAACACGGATGTTGGAATCGAAGAATTGTTTTATAACGTTTATGAAATGATCATGGGACAGGCACCAGATGGTCCAAATATTCTTCATATTTCTTATGCGGCAGGATTAGCGATTGGGATCATTCTATTTTTTAATCATGCAGGTAAGATCAAGTTAAATGATGATCCAACACCATTTGAAGTACAGATGAGGCTTTATGAGAGAGATGTGAATGATACATTGATGATCAATGCAGGGCGGAAAGGGGAAGAAGCAGATGTGGATTCGTAGTTTCTTTCTGATCTTTTACGGATTGTGTGCAGGCGGCTTGATCGCAGCCAGTTTTCTGGCATTTTTGAGTATGTTAGGTGTGATCCCGAGATTAGCAGGATTGACGAAGAGTATGAAAAACGCCAGAATGTATGAAAGTTTTGTGGCACTTGGAGGGATTCTTGGGACATTGGTCTTTCTTTATCGCTGGCAGATCAAAGCTGGATACCCGCTTCTTGTACTGTATGGATTGTTTGGAGGAATCTTTGTGGGATGTATGATCGGAGCTTTGGCAGAAACGATCAAAAGTCTTCCGATCTTTTCAAGAAGATTAAATTTGAGATCAGGGATTCCATATGTAATCTATGGGATCGCATTTGGAAAAATGCTAGGATGTTGGCTTTATTTTTATATATTTTCATAAAATGAAGAAAGGGTGATACAAGTGAAAAAAGAACCAAGCAAAGAAGAATATCAACAGATCGTGAAAAATCTTACACCAAAACATAATAGTCTGTTAAATTGCACAAAAGCGTTTGTAACGGGTGGGACATTTTGTGTTCTTGGTGAAGTTATGAAGCAGTTAATGATGAAATATTTGAATCTCTCCAAGAAAGATTCATTATTATATGTGACAATTGAATTGATCTTACTAAGTGTCTTATTAACAGGATTTAATTTCTATGGAAAAATTACAAAATTTGGCGGTGCAGGCGGGCTTGTGCCGATTACGGGATTCGCAAATTCAGTGGCTTCAGCTGCAATCGAATATCAGAAAGAAGGACAGGTTTTTGGTATTGGCGTTAAGATTTTTACGATCGCAGGACCAGTGATCTTATATGGAATCTTCTCATCATTTGTTGCTGGATTGATTTATTTATTCACAAAGCAATGGGGGTGGTTTCTATGACATCAATTTGTGGTATGCAGAGTCTAAAGTTTGAGAATGCTCCGTACTTAAAAGGCTGGGCATCAGTTGCAGGGAAGAAAGAAGGGGAAGGTCCTCTGGGAAATCTGATCGATCAGATCATTGAAGATCCATACTTTGGACAAGAAAGCTGGGAATTGGCAGAAGGCCGTTTTATGAAACAGGCAGCAATGCTTGCGATCAGTAAAGCTGATCTTCATAAGAAGGACATCCGTTACGCGTTTGCGGGTGATCTTTTGGAACAGAATACAGCAACGTTTTCTGGAATGAAAGAACTAGGGATACCGTTGTTTGGACTTTTTGGAGCATGTTCAACGGTAGGAGAAGCGATGTCTCTGGCAGCGATGAGCGTTGCAGGAGGGTTTGCAAAGCATTCACTTGCAATTGCTTCCAGTCATATCGGAAGTGCTGAAAAACAGTTCCGTTTTCCGTTAGAATATGGAAATCAGAGACCATTATCTGCGACATGGACTGTGACAGGATCTGGAGGTTTTATTGTGTCAAAAGAAATTGGTCCTGTAAAGATTCAAGGGATCACAACAGGAAAGATCGTTGATTATGGGATGGAAGATCCGATGAATATGGGGGCTTGCATGGCGCCAGCAGCGGCAGAAGTAATCTATCAGCATTTTGTGGATTTTGGGTCGAAGCCTGAAGATTATGATGCAGTATATACAGGAGATCTTGGAGAAGTTGGCAAGAAGATTTTGTTGCATTTGCTTCGTGAAAATGGATATGATCTTTCGAAAGTTCATGGGGATTGTGGAATTGAAATCTATGAGAATGAGACGCAGGATACTCATTCTGGGGGCTCTGGCTGTGCCTGTAGTGCAGTGGTTCTTGCATCGATGATCATACCGAAGCTCATTGATGGAACGTGGAAGAAAGTATTGTTTGTGCCAACAGGAGCATTAATGTCAAAGACAAGTTTTAATGAAGGTGAAAATGTTGCAGGGATCGCACATGCGATCTTTCTGGAAGGAGTAAGATAATAATGGAATATATCAGGGCGTTTTTAGTAGGAGGCATTATTTGTATCCTGGTGCAAATATTGATGGATCATACGACATTACAGCCGGGAAGGATCATGGTACTCTTAGTTATTGCAGGTGTTATTCTTGGGGCACTGGGGATTTATAAAAGAATCGAAGAGTTTGGAGGATGTGGTGCGACCGTTCCGTTGTCTGGTTTTGGATTCAGTTTATGGAAAGGAATGAAAGAGGCAGTTGACAATCATGGGTTTCTAGGGTTATTCGAAGGAGGATTCACGGCAGCAGCAGTCGGAACATCAGCAGCATTGATCTTTTCTTATCTGGCATCTTTGATCTTTCAGCCGAAGATCAAAAAATAAAGGCAGGAGTATGAAATAAAGAGAAAAAAGGGATTCTGATTTGAGAGAATCCCTTTTTAATATAAAAATATAGAAGATTAACGGTTAATGTTTCTTGCAGAAAACAGATTGATATTTTTTTGGAAGCATATAAGGAGTGTCTGCTGTTTTTCCATGACTGCCCTTTTTGCGGACAATGTAAATTTTTCTTTGTTTTTTGTTTGCAGGACAATTCTTTGTGGCGAGTTTATCGCTTGTTTTACATACTTCAACTGCAACGTGGATATCACAGGTCTGGGTAGGAACGGTTCCTTTTTCAAAATATTCTGTGATCACACGGCTGCCTCTTGGATCGTGATCACAAACCTCTTTAATAGCAAGTTTTCCAGACTCTTTGCAGACTTTTGCTTTTACAATGTCAGCTGGTTTTTTAAAATCTGTAGTTTGTTCTTGTTTTGTTTTTATGATTTCATTCATGACCTTTGCCCATATTTTTTTATGAGTGTTATCAGAAGCAAAATTTGTATTCTTGTCATAGCCCATCCAGACAGAAGCTGTATGATAAGGAGTATAACCGCTGAACCAGTAATCGTAACTGTTTGAAGTAGTTCCTGACTTTCCTGCGACAGCCATAGATGAAGAAAGTTTTGCTGATTTTCCAGTTCCTTTTGTAATAACGTCTTTCATAGCGTCGGTTAAAAGGAAAGCAGTACTTTCTTTCATGACACGCTTACCTTTCTGAGTATTAGAAAGAAGAATATTACCATTATGATCTACGACTTTTGTGTATAAAACAGGTTTCTGGTAGGTTCCGCCATTTGCAATGGAAGCATATGCAGAAGTCAATTCCATATTTGTAACACCATAAGTCAGGCCACCAAGAGATAAGGACTGGGTAATATCGGTATATACATTTCCATTTGAAGTTGTTTCATTAGACACCAAAGTGGAAAAACCAAGATTCATCAAATATTCAAACGAAGTCTTAGGTGTAACGTCAGCAATGGTTTTGGCCGAAACAACGTTCATGGAGTTTGTGATCGCTTCGCGGATCGTTGAATAACCTTTATAACCTTTGTAATAGTTGCGTACTGGTCTGTTAGTGTCAATATAGTTATAAGGAGCATCCTCATATACGGTTGCAAGTGTCATATGATTCTTGTCAAGTGCAGGTAAAAATGCAGAAAGAATCTTAAAAGTAGAACCTGGTTGTCTTGTAGTACCAGTAGCACGATTCAAGGAAAGATCGGAAGTCTTATTTCCACGTCCACCAACTAAGGCTTCTACAGTTCCGTTAGATTGATTCATGATCGTCATGGATATCTGAGGCTGGATCGTTGTTTGGAAAGATTCATTTGTAATGGTTTCACCTTTTGATAAAATATATTGTTTAAACTTTGTAACAACTGTCTTTGCACTTGCTTCATCTGTAAAAATCAACTGATTTCCAAGGTTATTTTTTCTCATATAATCAAGCAGATTGTGATCAGAATAAACAACGTCTTTTCCTGAAACAGTTTTTGCAGATAAAGAATAAGAAAGCGCGATTTTTGTGGCTTTTGGATAGTTTGAAGCATCGTTTGTGACGCTATCTGCAATCTTCTGGATCTGTTGATCCTGAGTAGAGTATATTTTCAATCCGCCACTGTAAATAGCATTATAAGCTTTTGTTTCGTCATACCCCAGTTGCTTTTTTAAATCTTTTACAACTTGAAGGATTAATGCGTCCTCAAAATAAGAATTTGTTGTTTTTTTTGCAGGTGCAGCAGCAGCATTTTTTTGAATTCTTGTGTATACATCATCACTAAGTGCTTCTCGATATTCTTTTTTTGTGATATAATGTTGCTCTAACATATTTTGTAAAACAAGTGATCTTCTGGAAGCGTTGTTTTCCGGATGAGTTACAGGATTTAAACGTGTCGGATTCTTAGTAATACTTGCAAGTACAGCACATTCGGACAATGTGAGTTCAGAAACATCTTTATTAAAATATTTTTGTGATGCTGTCTGAACACCAAGTGTTCCTTCTCCAAGATTGATCGCATTTAGATATTCTTCTAAGATATATTGCTTAGAAGCAATCTTTTCTAGTTCAAGAGCAAGAGATTGTTCTTTGATCTTTCGTTCCAGACGTTCCATTGTGGTTTTTTCCGGCTGAATTCCAAGTACATTGTTCTTGATCAACTGTTGCGTGATAGTACTTCCCCCTTGGCTTAGAGATTGGTTTCTGATACCAAGGAAGGTTGCTCGAATAATTCCATACAGATCAATTCCATTATGGCTGTAATAACGTTCATCTTCAATCGCAATAAAAGCATGCTGAAGATTCTTTGGAACGGAAGAAAGAGGAGTGTAGATCCTGTTGGAATCATGGTTTGAAAGTGTTTTGATCGTTGATCCTTTGTTATCGTAAATAGTTGTGATATATCCTTTGGAATGGACGGAATCTTTTGTAATCTGTGGGGTTGTTTTTAAAATCCCACGTACGAAACCAACCCCGAGGCCGAGCCCAGTAACGATCAAGGCAATGGAGATGATAAAAGCATATTTAAAAAGAAAGAGAGAAATCTTAGAATTTCTACGAATTTTTTCTGAAGATAAGATCTGTCTCTTTTTCTGAATGTTTTGTTTGGTATATTTCATAAAAAACCTCCTGTTACGTATTATACCAAATAAAAAAGTTCAAGTAAACCGACCGTGTAACTATAAACGATACAATCAACAATATGATGATGTAAGGGGCAAAAGTATAAAGGAGAAGAATATGAAAAAACAATTAAAGGGGAAGCAGTCATTTTATGATGACAAACAAAGGGAAAATGTAGTATCCTACTATTTGATGGAAGATCAGGAACACACGATGTATGGAGTCGAACTGGAAAAATATCAGGAAGAGACGAATGTGATCGAGTGGGATGCAGTTCCAAGTATATCAGAATCTATGGAATTAGTAGATCGTGTGATCCATAACCTGATAAAATATAAAGTAACACCGATCTCACTGGCAGAGTCCTTAGATGAGATCATGACCAGGGAGGAAGAAGATGGACGTTCAAAAATATAAAATCTTATATAAAGAGGGAGAAGCAGAGATTTCAGAAAAGAAATCAAGATTTATTGCACATATTGCTCCAGCGCAGACAGAAGAAGAAGCACAGGCATTCATAGAGAAGATAAAAAAACAATACTGGGATGCAAGGCATAACTGCTGGGCATACAGTATCGGAGAAAAGCAACCAGCCTTGCGTTGTAGTGATGATGGGGAACCAAGTGGAACTGCTGGGAAGCCAATGCTTGAGGTGCTGACAGGGCAGGAACTACATAATGTGGTAGCAGTTGTAACAAGATATTTTGGTGGAACACTTCTTGGAACTGGAGGATTGATCCGTGCGTACACAAAAAGTACGCAAGAAGGGATCAAGGAAAGTATGGTGATCGAGAAATGTCTTGGGGTAATGCTCAGCCTCACTTGTGATTACACGACATCTGGAAAGATTCAGTATTTAACAGCAACAGAGCATATCCCAGTGCTTGATACAGTGTATACGGATAATGTAACATTTGAAATGATCGTACCAGTGGAAGAAGTTGGAAGTGTTGAGAAAAAGTTTATGGAAGCATCTATGGGGAAAGCAGTTCTTAAAAAAGGAGAAGAAACTTATTACGCTGAAATTGATGGTAAGATCAGTTACGATCTATAGACGAAGAATGATATGATTTCGTTCCTTTACAGTGATAAAATATCATGTTAAAATTTATCATAGTTAATTAGTCAGAAATAATGAAAAGGAGCAAATTCTATGAAAATATCAGAAATTTTAAAAAATAAGTCAACAATTTCGTTTGAGGTATTTCCTCCAAAGAATAAAGAAGGAAATATTTCTTCTATTTATAGTACGATTGAGGGATTAGCAAAATTATCCCCGGATTTTATTAGTGTTACATATGGTGCAGGTGGATCTACAAAAGGTAAGACAGTAGAAATCGCATCAGTCATTAAGCATGAATATGGAATTGAATCTGTAGCACATTTAAGCTGTATTTCATCTACAAAAGAGGATATCAAATACGAATGTGAACGTCTGAAAGAAGCAGGAATCGATAATATCTTAGCATTAAGGGGAGATTATCCTGCAGATGCAACAAACTTTGATCCTGAGAATCTGGAATTTCACTATGCAAGTGAATTAAATGAATTTATCGGAGAACATTTTAAAGGACAATTTTGCTTATCAGGAGCATGTTATCCAGAGACACATCAGGAAGCTGATGGGTTTAAGAAAGATTTAGAAGCATTAAAGAAGAAAGTAGATGCAGGAGCAGAATATTTAGTAACACAGATTTTCTTTGACAATGATTATTATTACAGATTAGTCAGAGAAGCAAGAAAGATCGGTATCACAGTACCAATTCTTGCAGGAATCATGCCAATTACGAATGCGAAATCTCTGATCCGTACAACAAAGATGTGTGGATGTACGATCCCATATCAGTTATCTACAATGATCGAGGCACATTATGATAATCCGGAAGCTATGAAAGAAATCGGAATCAACTACGCAGCACAACAGATTATTGATCTGATCACAAATGGAGTTGATGGGATTCATATTTACACAATGAATCGTGCAGAAACAGCGCAGCGTGTATTTGACAGTATTCCAGCTGTATTGAAAGAATTAAACTAAGATGGATTTTCAGGTTGTAAGAGAAAATGCCTTGAAATATCTTGGATATCAGGCACCAATGTTTGAAGGTTTGACTCCAGGGATTTCAAGTCTTTTGGGTGAATGTATAGAAGAGATCAAACAGATAGCACAGCCCAAAGTGATAGTGAAGAGATTTAAACTGGCGAAAGATCCATTGAGATTAGAGGAATCAGGGGATGAGATTTTAGGGCAGCAGATGGAAGATATGCTGGAAGATTGTGAAGAATGTATATTGATCGGATGTACTCTTGGGATTGTTATGGAGCGTAAAATCAAGTTTTATGCAAAGGTTAACATGACAAAATCTACGGTTATGGATGCTGCGGCAAGTGCTTATCTGGAAGAATATTGTGACAGATATGAAGAAACACTTGGGTTTGATAACCGAACATATCGTGCATGTCCCGGATATGGAGATTTTCCACTTGAATTCAACAAAAGAATTGCTATATTACTAGATATACCAAGGAAGATCGGAGTCACGATCACGCCAAATAATCTTTTGATCCCACAGAAGTCTATGTTAGGATTGATTGGTATCGGAAGTGATAAACGAAAGAAATCATGTGGAAATTGTGTGATGAAAGAAGATTGCCCGTTTAGAAAGAGAGGACAAAGATGTTACAGAACCGATTAGGAAAAGAACTTTTAATATTTGATGGAGCGATGGGAACACAGCTCCAGAACGCAGGATTAAGTGCAGGGGATATCCCAGAAGAATTAAATATTGACCGCCCGGATTTATTAAGATCGATTCATAAAAACTATCTGAAAGCGGGAGCAGACTTTATTACAACAAATACATTTGGGTGTAACCGATTAAAGATGGAAGAAGCAAAATACGAGGCGAAAGATATGCTGTTAGCAGCAGTAGAGAATGCAAGAGTAGCAAGAACAGAAGCTGGAAGAGAAGATGACTCTTATATTGTTCTTGATATTGGACCAATCGGTCAGCTGTTAGAGCCAATGGGAACATTGACATTCGATGAAGCATATGACATCATCCTCGAGCAGGTAGAAACAGTAAAAGATCAAGTAGATCTTGTACTGTTTGAGACAATGAGTGATCTATATGAGGTGAAAGCTGGAGTTCTGGCGGTCAAAGAACACACAGACCTTCCAGTGTTTGTTACAATGACCTTCGAGCAAAATGGAAGAACATTATCTGGAAATGATCCGGAAACATTTATTAATGTTGCAGAGGGCTTAGGAGTTGATGCATTGGGAGTCAATTGTTCTTTAGGACCCGATGAATTAAAACCGATCATTGACGAAATCTTAGAAAAAGCAAGTATTCCAGTGATGTTACAGCCCAATGCCGGACTTCCATGTTTAGAACATGGAGAAACACACTATCATGTGACACCAGAAGAATATGTGGAATCTATGAAAGATTATATGGCAAGAGGTGCAGCAATCGTTGGTGGATGCTGTGGAACAACACCAGAATTTATAGGAAAACTTGCAGAAGCTGCGCCTAAAGCAGTGGCAGAGAGAACAGTTGAGAAGAAAACAAGAGTATCCAGTCAGACACAGACAGTTACGTTTGGAGATCATGTGATCGTCTGCGGAGAACGTCTAAACCCAACGGGTAAGAAAAAGATGAAAAAAGCGTTGTTAGAAGAGCGCTATGATGAACTTGTGGTGGAAGCAGTTAAACAGGTAGAAGCTGGAGCGGAAGTACTAGATGTTAATGTTGGACTTCCTGGAATTGACGAGCCAGAGACAATGAAACGGGTTGTACGTCTGTTGCAGGAAGTTGTCACACTTCCATTACAGATTGACAGTTCCGAAGCAGATGCGATTGAGAATGCCTGCCGTTATTATAATGGAAAACCATTGATCAACTCTGTAAATGGTAAAGACGAAGTCATGGAAAAAATCTTCCCGATTGCTAAGAAATATGGAGGAGTTGTGATCGGACTGACTCTGGAAGACGGAATTCCGCTGAAAGCAGAAGAACGATTTGAAATCGCCAAGAAGATTGTCAATAAAGCAGCTGAATACGGAATCGGTAAAGAGAATATCATCATCGACTGTCTGACATTAACAGCATCTGCACAGCAAAAAGAAGTAAAAGAAACACTCCGAGCGATCAAGATGGTAAAAAAAGAATTAGGTGTCCATACCGTATTAGGGGTATCGAATGTATCCTTTGGATTGCCAAACCGTCCGTTATTAAATAGAACATTTTTAGCATTAGCAATGGAAGCAGGATTGGATTTACCGATCATCAATCCGTTAGATGCAGAATTGATGGGAACTATAGATGCATTTCATGTGCTGTTCTACAAAGACGTGGATAGTCAGACTTATATTAAAAACCAGTCCAAAGATAAAGAAACAAAACCAGCCGCAGCGGCGGCAACAACAAACTTCACATTAAAAGATGTGATCATTCACGGATTAAAAGATGAAGTAGAGAAAGTCACAAAAGAAGAACTGAAAGATAAAGAAGCACTGACAGTAATTAATGAAGTGATCATACCAGCGTTAAATATCGTAGGAAAAGACTATGAGACAGGAAAGATCTTCCTGCCACAGTTAATTCAGTCAGCAGAGACAACGAAGAAAGCATTTGAAGTTGTTAAAGAAACATTTTCAGCAAATGATGGAGAAGAAAAAGGACCGATTATCATAGCAACCGTAGAAGGTGATATTCATGATATTGGAAAGAACATCGTGAAAGTTGTACTGGAAAGTTATGGATATAAGATCATCGACCTTGGAAAAGACGTTAAAGTTGAAAAGGTAGTAGAAGCTTATAAGAAATACAAGCCAAAAGCGATTGGGCTAAGTGCATTAATGACAACAACCGTTGCATCAATGGAAAGAACGATCAAAGCACTTCACGAAGCAGGATGCAGTGAACCGATCTGGGTTGGGGGAGCTGTTGTGACGGAAGATATCGCACACAATATCGGAGCAGATTATTATACAGAAGATGCGATGGCAGCGGTGAATCTGCTGGAAAATGAAATTTTGATTTTGTAGTTGGCCAACTGTAGATTTTGAGTATATGAGAAAAAATAAATAAACGATCGGAAGAGCAGCTAGAGAATTTTCCTCACGTTTTTTACAGATCGCTGATCCGCCGGCTTTCCTTGTGAACTCGCCTTCAAAGATATTTAAACCAGAACTCTTTGAGGCTCAGACAGCGCACCAAGCCGGCTGCAATGTCATTAAGTTAAGAAAAACAGAGATAAAAGATAAGTTTTAAATTTAT
>JAHZAT010000046.1 GCA_019423795.1 Clostridiales bacterium
TGACGATACAAAAATTTATTATTTTTTATTGTCCTCTTGACAGGGAGCACACCAATTTTTATTGCCGTATTACAGACGATTTTTATTTTAGCATAAATGATGTTGTTAGGACAGTATAGATTGCATTTCTTTTGCTAACCACTACGATTTCCTATATTTCCACATCAAAACCGAACCAATATAAGAAACCAAAACCATTACAATTGATATCACTACTGCATTCTTTAAAAACACCTGACTCCCCGGAATTCTTGGTATTTTTCGTATTGCATAAAAGATCAATCTACCTCCTACATAGCAAACTAAAAACAATGGCAATCCTACGAGTCTGTTTCTTATATTTTTTAAATGTAGCATGAGATTTACTGGAATCTGAATTGACATGCATAAGAAACTTACTACAACGATCCATTGAATCACTTGCTTTACTTCATAGAACGGAACTTCAACATTGAGAACGCCAAGTGCTCTTCCGATCAAAAATATGATGGTCATAATTGCTGTCGCTACAACTCCAAGAAGATACCTCATACCAACTTGTTTCCTTCCACTGACTGGTAAGATCTTGCAATACTGATTCCATCCACAGGCTTGATCATCAATCATTGTGTCATTAAGCTGAATTACCAGAAGTGCTGACAAAACAGCCCCGCCAGTACCAAATCCAAAAAATCCTATGATCATCTGAAGAACTAAAAGTATCCAAATCACATATTTAATTCCACATTCCATAATCCTGCATTTGTATTCTAAACACAAACCTTTCACACTGCGCCCTCCTTATTGATCATTCCGCTTCTCGTATAATTTGCAACTCAATACACCTGAAAAACACCAAATGATAAATAGCAAAATCAGAAATACAATGGTCGGGAATGGCAGATTTAATAATAATTGTTGCAGCCTATATGGATAAAACATTCCAAGAAAACATACAATCATCGCTGCAGATACCCTTCCTTCGTCATATCCATATCTGCACAAAATCGGAAATGCAAATATCATATCCAATGTACCGTTAATCCATATAGCTTTTACAACACGACCAATAAAGTAAATATTGATTCTGCCCACTATCATCTTCTGGCAGATCATACTTCCTGCAAAAACTAAGATACTCGCGATTATCACGATCCCAAAACCAAAGATATATTTTGAAACAACAATCTCCCTTCCATTGATTGGAAATGTTGCTCTGTACATATCCCAATTTGATTTTTTTTCATATTCTACCGAATGCATTAGAATATAGAAAATCGTTATTACTGCACAATATATCCAAAAAGATTCATCAGGGAAAAAGTCTGTATTTTTTATAATTGGCAGCAATACTCCTAACCCCAGCATTGCCAGCATATGTATCCGATACTGACTCCACAAACTATACCATTCTTTTCGTATTAATCCTTTCATACCCACACTTTCTCCTATTCTTCCTGTCCTTTTGAGAGAAATACGACAATTTCTTCTAATGTTGCCATATCTGTCTCATAATCTTTCGGCATCTTCGATCTGTCTACCAATGCTTCAACTCCATATGGATTTTCTCTTACCCCTTTAACTGCCTGTTCGTCAAATTCTTTCAGCTCTTCTTTGGAACATTTTAAGATTCCATATTGTTCAATCAGGCAATCTTTTTCTTCATATAATTTCAAACTTCCCTGATCAATATATGCAATATAATCACAAAGTCTTTCAAGATCACTGACAATATGAGAAGAAATCAAAACAGACTGATCTTCTTCTCTTGTAAATTCATAAAGAATATCCAGAATTTCATCTCTCATAAATGGATCTAAACCACTCGTTGGTTCATCTAAGATCAGTAGTTTTGCATGATGAGAAAGTGCCACCGCGATTGCAAGCTTCATCTTCATTCCTTTGGAGTAATTCTTAAACTGCTTTTTCCATTTCGGAAGTTCAAACTGATCAATCAATTCATAATATCGTTTTTCATCCCAGTTTCTATAAATATTTTTCATGATATGATTCATCTGATCTGCCGTCACGTATTCTGGAAATGATGGTTCATCTAAGACAACTCCGATATCCTGTTTTGTCTCTGTAAAATCCTCCTCATTGTTTTTTCCTAATACATGGATTGTTCCACCATCCTTATGTATCATGTCCATGATCAGACGAATGATTGTACTTTTCCCTGCCCCGTTCTTTCCTACCAGACCAAGAATACACCCTTCTGGCAGTGAAAATGTCATATCGTTCATTTCAAATCCTATAAATGACTTTGATACATTCTTTAATTCTAATGCATTCTTCATAGTTCATCCTTCCCAATGATCTTGATCATCTCAATCAGATCATCCCTCGTCAACCCACATGTTCCTGAAAGCTTCACTGCTTCCTCCAAATATTGTTCTATCTTCTTTAAATTCTCCTCCTTGATAAGCTCCAGATTCTTCTCTGCAACAAAACAGCCTTTTCCTGCGACAGAATTAATAAATCCATCTTTCTCAAGCTCATCATACGCCCTCTTTGTTGTGATCACACTGATCCTTAAATCCTTCGCAAGTCCACGAATCGATGGAAGCATTTGTCCAGCTTCTAATTCTTCTGTAATGATCAGATTCTTGATCTGTTCATAAATCTGTTCATAGATTGGCTGATTTTTGGCATTGCTGATTATGATTTTCACTTAATTCTCTCCTTTCTTTGTTTTTCTGTATATACACAGTATATACAGTCCGTTTTTTATTGTCAATAGAAAAGAAAGAATCCTACAAATCAAAAAATCACAAGCAGTAATTTCTTATTACCACTTGTGATTATTATCTATGCTATATTCTAATTTGTTAAATTTATAAATCTTCTATTTCTTTCAAGATTTCTTCTACTTCAGGTATATCAACCTGACATTCTTCTGCTATTTTTTCCTTTGAACAACCTTGTTTTTTTAATCTTATACATTGTAAAAATAATTGCTTTCCTTCCTTTCTTCCTTCCTTTCTTCCCTCTTCCAATCCTTCTTCTCTCGCCGTTTTCATCCTGCTGATTTCATCACTATATGCCATTTCTTCTCGCAAATACAAATATCGTTCTCTTTCATCCTGACTCATTTTATACATCTCATCTTTCACCGCCTCTCTATATGGATTTCCTTTAATCGTATCGTCAACTTCTTTCCAATCTTTTGCTGCAAGTAATTTTGCCCAATAGTATAGTTCCGTTTCTTTTTCTTCCTTGGCAGCATCTTCTAATTTCTTTAATTGTACCACGTGAAATTGCAATTTGTCATTATATTCTTCCCCTGTTTTTATATCCAATAATTTAATATGATGATGAAAACCTTGACTCCTCATCAAATTAAAATCTAAAATACCTATATGTATACATGGTTCTAATTCTCCATATGATTGTCCGTGATAAAATCCATCTGTAAACATCCTGCAATTATAAAACAAACTTCGTTCCGTCCAATCATTCTGATAACGATTTTGCATTTCTATATTGATTTTCTTATTATTGTTCAGATAAATTTTTACATCCAGAATCCCCTCTTTTTCCTGTTCACTTTCCCCCTCTTCAAATGGATCTGTAACTTTTAAATCTGCTATCTCATTCTCCTTCAATCCTAATAACGCCATCAAAAATCCTTTTGCTATGTAAGTATTTTTAAATGTTTTCCGAAAAGCATAATTGTTCGTTAATTGAATATTCAATCCATTACTATCCGCTGCTTTTTTCTTTAGATAATCATCTCGTGCATAAAGTTTGTTGTTTGTCATAGGCATTACCCTTTATATTCTTACATTTATTGTAAATTTTATTATACCCACGATTTTGAAATATATCAAGATATTATTGTAAATATTTCTATTATTTTACATTTTAATTTAAAATAAAAAGGCGACTTCATATCGCCCTTTATTTACAACTAATTATACTATCTCAATCTGACACATCTTCATAGCTTCCAACGCATTCCTATGACTCTCAGGAGTCACTCCTGCACAGCATGAAGAATCAACACTTACCTTCACTTCCGGCAGTGCTGCTTTAATCAGCATTGCATTGGATATCACACAGATATCCGTACATAATCCGATCAGTTCGATTTCAACTTCCTGATCTTCATATGTTTCCTTCAATATCTGTGCCAGTTCCATAGAACCAAAAGTTCCTTTTCTACAGAAATTATGGACTTCTGCTTTCGTCTCTGCGATTGCCTGCATGATTTCGCTGTTTAATGCCCAGCCGTCTTCTCCACAGATACAATGTTTGACTGGAAGATTCTTTCCTTCCTGTGTGGAAAGATAATCTTCCTCATGTGTATCGAGTGTTCCATAGATATCACCCTCAAAATTACGAATCTTTCCCGCAACAGGTGTTACAATCTCCTGTGCTTCTTTGGTTCCAAGGCTTCCGTCGATGAAATCATTCTGCATATCGACAACAATTAGTATATTTCTCATGAAAGTTTAGCTCCTACCAGCTGGTTTACAAGTTTACCGTCAGCTTTTCCTTTGACTCTTGGCATCAGGTTCTTCATAACTTTTCCTTTGTCTTTCATTGTTGGCGCATCAATTCCAAGTTCTGCTAATACAGCATTGATCTCAGCTTCGATCTGTTCTTCGCTCATCTGCTCTGGTGCAAACTCTTCTAAGACTGCTAATCTTGCTTTACATTCATCAATGATATCTGTACGATCAGCAGGGCAAGTATCCATTGTCTCTTTTGTCTGTTTGATCTCTTTTGCGATAATTGTGTTTTCTTCTGCCTCTGTCAGATCTTCTCTCTTATCGATCTGTGCATTTTTTAATGCACTTAATAACATAGAAAGACTTTCTTTTCTCTCTTTGTCCTTATTCTTCATCGCTGTCATCATTTCTTTGCGGATTACATCAATCATACTCATAGTTTCTTATCCTCCTGTATAAATGTTCTCTTGACATCTATTGTAGCACAAAATACTATCTTCGTTTCACTAATTTTACAACATGACTCAATTATATTTCCCAAGAATGCCGGCTTCCTTCCAATTTTCTCTGATACGATAACACCAGATAATCTTCTTTATATTTTCTGATCTCCAGAATATCTGGCTTCGTGATCTCTGGAAAATCTGCTTCTGAAAATACATGAATATATCTCTTCTCACAAGGTTTGTCGTCTTCGATCACTTGTCCTGCATCGATATAGGCACTTTCGATATCCAGACGTTTCCCCTGTCTTGCAGTAATCTTTGTCTGCTCATAGACTTCAATATCCTTCGTCATAAACAAAAACAACTTCACTGGATGAACCTGAATGCTTGTCTCTGAAATAATTTCAAGATCACATGGAATATGTTGTCTTATAATATAATTTTTCAAAATACAGAGTTCTTTAAATTCATTCATGTTCGTTGCTTTCAAAATCCCCATGCCACCAAGTTCTGGCATATCTCCAATACTTTTTTCTTCAATGATCATAACTGATCTTCCCATTTCTTTTTGAAAATTTGCCTCTATTGCATGTTTCAGGGTTGCACCTACGTATAAAATATCTGTTTTTTTATCTCTTTTTAAAATCGGATAAACTGGAAATTCCATCTGTTCCTGCCAAATAGAATGCATATACTACTACCTCCTAAAAATTGCTCTCGTAATAGTATATGCATAATTCATCTTAATATTGACATTTTCCTACTGTTCTTGGATATGGAATGACATCTCTGATATTAGCAATTCCTGTTGCGTACATTACCATACGCTCAAATCCAAGACCAAATCCTGCGTGTCTTGTGGAACCATATTTGCGAAGATCTAAATAGAAATCATAATCTTCTGGTTTCATACCTAATTCTGTGATTCTCTCTTCCAGTTTCGCAAGATCATCTTCTCTCTGGCTTCCCCCGATGATCTCTCCAATAGCTGGCACTAAAAGATCCATGGCTGCAACCGTCTTGTTGTCTTCATTCATCTTCATATAAAATGCTTTGATCTCTTTTGGATAGTCTGTGACAAACACTGGTTTCTTAAAGATCTGCTCTGTCAGATAACGTTCATGCTCTGTCTGAAGATCAATTCCCCAAGATACTTTATATTCGAATTCATCATTGTGTTCTTCTAATAATTTCACTGCTTCTGTATAAGTAACTCTTCCAAAATCAGAAGATACTACATGGTTCAAACGTTCTAATAATCCTTTATCTACGAATTTATTAAAGAACTGTAATTCTTCCTGTGCATGCTCCATCACATAATTGATGATATATTTGATCATCTGCTCTGCAAGGATCATATTATCCTCAAGATCTGCAAATGCGATCTCTGGCTCGATCATCCAGAATTCTGCTGCATGTCTTGTTGTATTGGAATCTTCAGCTCTGAAAGTTGGTCCAAATGTATAAATATTGCGGAATGCCTGTGCAAAAGTCTCTCCTGCAAGCTGTCCGCTGACGGTTAAGCTGACTGGCTTCTTAAAGAAATCCTGTTCATAATCAACTTTTCCTTCTTCAGCGATCTTGTTAAGATCCATCGTTGTTACCTGGAACATCTCTCCAGCACCTTCACAGTCCTGTCCTGTGATCAATGGTGTATGCACGTATACAAAATCACGTTCCTGAAAGAATTTATGGATCGCATATGCAATCTGAGAACGAACTCTGAATACTGCCTGAAACGTATTCGTTCTTGGTCTTAAATGAGAGATAGATCTTAAATATTCTAATGTATGACGTTTTTTCTGTAATGGATAATCGGATGGGCATTCTCCCTCGACTTCTACACTCTTTGCATGAATCTCAAATGGCTGTTTCGCATCTGGTGTCACGATCACAGTTCCATTAACGATCACAGCTGTTCCAACATTTAATTTGCTGACCGTATCAAAGTTGTCCATCTCCTGATCATATACAACCTGAATCGGTTCAAAAAATGTACCATCATTAATAACCAGAAATCCGAATTTCTTTGATCCACGATTGCTTTTTACCCAGCCGCAGATCTCTACTTCTTTCTGATCATATTCTTTGTAATTTCGAAATAATGTTCTTCCTGTCATCATTTCCATGTTATCTTTGTCCTCCGTTTTTCACTTAGAATTCAAATAAATTCAGCCCGATTTCTTCATCAAACTTGCGGTCAACTGTGCCTTCGATCTCAGTTAATACAAGTTCTCCGGTTCCGCTGATCACTGCTTCTGTCAGATGACCTCCATAGACATTCCCTGCTTCATCCGCAACACTGATATGGAAGTGTGTATAAGTTTCCCCATTCATAGTATTGATATTCCCACCAATGGAAACGATCTCAAGATCACCTTCCCATGTATGGCCTTTGAATACTTTTTCCTTTGTATCAAAAACACCAGCTGTTACTTTGCCTGCTGCCCCGATTCCTGTTAAGTATGCAAGTTTGATATTTTCTTTTTGGGCGACCTCTTTTAATTTTGCACAGATTTCTTCGCCTTTGTCAATTCTTATTACGTATTGATTGTTGAATTTTTTGTATTCCATG
>JAHZAT010000047.1 GCA_019423795.1 Clostridiales bacterium
TGTTATCCCTGTTTTTCGGGATTTCAGCTGGAAATATGGCAGCCGTTGCAGGTGCCGGATATGCAAAGAACTTAAGACACGATATATTCTACAAAGTGCAGGAGTTCTCATTTAAGAATATCGACCACTTTGCAACATCAGGACTTGTCACACGTATGACAACAGATATTACAAATATCCAGATGGCCTATATGATGAGTATCCGACTACTTGCCAGAGCACCGATCATGATCATTTTATCATGGGTAATGACATTAAAGTACAGTGTGAAAGTAGCGATACTATTTTTGATCGTGATTCCATTACTAGGAGGAACATTGATCTTTATTGCAAAAAAAGCACATCCACACTTTATCAAAGTATTTGATGAATATGATATCTTAAATAATTCTGTACAGGAAAATGTAAACGCATCCCGTGTGGTAAAAGCATTTGTACGTGAAGATTATGAAATCGATAAATTCCACGGAATTTCCAAGTATGTATATACACTGTTTACAAAAGCAGAAAAGATCGTTGCATGGAACTCACCAGTTATGCAGTTTACAATGTATGTTGTTATACTTCTGCTTGTAGCAATCGGTGGAACAGGGATCATCCATGGAACAATGGGAACTGGAGAATTAACAAGTATCATCGTATACGCATTACAGATCATTGGTTCTCTGATGATGGTAACCTTTGTATTCGTAATGATCATGATCGCAGAAGCATCTACAGACCGTATTACAGAAGTTTTGGAAGAAGTACCAGAAATGCAGGATAAAGCAGATGCAGTAACAGAAGTGAAAGACGGAGAGATCATCTTTGATCATGTAAACTTCAGTTATGCAGGAGAAGGTGGAAATCTTTCCTTAAAAGATGTTGATCTTCATATCAGATCCGGACAGACGATCGGAATCATCGGTGGAACAGGTAGTGCAAAATCTACATTAGTACAGTTGATCCCAAGACTTTACGATGTTACAGAAGGATGTGTCAAAGTTGGCGGCATTGATGTCCGTGATTACAACTTAGAAGCATTAAGAGACCAGGTATCCATGGTACTCCAGAAGAATGTATTATTTACAGGAACAATTTACGATAATATCCGTTGGGGAGATGAAAATGCATCCGATGAAGAAGTTCAGAGAATGTGTAAATTAGCACAGGCAGATGGATTCGTTAATGAATTCCCAGCTGGATACAATACACAGATCGTACAGGGTGGAAACAATGTTTCTGGTGGACAGAAACAGAGATTGTGTATCGCAAGAGCGTTATTAAAGAAACCAAAGATCTTGATCTTAGATGATTCCACAAGTGCGGTTGATACAAAGACAGATGCATTGATCCGTAAGGCATTCCGTGAAGAAATTCCGAATACAACAAAGATCATCATCGCACAGAGAGTATCTTCCATCGAAGATGCAGACCAGATCATCGTATTAGATGATGGAAAGATCATGGGTGTTGGAACATCCAAAGAATTATTAAAGACAAATGATATTTACAGAGAAGTCTATGAATCACAGGTGAAAGGGGGAGAAGACGATGAGTAAAAGACCAGAAAAGACGATCAACAAAAATACGGCGAAGACAGCAAAACGTCTTTTAAAATATGTAACAGATACTTATAAATTACAGTTTATTCTCGTGTTTGTCTGCATTTTCATCAGTGCAGCAGCTTCTGTATCTGTATCTTTATCATTGAAATTTATGCTCGATGACTTCATCCTGCCTTTGGTTGGACAGAGCAATCCAGATTTCACAAATTTTTACCACGCAATGATCGTCCTTGGATGCATCTTTGCAGCAGGTGTCATTGCAACATTTATTTATACAAGGATGATGGTATTTATCGGACAAGGAGTCCTAAAACGTGTCAGAGACGATATGTTTGAACATATGCAGACATTACCAATCCGTTATTTCGACCAGAATACAAATGGTTCGATCATGAGTTTATACACAAATGATACGGACACATTAAGACAGATGATCAGCCAGGCAATTCCTCAGGCATTGATGTCATTTTTCACGATCATTGTAACATTTATTTCTATGTTAGTATTAAGTCCGATTTTAACGATTCTTGCAGTTGTTGTTATCGGAATCATGATCACGGTAACAAAAGCGATTGGTGGAAACAGCGGAAAATACTTTATCCGCCAGCAAAAATCATTAGCCGATGTGACAGGATTTATCGAAGAGAGAATGAATGGACAGAGAGTTGTCAAAGTCTTTAACCACGAACGTAAATCAGAAGAAGAATTTGACAAGTTAAACGAATCTCTGTTTGAAAGTGCTGCAAATGCCAACAAATATGCAAATATCATGGGTCCAGTTGTAGGTAATATTGGAAACCTTCAATTTGTATTAACAGCGGTATTAGGTGGTGTGTTAGCTATTGAAGGTATTGGAGGGATCACATTAGGTGTTATGGCATCATACCTTCAGTTTACAAAGAGTTTCACACAGCCATTTATGCAGGTCGCACAGCAGTTTAACTCTATTGTAATGGCACTTGCAGGTGCAGAAAGGATCTTTGCCCTGATCGATGAAGAACCTGAGACAGATAAGGGATATGTAAGATTAGTAAATGCGAAGAAAGATGAAAATGGAAACATTATCGAATGTGAAGAAAGAACAGGAATGTGGGCATGGAAACATCCACACTCTGCAGATGGGTCTGTAACATATACAGAATTAACTGGCGATGTAAGATTTGAAGATGTAACGTTTGGTTACAACGAAGATAAAACCATCCTTCATGACATTAGTCTGTTCGCAAAACCAGGACAGAAGCTAGCATTTGTAGGATCCACAGGAGCCGGAAAAACAACGATCACAAACCTGATCAACCGCTTCTATGACATTCAGGATGGTAAGATTCGTTACGATGGAATCAACATCAAGAAGATCAAAAAAGACGACTTAAGACGTTCCTTAGGAATTGTATTACAGGATACGCACCTGTTTACAGGAACGATCAAAGACAATATCCGTTACGGAAATTTAGGGGCAACCGACGAACAGGTCTACGAAGCAGCCAAATTAGCACACGCAGACCAGTTCATCAAAATGCTTCCAGATGGTTACGACACTGTGATCAGCGGAGACGGAGAAGGATTATCTCAAGGACAGAGACAGTTACTATCCATTGCCAGAGCAGCCGTAGCCAACCCACCAGTACTGATCTTAGATGAAGCAACATCAAGTATTGATACAAGAACAGAAAGCATTGTACAACGAGGAATGGATAACCTGATGAAAGGTAGAACTGTATTTGTAATCGCCCATCGACTATCTACGATCCGAAATAGTGATGCGATCATTGTACTTGAACATGGTAAGATCATTGAACGTGGAGATCATGAAGATCTTATTAAGAATAAAGGAACCTACTATCAATTATATACTGGTAAGTTGGAACTGTCTTAAATTTGTGATTGGCCAACTGTAGATTTTGAGTATATGATAAAAAATAAATAAACGATCGAAAGAGCAGCTAGAGAATTTTCCTCACGTTTTTTACAGATCGCTGATTCGCCGGCTTTCC
>JAHZAT010000048.1:0-6396 GCA_019423795.1 Clostridiales bacterium
TCTTTGCTTCAGGATATCTGACTGCAGATGGACAGGGAATTCAAGATACGATCAAAACGATCACTGATGCTGGATTTACATGCGAAGTAGAATCTGATTAAATTGTGATGGAATAGCTTAAATTATTGGTGGAATATTATAAAAAGATGCATAGGTGTCTGAAACGCGTTCCCACTCGACTCGCTACGCAGATGTACTAAGCTCCTGGCAGGTCTAACAACCTACCACTCACTAAGTGCATGCGTGCTCCTACGGTTTCAGACACCTATGCATCTTTTTATAATATTCAAATAATTTACGTTATTCAAACCACTACAGATGTGTATGTTAAACGGTATTGGTTGATAAGTTTTGTATTCGTTAACAGAAGATGAAAGAAACTTACGAACACCGATTTGTACTATGCGTTCTTTACATAAACGCCGTTTTCTTTCACAAATCCCATTTTTTCAAGATAACTTTTATGTCCTTCTGTCACTTTCTTACAGATAAATTTCTTATATCCCTCTTCTGCTAATTTCGCATAAAGGAAACGTCCTGCGGAACAGTCTCTGTAGGTTGGTGTTGTGTAATCAAAGCTGATCTCTAACGCATCTCCTTCTTTCTTTCCCACTAATACTCCGGCTGAACCCCCCTCGCAGCAGACTGTATATATTGTATCTGCTGCTGAAAGCTCCAAGGTGTTCTCTAAGAAGTATTTTTTCATATCTTCTTTATAGTGTTTTATAAAATATGTTAAGTAGGAATCTTCTTTGTTCCAACGAATCATATCATAGTGATTTCCATCTGCTTTACTTAACTTGATCAGATTATAAATATTGATCACTCTTAGTTTTACTACGGATGTCATCAGCATAGAAATGATAACAAAAATGCATCCGATATATCCAAAAATCTCAATCATTAATGCTGTACTCATTTTTTAATTCCTCATTTTCTGAAATTAGTATCCTGCACCATCGTCTGTATTTTTCATAATCTTGATCAAACGGCTCGCTCCAAGACTAATGAATTTTTCTGCATCATCAAAACTTGAAATTCCACCAGCTGCTTTGATCTTTTCTTCTTCTGTTAACAGACATGTTTCGATGATAACTTTTAAAATTTTTCCATCACATGCTTCATGAATCTGTCTGATCTCTTCTTCTACTTCTTCATATCTTCCGTCTTTCAAAAATCCAATGTTAATGACCATGTCAATCTCAGATGAACCATTTGCGATCGCATTCTTTGTCTCGAACACTTTAACCGCCGTTGTATGGTAACCATTCGGGAAACCGATAACTGTACAAATTGGAAGTTTTCCCTCTACATATTCGGCTGCCTGTTTTACATAAGCTGCTGGAATACATGCGGATGCTGTTTCATATTTTATCTAATATCTGATGCTTCATTTAAATGAATTTAAAAAAGTGTTACCATGCTGACGATCAATGCACTCATTAAACTTACGAATACACCAGCGATCATAGAACGGATTTGCAACTCATAAACATATATTTTCGATCACTTGCTTTTTCTGATGTCAAAATGGTCATTATATTTTTTATTCTTAACAGCAATGCATTTTCATCATATTTGATCCATTTCCAGTAGATTGATGCTGGAATTGCTAACAGCTCACTATCTTTAGATGCACAGATGGAAACATTATAATTTGTATCTTCGGAAAAAATTTCAAAATCTCCTACAATATACATCTTTGCGAAATCCATAAAATAATATACTTTTCCTAATTTTTGATAATCTACCCCTGCAACATCGCCTTTTAAGATGATATAGACAGTATCGCATGGCTCTCCTGCTCGAATAATAAACTCATCTTTTTTTACATTTTTATGTACCGCCGCCCGGATGACTGCTTCTAATACATATTGAAATAACTTATTTAAGTAATCTCTTTTGCTTCCTTTGACTTTATTGATTTCCTCCAAAAATTGCTGTTTCGTCTCCATCTTTATCCCTCGGAACACTCTTTCCATTTACAAATTTTGCAACTACATTTCGATCGTCTGCTCAATCTTAATCCCATCTGCGAAATCTCCAAGTCCAGATCCTAAGATCAGTGCAACCTCCGGCTTGAAATCAATTTTCTTTTGTACGCTTTCCAAACATGTCATGAATTTTTTGTACTTGTTCTATTTTCACAAGAATTTAAAGAAAATAATAGCAGCAGAAACAAAACTTCTTTTTTGCTTCTGCTGCTATTATAAAAATGATGATGTCCTAACAAACATCTTTCTCTAATTTATGAATGATCTGCTCTGAATCTAATGGCTTTGTATAATAATATCCTTGTACAAGATCAACACCCCATTGTTTTAACAAGTCGATCTCTTCCTGAGTTTCCACTCCTTCTGCTACGACTTTATGTCCCAGATTCTGCATGACTGCAACAATATTTTTATATAATAATGCGACTTGGTCATCATAGCAGATTCCATTTAGCAAAGAGCGATCCAGTT
This sequence comes from Clostridiales bacterium, assembly GCA_019423795.1. Classification (GTDB taxonomy): domain Bacteria; phylum Bacillota; class Clostridia; order Lachnospirales; family Lachnospiraceae; genus Anaerostipes. The sequence continues at coordinate 2,466 of JAHZAT010000048.1, forward strand.
TGATCGTTGAAAATGGTAGTTTTAGTACCGTATTTAGATTCGCATATCCAGATCCAAAATCATCTAGGCAGATCTGAATTCCTGACTTTTTGAAATCTGCGATCGTCTGATACAATGCTTCACTATACTCTGTCGCAACAGTTTCTGTAATCTCAAATTGAAAATACGAAAACGGTATGTCAAACTCTTCGATCGTACGGAGCAGTTTTTTGCTATATCCTGATTTTAATAATTCCAATGGAGACAGATTATACTTTATACTTTCAATCTTTTCCATGATCTGTGGATGTTCTTTTATGAACTTACAGACCTTTCGGAATTGAAGATACCCAAGCTTTGCGATCTGTCCATGTTTCTCTGCAATTCCGATAAAAACTTCTGGTGAAATCATTCCAAGTGACGGATGTCTCAATCGGCTTAATGCTTCCATTGTACGATATCTTTTTTCTTTTAGATCATACAGTGGCTGATAATATACTTCAAAAAGATCCTCTTCAATTGCTGTCGCCATATATTTTTTAACTTCCTGTTCATAAAGAAATCCTTCTTTTGTATGTTGATCATTCTGAATCAGTATCGTTCTGTCTGATTTAGGTTTTAACTGTACCAGATATTCCAGATAATCGATCAATACATCAATCTCTTTGACTTCTTGAACGTTGATGATTCCACATATCGCAGCGGAAAAAGAAATTCGTTCCCCTTTTACTTTAAAAGGTCGTTTAAATAGTTTCATAATCGCATCTTTATTCGTTTCATAATCCATCAATGATGTTGTGAACACAAAAAACGATTCCCATGAATCCTGAAAACATGGTTTGCTTCATTAATCTTGTGAAGGTATTCTGCAATCTGGATCAGCAATTCATCTCCTGTTGTAACTCCATATAGCTTATTAACTTGTTTTAGTTTCCACAAATCGATCATAAGCAGATGAAGTTCCTTCTTTCTCTTGATCTGCTCTGGAAACCATCTCCTGAAATAGCCTTTAGAATACAATCCGGTCAGGCTGTCTATATATAACTGTGGATTATAAAGTGCCCAAAATAAGATCGTAATCCCTAAGGATAACCCAAATCCTGTCATTAATACAGATTGAAATTTCATCTGTATCGTAACACAGACCAATGCAACTCCAAGGAATTCCTTGATTGCCCGAAGCTCATTCTTCTGATATTCTTCCTGATTGATAAAGCAATTTATAATGACAGCAGCTATACAGATCAATGTAAAAATATATGTTACCAAATATGCTTTTCCATGAACATACTGCCCCTGTTCATTACAATAAAAAAACTGTTTATGTAAAACATTGGTCACGATAGCTACTTCCATACATAGTATTGGTACTGCCATGATCTTTATATTTCTTGTTCTTATATCTTCATCACAGTGTCTTAATGCCTGTGTATAATTATAGAAAATATATACAACGATCATCTGCAGGATATAAAGCATCGTGGAAAAAAAGATCATCCATGAATTATAAGCAGGATTACTTTTTACCAATAGTATGGAGCTTAACAGATCAAATATGATATCAAATATTCCTGCAATAATTAAGAACCAGAATGTTCTTCCACTGATATTATTCAGTTTTTTATAACGCTGAAAATGAATCAACAGAAATATTAAAAATACAAGTCCTGCGATCAAAAAATCTATATTATAATCTGTCATTTATATTTCTCCTCTTTTTGTTACAATACATATCCTGATCGGCCTCATATTTCCAATCACTGATCTTCTTCTGTTTTCCTTCTGTATCTTTTAAGAAACTTACCCCTCTTGCAATTGAAAGATAATATCTGTTATTTCTATTATACTTTATGATCTCTTGATCCATTTGTTTCAATAATTCATCCATATTCTCTATTGAATCAAAAATAAGCACACAAAATTCATCCCCGCCGATCCTGTAACATTTTCCATATGTTGCAAATACATTTTTTATACATAGCGCCGCAGAAATGATCAGTTCGTCCCCTGCATTATGTCCATAAAGATCGTTTGTATTTTTTAATCCATCTACATCCATAAAGATCAATGCAGCATTATCGTAATCTTGTGCGTGATCCTCAATGTCTTGAAGCTGTTCCTCGAATGCAGTCCTGTTATTAATACCTGTCATACGATCTTCTTTTAGAAGTCTTTCATAAACTTCAAGCTCAGATCTTGTTTTCGCCTGTTCAACAAGATTTACAAAAATACTAGTTAATAACAACTGTTCAAAGATCAAAACACCCACTTCAAAAATGGTTCCATAAAAAGGAATCTCAAGTTTCCAGTACATGCATAATGATAATACCCCTGCAACGGCCATGATCCCAAAGGCATTCATAATGATCTTAAGTTCGCTATCTTTTGTTCTTCGGTATTCTTCTATCATCAAAACAACAATGGTTATTACTGCAATGAACAAGAGCACATGTGTTACGAACAGCATATGGACCATATGGATTTTCAAACATTTGTTTAAAATTCCCTGAATCAACGCATTCGCATAAAATAACAAATTGATCACATCTAAGACTTTATATTTTTCAAACTTCAGTGTATTTTTTACAAAATGAACCATCGGTACTGACATCAGCATAAATGCATAAAAAGAAATCATTCCTGTCAGTGCCGGAAATGATGTATATTCCTGTGCTAATGCTGAATCTGACAAAAACCAGATCCCACTTAGTGCCAGAAATGCTGCTATGTTTAAGAATCTGGTGCTGTTTAATTTAAAATGCTTCAGATAAATTCCAGTGATCAACGCTACAAAACTTAAGAAAAACATGATCGCGATCATCACGATACCGACTATTTCCTGTTGAACATGGAATCCCATAACTACATCTCCACGTCCAACTAAAATATCATCAAGCTGATAACTTCCGTTACTTCCGTTCTGATATATGATCTTGATAACGGTTCCCTTTTTCCCATGTTCTGGGATTCTCGCATCGCAGCTTAATTTAGATTTCATTTGATCATTGCGATGAAAATTAGAATCACTGTATCGATAGATCAACTGATCTCCAGCATAAATTCTGACAGAATATTTTGCTGCCTTTGTTGTCATCAGATATCCTTTGTATTTCTGGGCAATCGTATCATTATATAGTACAAGTTTTCTTTGCGGATCTGCCTTTATCTTCTGATTTAGATCTACTTGCACTTTTTTATTATCTTGTATTCGATACCACCCAATTGTCTCTGTTAATTTTCCTTTTGTATTCTTTACCTCTTTTTTTATGATCCCTATGCAGAGCAACGTCATGACAACGATCACACAACAGAGTAATATTCCTTCTGTTAACTGAATTAATCTTTTCTTTTTATCCATATATTTTCCTTCTCTTTTTAGATTTCCAATATACTCATTATAAAGAAAAAAATGACCTCTGACAATCTATTTAGAGATTATCCTGAGGTCATTTTTATGATTTCATTTTTTTCAGTTATTTTTGTTCTTCAGAAAACCGTTTTTTGGCTCTTACGACTTCCTCTACATGTTTTGCTACGGTTGTACAACATCCTCCAACTGCACTTGCTCCAGATTTCATATAATTGTATGCGTATTGTTCAAATGACAAGGCTGACTGTTTGCCAAACCAGACTTTCTTCACTGCATCGTATTCTTCCCCGCTGTTTGGGTAAACTCCGATCGGAATATCACAGTTTTCTTTGATCTTATGGATCAATCCTGTGATATATTCTGGTTTTGTACAGTTGACACCGATCATTTTTAAATGGGGATATCCTTTTGCAAATGTTGTTGCACATTCTGCGATCGGTGTTCCTTCGCAGATAATATTTTCACTTAGACATGAGAAACTGATCCAGTAATCATATCCATATTCTTCAGCAATTTCTGCCTCAACTTTAGCTTCTTTTAGAGATGGTACTGTTTCAAATAAAATGATATCTGCTCCTGCTT
>JAHZAT010000048.1:6496-9087 GCA_019423795.1 Clostridiales bacterium
TCTGCTCCTGCTTTGAAGTAATTTTTGTGAACCTGTTTGATCAGTTCTGGCTGTTCCGCTAAGATCTTAGCTGTCCATAACTTGGAATTCAGGGAAACTCCCCTATTTTCCAGTGGTGTGGACATAGAGCCATCAATGACCATGATCTTATTTTCTTTGATGATGTTTTCAATAGAATTCTTCATCATAAAACATCTCCTTTTTCTTCGACTGTTTCATAAGATACTTTTTCTGGATATTCTCCTCTTTTTAATGCTGGAATAAAACGATCCCAAAAATCATTATATAGTCGCATGATTTCTTTTCGTTTGCTGTAAATAAAGATCAATGTGACAATGACATAAACTGCACTTAACAAGTCAGTTGCCGCCCATAAAAGATCGGCTTTGATATTATAAAATAATAAACATGGAAGCATGTAATATACCATATAAATTGGTGTTGCGATCTTATTTGCATTGGAATCCCCAAATGCATAATTTACAGATTTGGCACAAGAATAATACATTCCAATGATCGTTGTCCATGCAAAGACTGTGATCGCCAGGGATAAGAAATATCCTCCAATATTTCCGTATGCCACCTTAAATGCTACCGTTGTAAGCTGTGCACTGGTTACGTTTGGATAGTCAATATATGAGTTTGTAAGGATCAATGATAATGCTGTAACAGAACATACAACGATCGTATCTAAGAATACTTCTCCCCATCCCCAAGATGACTGACGAACTGGGTGGTCTGTGATCCCTGCTGCATGTGCAACGATTCCATATCCTGTTCCAGCATCGTTTGAGTATAATCCTCTGGCGATTCCGTAACGCATCGCCTCTTTCACTGTCGCTCCAGCAAATCCACCGACTCCTGCCATTGGTGTAAACGCACTCTTAAAAATCAGTGCAACGGCTCCTGGTACTGCATTGATATTCATCAAAAGAATTCCGATTCCACCAAGGATATATAACATTGCCATAAATGGCACGATTCGTTCCATAACAGAAGAAATTCTCTTTAATCCACCTGCGATCGTTAAGAAGCAAGTGATTCCTAATACAATGATCGCAAATAATGGTTTGATCCCAAATGCTTCTTTTAAGGAATTCACGACTGATTCTGTCTGAACACAGCATGTCCATGGTCCAAGTACAAAACAGCAGATTGCAAGAATAAATGCTCCCTTTTTCCATCCTAATGCATTTTTCATAACGAAAGAACGGTCACACATATATTCGTCCATAGAGTTTTCATATTTCACTCGATATCTCTGTCCAAGAATGATCTCACAGGCTTTTGTAGACATTCCGAGAAGTGCTGAGATCCACATCCAGAAGATCGCTCCTGGTCCTCCCATCGTGATCGCAGTTGCCACACCACCGATGTTCCCAACACCGATCGTATTGGCCATAGCTGTACATGCTGCTGCGAATCCAGATACGGTTCCTTCCCCTTCTCCTTTTCCTTTGAACATCTTTCCAAATGTATTCTGGAAATGAAATTTAATCTTTGTGATATAACGGAACTTAAATTTAATTGATAAATAAAGTCCTGTTCCGATCAGTGCGATTGTCATTGGCGTTCCCCACAGGAAATCTGAAATCGTCTGAATTACAAGTAATAGTCCATTCATATATTTTTGTTTTATCCTCCTTTGTAATTTGTTGCTTTCATGATAAATTCAGAAATGAAAAAAGATACAGAACCTCATTTTCTGTATCCTTCCTTATCATTTTTATCATAATTTATGTTAAACCTTATTGTAAGAATAAGGTCAAGCTATTTCCTAGTTTTTTTCTAGTAAAATCTGTATTTCATAATTGGCATGAGCATAATTATCAAGATTATCCTCATATTCCATCGCAAGCATCAGTTCTGGCTTTGCCTTTCCCTGAAAATAACTGATGATCCTTTGAGGATTCCATGCCTCTTCTAAGATTCTTTCCCGAAAGCACAGATAATCTCCTTCTGGGAGCTTTAAGATATTTGGTGCATCTTTTACTTTCTCATTTAAGTAAATAAAATAGTAATCCGGCCGGAATTTCTGCTTACAAAATGCATCGTATGAAATCTTATAGCCATACTGTCTTAGATACATCGCATTATCAATTCCCTGCTCACTTTTTTCCTTCGCAAGACGGATCTCCATGTCTGCCAGGAGATCTCTTTTATAGCATGGAACCTGCAGATAATATCGTTCTTTTAAATGCATGACACATGGTGCATCTTCATTTCGCTCCATATAGGTAAAATAATCTTTGTACCAGTCAACCATCTCGATCTGATGACGGATCTTTTTTTCTTCTTCTTCTAAGACTTTCTTCTGCTGGTCAAGAAATGGAAGTAACCGCTCGACTTTCTTACTAAACATGACTTCTTTGATATCATCAAGCGGCATTCCAAGACTTTGTAAATATTTGATCCTGTCGATAAAATGAAATTGTTCATATGCATAATAACGATATCCGGTTCTTGGATCGATCTTTATCGGTTTCACGAGTCCGATCTTATCGTAAAACCGCAAAGTCTGGGTTGTAATTCCCATCAGACTTGCCGTCTCACCGATTCGGTAGTATTCTTTCATCTATGATTCACTCTTT
>JAHZAT010000049.1 GCA_019423795.1 Clostridiales bacterium
CGTATACGGTTTCTTCCTTATCTGCAGTGGACTCGCTGGCTGCTACCGGTACTGCTGCCGGAATTGTAAGAGCTGCAGCGAGAAACATTGCTAATGCTTTCGATAATCTTCTTTTTCTCATAACAATCGCTCTCCTATTCTAAATGACCCATCTTGAGGGTTGTTTTACAGATCAATTTATCAAATATCATAAACATTGCCGGCAGAATGAAGATTACGGCAACGGTACTGATCACAGCTCCTCGTGCAAGTAAGGTACAGATCGCACTGATCATATCAATATTTGAATAAATCGCAATACCGATCGTTGCTGCGAAGAAACTTAATCCACTTGTAATGATAGACTGCATGGATGTTTCATGTGCAATACGGATCGCTTCCATTTTCTTCTTGCCATTTATACGTTCCTTCTGATAACGGCTTGTCATCAGGATCGCGTAGTCAACGGTTGCACCTAACTGAATCGTTCCGATAACGATACTTGCAACAAACGGCAGCGATAATCCCGTGTAATATGGAACTGCCATATTGACACAGATCGCAAATTCGATCACGGCTACCAGGATCACCGGTAAGGAAATGGATTTAAATACAATTAAAATGATCACAAAGATTGCCGCGATCGACGCGATATTTACATTTCTAAGGTCAACATTGGTTACTGTCTCCAAGTCATTCATCAATGGTGCTTCTCCAATGACCATAGAACCTGGACTGTATTTCTTCACAATGTTGTTGATCTCGTTGATCTGTTTATTTACTTTCTCGGTTGCTGATTTGTAATTTGAACAGATAAACTGCATCTCATACTCATCACTTTGCAACATTTCTTTCATGGAAGAAGGAATCATATCAGATGGAATACTAGAACCGATCACGGAGTTCATTCCGAGACACCATTCAACTCCGTCGACTTTATCGATTTCTTTCTGCATATTGCTTAATTCCTTCTGACTCATGCCGTTCTTGATCATGACCATATGGATGTTACTCATTCCGAATTCTTCACTTAACTTCTTATTCGCCACATTACTTGGTAAGCTTTGTGGAAGTGATTTGTCAATATTATAGTAAATCTCTGTATGATTATTTCCATAAATTGCTGGGAACAGCAAAATTAAAAATACTACAATCGTTGTTTTATAATGTTTTGTGATAAAGTGTGATGCATTCGTAAGATCTGGCATCAGTGAACGATGGTGTGTCTTCTCAATTAATTTATCACAGATCAGGATCAATGATGGCAAAACTGTTACACAACAGATAACCCCGATAATAACACCTTTCGCCATAACGATACCTAAGTTAGCTCCTAATGCAAATGTCATAAAGCACAGTGCTGCGAATCCAGCGACCGTTGTAACGGAACTTCCTGTAATGGACTTAAATGTATTCGAAATCGCATGTGCCATCGCACGTTCTTTGTCACCTTCAAATCTGATCTTATTACTCTCATAACTGTGCAGAAGGAAGATCGAATAATCCATCTTAACTCCTAACTGCAAGATCGCAGTCAATGCCATTGTAAGATAGGACACATCGCTTAAGAAAATATTCGTTCCCAGGTTATAAAGAATTGCCATTCCGATACTTAACAGGAATAAAAAGGCAACGGCAAAGGATTCCATTGTGGCAAATAATACGATCAAAGAAAGTACTGCTGCGATCGTTACGTAGATAGGAATCTCCTGCATAACCAGGTTCTTAATATCGGTAACTACCCCTGACATACCACTGATAAAACACTGTTTTCCAACAATCTTACGCATCTGTGTGACTGCTTCCATCGTGTTATCAGATGATGTCGTTTCTTTAAACATTGCGATCATCATTGTTGCGTTCTTATTAAAGAAAACTTTCCTTACTTTCTCAGGAAGCATCTCTTTGGGAACGCTTAGATCAGCGATGTCATCATACCAGATGATCTTATCAACGTGATTGACTTTCTCTAGTTTCTGTTTTAATTTCTGTACGTCATGAAGATTCATATCTTCGACAATGATCATCGAATAGGCTCCGGCTCCAAACTGATCTACCATGATATCTTGCCCCTTCACCGTCTCCAAAGAGTCTGGAAGGTAACTTAAGATGTCATAATTGATCCTTGTCTTCACGATTCCAATGGTTGAGGGAATCAATAAAATGAAAGCCAGGAAGACGATGAATTTTCGATGATGTACTAATTTCTTTGCAAATTGTATCATAGCATCCTCCCATTTACATTTATGACGAATAGTCATTTTTTAATCTATATAATGGTATACACCAAAAATGACCAAAAGTCAATAAACTTCTTAAAAGTTTTTGACTTTTGGTCATTTTTTCGTTATACTAAAGAAGATGAAAGGAGAAATTACTATGAAAAAGGTCGAATTAAATAAGAAAAAGAAACAAGATGCCCTTTTGAATACGGCATACCAACTGTTTACAGAAAAGGGATTCCAGAAGACCTCCATCTCCGATATCGTAAATGAAGCTGGCGTTGCTAAGGGTACTTTTTATTTGTATTTTAAAGATAAATTAGACATCCGATATAAATTGATCGCCAAAAAATCTGCAGAAGTATTTAAACACGCCTATCAGGAACTTCAAAAACAATCCATTGATCATTTTGAAGACCAACTGATCTTTATCGTTGACCAGGTCATCGGAGCATTAAATGCTAATCCGACTCTGTTAAAACTAATCTCAAAGCATCTAAGCTGGGGAATGTTTAAAAATTCCTTGGTGGAACCGATCGATGATGCCCAGAGAAATATTTATGATATCTATATGGATCTCTTGAATAATTCTGGTCATGAATTTGATCATCCGGAAGTTATGATCTATATGATCATCGAGATGGTCGCAGGGTCTTGCTATAATGTTATTTTGACTGGGGAGCCTGTTTCAGTTGATGAATTGAAGCCTTATTTGTATCAGTCAATTCGGTTGATCATACAGAATCATATATTGTGATTTGTAGTTTGATGACGGAAATTATTGGTGGAATATTATAAAAAGAAATCATGTGTCCGTACGGTTGCCAACACATGATTTCTTTTTATAATATTCAAATAATTTACGTTATTCAAACCACTACACTGTGTATATGTTTAACGGTATTGGCTAATCATTTTTGTATTCGCTAACAGAAGATTATCTTTCACTTTCATCCCTACTCATCTTAATCATCTCATCCCTCGCCTTTTCCATGTAATGATTTCCTTTTGTTGTTTCTATTTTACTTAATTCTATCACATGGAATTGAAATTTACTACTATAGTAGTCCTCCATACACACCCTCTTGAATTTTTCAATCTTAAATTGTCCACACTCTAGACTTCTGGTATATGATAAAAAATAAATAAACGATCGGAAGAGCAGCATTAGAATTTTGCCACGTTTTTTACGGATTCGCAGCCGGCTTGGTGCGTTGTTTGAGCCTCAAAGAGTTTCTGTTTTGAATACCCTTGAAGGCGAGTTACGCAAGGAAAGCCGGCGGATCAGCGATCTGTAAAAAACGTGAGGAAAATTCTCTAGCTGCTCTTCCGATCGTTTATTTATTTTTTATCATATACTCAAAATCTACAGTTGGCCAACTACAATTAAAATTTAATACACTCTGATTACTGTAGAAATCTCACGAGTATGTTCCATTCCCTTAATCTCAACCAAAGCATCTGCAAAGTTCTGCTCCAGTACAAGATCCGTGATAACAACTAATTCTGCCATATCATTAACCTTGTTCTTCTGAATCACCTGTGCGATACTTACTTGATTCTTTCCTAATGTATCTGCGATTCGAGCAAGAACTCCTGGTTTGTCATCAACTAACAATCTCATGAAATATTTGCTTTCAATCTCTGTGATCTTCTTGATTGGAAGGTCTTTGTAGCATGTACAATGGATTCTTCCTGTGCAATAGAACTGAATATTACGTGCGACATCAATGATATCTCCCATAACTGCACTTGCTGTTGGGAATTCTCCTGCTCCTCTTCCATAGAACATTGCATCGTCAACTGCATCTCCATGTACAAAAACTGCGTTAAATGAATCATTGACAGTTGCCAATGGATGATCACTTGGAATCAGCATTGGATGAACACGTACTTCAATTCCAGATTCTGTGTTCTTTGCTACCCCTAACAATTTGATCGTACATCCCATTGCTTCTGCATATTTGATATCTTTTGCTGTGATATTTGTGATTCCTTCTGTGTATACATCATCAAATGTGACTCTAGAGTTAAACGCAATGGATGCCATGATCGCCATCTTACGTCCTGCATCATATCCTTCGATATCAGCTGTTGGATCTGCTTCTGCATATCCTAATTCTGTTGCGAGTGCCAAAGCTTCATCAAATTCCATTCCTTCGTGTGTCATCTTTGTCAGAATGAAGTTTGTTGTTCCATTGACAATACCCATTGCTTCTGAAATATAGTTTCCTGCCAGACACTGTTTTAATGGACGGATAATTGGAATTCCACCTGCAACAGATGCTTCAAATAATAAGTCACATCCATTATGGGAAGCGATATCTAATAATTCACCACCATGCACTGCCATTAAGTCTTTGTTCGCTGTGACAACATTCTTACCTGCCTGAAGAGCTTCTGTAATATAAGTACGGGCGGGTTCGATTCCCCCCATAACTTCCACTACGATCTGAATCTCATCATCTGTGATAATATCTTCCCACTGGTCAGTTAATACAGAAGGGTTAATTCCTTCTCTCTTCTTGTTCTTGTCTCTAACTAGAACTTTGCTGACAGTCAGACCTGCACCAACTTTGTGAGGTAATTCTTCTCTCTGGCGTTCGATCAGTTTGTATACTCCTGTTCCGACAGTTCCAGAACCAAGGAGGGCTACTTTGATGTTCTTTAACTCTTCCATGATACACTTCCTTTTCTGTTTTTGTTTATCTTTGCTTTTATCGAAATGTGATTTTTTGATCTAATAAATTCGTATAAGTAGTTTTTAGTATATCATATTTTTTTTGATTATCCTATATTTTTTTAATTTCTAGTTAGGAAAAACTATTATGTATAATTCCAAGATTACACCAAACAATACGTCTATTAACTATTTTTCTCATTTCTGTTGACATCAATATTTAAAAGTATTATATTTAAAACATAAACAATTAAGCAATCATTTAATCTTATAAAAAGGAGATTTCTATGGATAAAACGGAGAAATATAACATTGCTTCCATGGATATCCATGGTCATGGATGTGATGTTACAGAATTAAAACATGTTCTTCCACCAGAAGAATTTGCCATTGAAACTGCCAGTTTATTTGGTCTGTTAAGTGACAGTACCAGACTTCGTATTTTGTATCTTTTATACCACCGTGAAGTCTGTGTTAGAAATATCGCAGAAGCGATTGAGATGAGCCCACCAGCAGTGTCTCATCATCTTCGCTCTTTGAAGCAATTAGGTGTGATCACAAGCAGACGAATTGGGAAAGAAGTTCATTATACGATCGCAGACACTGCTGACGGAGAGCTTGTATCTGATCTGTTAAAGACTGTATTTGAAAGGAGGGGTATTTATGAAGAAGACTTATGAGTTTGAGAATCTTGGCTGTGCTCATTGTGCAGGTAAAATGGAAGAAAAAATCGGGAAACTTCCTGATGTTGAAAGTGTAAATCTTTCATTTCCTATGAAAAAAATGTATGTTGAAACTTCTCGTGAAGATCTGCTTCCTGAGATTCAAAAGATTTGTACGGATATTGAACCGGATGTTATTGTGACGGAAGTTACGAAAAAATCATCTAAACGGAGAAAACATGTGGAAGAAGATTCTCATGAAAGTCATGAACATCATCACCATCACGATGAACACTGTGACTGTGGATGTGATCACAACCATAATGAACATGAGCACCTCGAACATCATCACCATCATGATGATCACTGCGACTGCGGGGGTGAACACGATCACAAAGAACATGAACACCACAAACACCATTACCATCATGACGACCACTGCGATTGTGGCTGCTGTGATGATGACGATGACGATGATGAATCAATTGCAGCTGCTGCAAATCGTGAAGGAAATGGTCAGGCAACCGTATTTATTGTCGAGAAATTAGGCTGTGCTCATTGTGCAGGTAAAATGGAAGAACAGATTTCTCATCTTCCCGGTGTTGAAGCCGTCAATCTGACATTTGCAACAAAGCAGTTACGTGTATGGTCTGATGATGCCAAAACATTATTGCCTCAGATTCAAGATATTTGTACTTCCATCGAACCAGATGTCAAAGTCGTTGTCCGTGAAAATACTGTCCGTGCACAAAAAGAAGCGAAAAAAGCCAAAGAGAATTCTGAAGATAACAGAGAATTCTGGGAACTTGGTGCTGGTATCGTTTTATTTATTGCCGGAAAAGCATTGGAATCTTCCAAGCCTGTATACAGTATGGTATGTTTTATCCTTGCATATTTAATCTTAGGAATTAAGATCGTATGGACCGCTCTTAAAAATATCTCTAAAGGTCAGGTTTTTGATGAAAACTTCTTAATGAGTATCGCAACGATCGGTGCTTTCGGCGTCGGAGAATTTGCGGAAGCGGTCGGTGTTATGATGTTTTATCGTATCGGTGAATTATTTGAAGAAAAAGCCGTGGAACGAAGCCGTTCCCAGATCATGGATGTCATTGATATGCGACCTGAAGTTGTCAACCTTGTTGATGATCATGGAGATGTCACTGTAATTGATGCCGAAGAAGCTGAAATTGGAGATATCTTATTAGTACGTCCTGGTGACCGTATTCCATTAGATGGTATCATCACAGATGGGAAAACGATGATCGATACTTCTCCTGTTACTGGAGAACCCATTCCTGTTTCTGCCTCTGCCGGAACAGATGTAACTTCTGGATGTTTAAATACTTCTGGTGTTATTAAGATCAAGGTAGAAAAAGTACTGGAAGAATCTATGGTCACAAGAATCATGGATTCCGTAGAAAATGCAGCCGCAAGCAAACCAAAGATGGATCGTTTTATCACACGTTTTTCTCGTGTATATACTCCATTTGTCGTACTTCTTGCCCTTGCAACTGCGATCATTCCTTCTTTAGTGACAGGAAACTGGACGCACTGGATATACACAGCTTTAACTTTCCTTGTAATCAGCTGTCCTTGTGCCCTTGTATTAAGTGTACCTCTTGCATTCTTCTCTGGAATCGGGGCTGGATCTAAGATCGGTATCTTATTTAAAGGCGGAGCTGCACTTGAAACATTAAAAGATATTACTTCTGTTGTCATGGATAAGACTGGAACGATCACAAAAGGAAACTTCAAAGTTCAGGATGTGATTCCTCTCGGAAATGCAACCAGATATGAAATATTATCACTTGCTGCTTCCTGCGAAGAATCTTCTACTCATCCAATCGGAAAGAGTATCATGGAAGCTGCCAAAGAAGAAAATGTAACTTATAAAACACCTGAAAACGCAAAAGAAATCGCTGGACATGGTTCTGTTATCACAATTGATAACTCAGAAATCTTAGCTGGCAATAAAAAATTGATGGCTCAGTATCATGTAACTGGAGACTATCCAGAAACAACTTCTTATGGAACTGAAGTTTTTCTTGCAAAAGATGGTGTGTTAATTGGTGCGATCGTTATTGCAGATACATTAAAAGACGATGCGAAATCCGCCATTGCTTCCTTAAAAGCACAGAATCTTCACACGGTTATGTTAACTGGAGATTCCGAAACAACTGCAAACGCGATTGCAAAAGAAACTGGAATTGACGAAGTTTACTCAAGACTTCTTCCTGATGAAAAACTTGCCAAACTTCAGGAACAGAGAAGCAAACATGGAGCTGTTATGTTTGTTGGTGACGGTATCAACGATGCCCCTGTATTAGCTGGTGCTGATTGCGGTGCTGCCATGGGAAGCGGTGCTGATGCTGCAATCGAAGCAGCAGATGTTGTATTCATGACCTCAAACGTTGAAGCAATTCCACAGGCAATCTCTATCGGCAAAAAAGCTTGTAAGATCGCTTGGCAGAATGTTGTATTTGCATTGGCGATCAAGGCATTAGTAATGATCCTTGGACTGCTTGGATTCGCAAATATGTGGATGGCTGTGTTCGCAGATAGCGGAGTTGCAATGCTATGCGTAATAAACTCTATACGTGCAATGAAATTGTGATTGTAGTTTGAAGACGGAAATTATTGGTGGAATATTATAAAAAGAGATCATGTGTCTGCAACCCACTCGCGTTCGGACTCCCACGTAGCTGTACTAAGCTCCTGAATGGTCTAACGACCATCCACTCGCTAAGTGCAGACGTGTCCGTACGGTTGCTGACACATGATCTCTTTTTATAATATTCAAATAATTTACGTGATTCAAACCACTACACGGTGTGTATGTTATACGGTATTGGTTGATGATTTTTGTATTTATTAACAGAAGGTAACAGGACTTCTACAACACCAATTTGTTGGAATGTTTATGAAGCATAATAACATTACCTTCTGTCTGAAAATTCACTATTTTACAATCAATGCTGTCCTCCTTACACATCTACTTAAATTTTCCAATCTTGTGAATTGTCCACTCTATAGGCTTCAGTTATATGATAAAAAATAAATAAGCAACCGAAAGCGATGCATTGGAATTTTGCCATATTTTGAATAAATTCGCAGCCCAATTGGACGAATGTCTGAGCTTCAAAGACTTTGGTCTTAGACAAAACTCCAGAGCGAGTTTTCGTAGGAAATTGGGCGAATCAGCGATTTGTTCAAAATATGAGCAAAATTCCACCGCATCGCTTTCGGTTGCTTATTTATTTTTTATCATATACTCAAAATCTACAGTTGGCCAACACACAAATTAAAACTTTTTAAAATGATCAAGCAGTATCTTCTCTGCTTCTGGATTCCACAATCCACCATGTCGTTTACAAGATTCATCTAATTCTCCAAAGACTGGATCTTTCTCTGCTAATTTCCCAAAGTCCTCTATTGCTGCCAATGGCAAGTTGATCTGTGGGTATGTAATCTTCTTTGATCCTGGTATCTTCTTTAAATATAATGTTGTATCGACAATCGCATTGATTCCTCCAATGTGAGTAATCCCAACCGCTGGATTGATCTTGCCTGTTGTGATCAAATCTAAGGCTTCGACTAAGTCTGAACGAAGTCCTCCGGAGGAACCGATCAGTTTAGTTTTTAAATAATGACTTCCATATATGTTCATTCCAGCACGGTAATTTTTATCTGCTGTTGATGCATAAATATTCATGCAGCCATCCATTGCCATAATACGATTCCCTATTTCAGCTACACATTTGGGTGGTGCATAGACAAACACATCATCGTATCCTTTTTCATTGGTTATTGCCAGTAACACTGGAACGGAGTCTGTAAACATCGATGGATTGATATAATAAAGCTCTATTCCATGCCTGGTTCCTTCCTGCATCGGTATCATTTTCCTTACTTTTTCCAAACGCTCTTGATTCGTATCTGTGATCACGAGTCTTCTTGGCTTTTTCTTCATTCCAAGGACATAACGGATTGCCATTAGTCCCATGGGACCGGCTCCTCCAAGGATGATGGTATTCCCACCTTCTTTAATTCCAGATATATGATCGTGGGTTCCCTCTTTACTGTGATAGTTTGAATGAAAACTTCCCACTATACTATATAAAGCCTGAGCCTGTGCAAGTTCATAGAATGAATCTGCTTCATATTGCAACAAACATCCTTTCTCAATTACATCTGCTGGTATGATACAGTATGTTGCTGCACCTCCAAAATAAGGGTAAGAATATCCTGGTGATTCGATCTGGTGAGGAATCTCTGGTACTAATACAAATTGTTTTCCTTCCTGATAATCCTCTTTCCATCTTGTTCCGACTTTTGCTATCGTTCCAGAAAATTCATGTCCGATCAGTACAGGATTCTTTTTAATATTCTTTGGTACTCTTAAATGTCTCTGTGCCAATGTGATCTCTTTTAAAGTTGACACTGCAATTCCGTTACATTCTATCTTCAAGAGAATCTCATCTTCAGCTATCTCAGGGATCTCAAATTCTTCCAGACGTATATCTTTGACTCCATAAAGTCTGACTCCTTTAACTTTCATAACCTTCGCCCCCTAAACTTAGTCAAATATTTATGTCTTGTTAAATTTAATTAATCTTTTTCATTATAACATATTCTCAAACTTCTGTCTGCGAATTCATAAAGATCTGAATTGTTATGGAATCTTTTCTTTATTTTTGATTTTTACTATATAAAAATGCTGCGATCCAGGAGGTCACTGGAACTGCCATGATAACTCCGAGACTTGATGATAATCCCTGCATGATCTCAATCCCTACGGAGTACATATTGATTACCTGTTGATATTCGTAATTGTATGCAAAGATAAATACTAATGTGTTGATCGATCCACCCGTAAATGCAAGAATCAGTGTATTTGTCATTGTTCCCATCATATCTCTTCCGACATTCATTCCTGATTGAAACAGTTCTTTTAACATCATCTGTGGATTTTGTTCTTTTAATTCATTGAGTGTAGAGGCGATTGACATTCCAACGTCCATGACTGCACCTAATGATGCGATCAAGATTCCTGCAAATAACAATTCACCAATTTTTATATCTGTCATTTCTCCGACATAGACCAGATTCTCTATATCAGACACATTATATCCGGTGATCGATGTAACTTGTCCAAAGATCAATGCAAATGCTCCAGAAAATACCACACCTATGATCGTTCCAAGCATCGCGGCTACTGATTTCTTCGTAATTCCATCAACCATACACATCGTCACAACTGTTGTAAATGCGACCACTAATACAGCCGCCAGTATCGGAGATATTCCTTTGTAGATCATCGGAAGAAAAATAAAAAAGATACAAAGCATTGTAAATACCAAGCTTAATATTGATGAAATTCCTTTTCTTCCACCGACTGCAACCACGATTGCTACAAACACTGCTGCCATCAGCCATACCATAGGTCCTCTGTTTACACTATATACAGACGCCAGCAACTCTCCTTTCGATTCATTAATGATCGCTATGACTTTCATTCCTTTTTTACATTTTGCACCAAATAAATAACTTTGAGAGCTTGTTGCCTGTATTATTTTTCCTTTATGATCCCCTGAGAGAAGTTTTAATTCTACGGTTTGTTTTCCACTTCCACTATTTGATAAGTTTCCAGAGATCACGTTTGTTACTTCTGCTTTTTCAAAATTTCTTCCATCTGTATCTAGAAGTTTTGTCTTCTCAATTCCAGAAAAAGAAAAAAACAGCAGAAGAAAGAGAATGCCTGCAATCAGCAGACACACTCCTTTTATCTGTTTTTGTTTCATTGTTATTTCACAGTCACTTTCAGAACTTTGCTGTAAGAACCGTAGATTTTCTTACCTTTAACTATTTTGTATGCACGAACCTTTACATAACATTTTTTCTTTGATCTTAATGGCTTGATCGTATAAATCGTTTTTTTTGTATTTCTTGTCTTTGCTTTTTTTAAGTTCTTGTTTGATGCATATTTAATCTGATATCCAGATACAGATGTTTTTTTAATCTTAACTGTTACTTTCTTTTTACCAGCTTTTAATTTTGCAGATGCTTTTGCTACTACAACTTTCTTCGCTGCTATTGGTTTCTTTACTGTTGCTGGTTTTGTTGTTGTTACTTTCTTTTCTAATCCTGCTTTTGCATTTGTCAGAGCTTTTAATGCATTTTCAACTTCATCTTTTGTTGCTTTTTTGTCTGCTGCAACTTCTTTGGCTCCTGTAAGTGCCTGTTCAAAAACTCTGTAGCTTTCTGTTGTATATGCATCTTTTTGCTTTACAATGCTTTCAGATGCTTTAATTTCTGCATTAAGTGATGTTGCATCCCCTTTGCTCTTTGTGATAGAAAATGTTTCATCAATCTTTTCATCATTATCTGTACGATATGTATTGATCGTTAAACTATTTTCTGTTATATCAACAACTGAATATGTTGGGACATCTTCCTGCCAACGGTGTGCAATATATGTCTGCTGTCTTGGTACCAGATCATAATATTTACTTCCTGAAGAAGAACCTGCCGTCATATAAAGGACACCTTCTGGATTGATTACAGAGCTTCCCTGTTTTTTGACAGTCTCAATTGCTTTTTCATCCATGATACTTTTAAGATATATTAAGTATTTCTGATCTTTTTCATCTGTGCTGTCATTTTTAATATTTCCTGGTGCCACTGTTTTTGTCGTTGGATTTTCACCCGCATCCATATCTTTCTCTAATTCTGCATCAAATTCGTCATCTGTATAATCATTCGCTTTTGTTCCACCTAATAACATTTTAGATCTTGAATAAGCATGATCATGACCTGTTAATACAGCATCAATATCATTTTGTTCGAAAATCGGTGTTAACTGATATCTTAAATTTGTGATCTCTGGCTCATTAGAATGTTCTGCTGATCCATAAATATCCTGATGCAGTGTTACGATTCTCCATTTGCAGTCTTTATTCGCTGCAACTGTCTGCTCAATAAACTGTTTATGTTCTGCTACATTTGTATCCTGTGTATTTAACATGATAAATAATGCATTTCCATATTTGAAATAATAATCTCCACCGACTACCTTATTACTTCCAAGTTCACTTGCATTTGTTCTGTTAAAATGGTATGTATAGTTTGCATTATCTGCATCATGGTTACCTACTGTCGTTGCCACTGGAAGTGATTTTAATGCTTCTGGACTTAAATATCCTGTATACTCAATTTCACTTTTTGATGCATCTTTGTTTGGTAACTTTTTCTTTGTTGTCTGAATCTGGTCACCTGCGGATACAACAAAACTTAACTGATCATCTGTCTTTTCTAATGCTGCGTTTAACGTAGAAGACCAGTTAAATGCATCACTCTTTACTGCATTTGACTGTGCATCGTAAAATTCTTTCGTATCTTTTCCCTTTAATTCATTTGAAGATCCGATCTGTGGGTCACCTACAAATGCAAATGAGAAATTGTTTGTAGATTTTGTCGTGTATTCAGCTGGCTTTGTGTACCCATTTCCATTGTCGTAACTATAATAATATGTTTTGTTTTCTTTTAATCCTGTTGCTGTTACTTTATTAGAATTATAAGTTTCCCCATTGTTATCCTGTTCATCTTTTACTGCTGTTTGTTCTGCCTCGTACACCTTGGCATTTTTCATATTATGTCCTTCACCAATGATCAGTTTTGGAACATTTGCATTTGAATGATCATCATTTGTCTGCTTTGGTGTATACCATGCAAAATTCAACTCCGTTGCATTGCTTCCTGGTGACAATGAAATTTGTGTCCAGTCATTTTTTAAAGTTTCCCATTCTTTCTCCCAACGATTCCACTGTGCCGTTGTTCCCATTGTCTGTGCAATATCTGCTGCATTTGTCTTGCCATCTGGAGCGGCACTTGCAAATACTGGTGCTACATTTGTTGCAGAAAGTGTCAATGCTAATGCACTGATCATCATTTGTTTTCTCCAATTAGATCTCATATATACCTCCTGATACCTTTGTCTTTTCATATCTTTCTGACTCTTAAAGGATTCTATCATATATATGTAAATTCTAATTGTATTGAATTGTAAATAATACGTAAAAAGATTCTGAGATATCAATCTATCTCAGAATCTTTTTGATGATGTTATATTAACTTTTTGTGTTATTTACCTTGATGTTCTAAGGCTGCTTCTACAAATCCTTTAAATAATGGATGTGCTTTATTAGGTCTTGATTTAAACTCAGGATGTGCCTGTGTTGCCACAAACCATGGATGTTCTGGAATCTCTACCATCTCTACGATTCTTCCGTCTGGTGAGCATCCGGATAACATCATTCCATTCTCCTGAAGGATGTCACGATATTCGTTATTTACTTCATATCTATGACGATGTCTTTCGTGAATCTCTTTCTCTCCATATAATTCATATGCTTTGGATCCTTCTGTTAATACACATGGGTAAGATCCTAAACGTAATGTTCCACCAAGATCTGTGACTCCGTCCTGATCTGCCATGATATGAACCATCGGATGTGTTGTGTCTGGATTAAATTCCTGACTGTGTGCATCAGAGAATCCTAAGACATGTCTTCCGAATTCTACTAATGTAAGCTGCATTCCTAAGCATAGTCCAAGATATGGAATCTTGTTTTCTCTTGCGTATTTGATCGCACAGATCATTCCTTCGATTCCACGATCTCCGAATCCACCTGGAACTAAGATTCCGTGAACTCCACTTAACATCTCATCGACATTGTAAGAGCTGATTCTCTCTGAATCTACCCAGCGGATCTTGACATCTGCTGAATTCGCGACTCCGGCATGCTCTAAGGATTCTACGACACTGATGTAAGCATCGTGTAAAGATACATATTTACCAACTAATGCGATCTCTACTTTATGTTCTGGATGTTTCCATGCATTGATCATCTTCTTCCAGTCATCAAGATCTGGATCTGGGCATGGCATGTTCAGACATTCACATACTTCATGTGCTAGATGTTCTTTCTCCATCATCAAAGGTACTTCGTATAATACTTCTGCATCTAAGTTCTGAATAACTCTTGAACGTTCAACGTTACAGAACTGTGCGATCTTTCTCTTGATTCCATCATCTAATGGATAGTCTGAACGGCATACAAGGATATCTGGCTGGATTCCCATTCCCTGTAAGTCTTTGACACTTGCCTGTGTTGGTTTTGTCTTTAATTCTCCTGAACTCTTTAAGTATGGAATTAATGTTACATGAATCAAAATGCAGTTTTCATGTCCTACTTCATGCTGGAACTGTCTTAATGCCTCTAAGAATGGCTGACTCTCGATATCTCCGACTGTTCCTCCGATCTCGATGATCGCTACTTCCTGATCACTTGGATCTTCGCTTCTGTAAAAACGGCTCTTGATCTCATTTGTTACATGTGGGATTACCTGTACTGTGTTACCACCGTAATCTCCACGACGTTCTTTGGATAAGATACTCCAATATACTTTACCTGTTGTAACGTTTGATTTCTTGTTCAGTCCTTCATCGATAAATCTTTCATAATGTCCAAGGTCTAAGTCTGTCTCTGCTCCATCATCTGTTACGAAAACTTCTCCGTGCTGGATTGGATTCATTGTTCCTGGGTCAATGTTGATGTATGGATCAAACTTCTGGCTTGTGACATGATAGCCTCTGGCTTTTAGTAATCGTCCCAGAGAAGCTGCTGTGATTCCTTTACCTAATCCAGATACAACTCCTCCTGTAACAAATACATACTTTACTGGCATGTTTCTTCCTCCTATATGTGAATTTCTACTACTTTCTTATATTATCCCATTCAAAATAATATCATATCATATTATTTTTGATTTGTCATTGTGATTTGTTAAAAATAATGAAAAGGATTCTTATGTTTCTATATCATAGAATCATAGGAATCCTTATTTTCATATTTTAAAAATCGAAAGTGCTCACATCACAACTTAGATAGAGGATTGCAGATAAATATAAAATGATTGTTGATGATGATAATCTAAAATACAATTCTTTCGAGATTCTATGGGGTATGGGCGATGAACAATCGCAGGAAAACCGTAGTTCTCGAACTGTTTATTAAGGGGAGTTTGTGCTGTAAGCACTTTCTACCCATAATTTACCATATCATTTTGTATTTGTCAATTATTTCCTTTACTTTTTTTGTAAAAATTTACATAATTATTATTTTCATTATGATTGATCAATGATATTACCTGATTTTTACTATTTCCTTTGCTGTATGTCCAGCTTCCTAACTTACCGCTCTGTGGCGTTTTCTTGATCATAAATGTATTTAACCATTCTTGTGCATCCTTGGATGAGATACCCATTTTTTCGAAACAGCCTTTTAAGAATATCTTTTCTTCTTTTGTGAATCCTTTGAATGCCTCTGTTTCATCCCAGTAGATCAACATCTGTTTGATCTTGTGATCTTGCAAAAAGATCTGAACATTTTTCCTTGCATATAATTCTTCATCATTATAAGAACGAAGAATAACTTCATTCGCAGCTGATCCACTATGATCCGATATAGCTGTCCACATTTCTCTGCCACTTTGTGGAAGGTCAGATAGATTACTCCTAAACCCAATCACTTTGTTAAAATCAAATCGAATGATAAAACGTTTG
Organism: Clostridiales bacterium; assembly: GCA_019423795.1. GTDB lineage: Bacteria > Bacillota > Clostridia > Lachnospirales > Lachnospiraceae > Anaerostipes. The sequence goes on from JAHZAT010000049.1 coordinate 16,168, forward strand.
TAATTATACAGACATGTTAATCCATTTTTCTTGAATGTATGCCATTTGTCTGTATTATGGAACAAGTATGTTTTATCTCCAACTTTTACTTTAATCCCTGCTGTATCTTTTTCGCATTGTTCCATCCATTTTTTGATTCCTTTGTATCCTGAATTCTCCATCGTATTGATCAATTTGGAGTTTTTCATATAATACTGGGATGTTCCATTGATACATCTCTTATGATTTTCATTTGTTGCATACAAAAGACCATCTTTGTAATTCCAATTGAGATCCTTAATTTCTTTTTTTTCTGAATCTGTAAGCTTTTGATAATTTTCTTCGAATGTATTGTCTGGTCTTTGAATGATATCATAAAATCCGTCAGTATTGTAACTGTCGAAATCTACGTCAGAATCAATATCTTCATCCGATTGCTGTATTGAAAATCTACGAAGAACGGTGTCTTCTGCTCTTAAACGCAGCTCATACTCACCCGTTTTATCTTCCAGGATACTCGTTTTCCATACTTCATAACTTCCACTGTCATCTAAAAGAGTCGAACTTTCATCGTCTGATTTCATCATCTTATAAAATTTTTTCAGCCATTGTTCATTTTTTATTTCTCTTCTGTCTTCTGAAATCTGATCGATCTTATCTTCTGTGATAAAATTGTTTTCATTTGCTGACAGACTGATCGTTGATACGAACTGTTTTTTGCTTGTCAAAGGATAGATAAATAGTCCTGCTGCTATACAAAATCCAAGAAAGATCGCTATTTGTTTGACTCTTTTTCTTTTCTTAAATGATACGCTATACCATTTTCTCTGTAATTTTGACGGATGACGATAAAGCACGATTCCGATCGTTGCCAATAAAGCTAGAAGGATCAGTGGTGATAATATGATAATATAACCAGTTGCAGTTGAATAATACATTATACTGCCCTCCTTTTCTTACGCTTTTCTACTATATAATATATGATCGTTGCGATCACTGCTGCCAGAATGCCGCCTGTGTATGACTGAATCTTGAACCCTATCACTACAATGAATAGTGAAACACAGAATGGGAAGATCCATACAAACAAATGCTCCATCCATGGAAAATACATAAAATTATTCCTCTTTGCCATATCTGACTTTTGAAATACATAAAATGCAACTCCAAAAAATACCGCGATCAATACGATCTGAATCAGAAGGATCTGTGCAAAATGATCAAACGAAGCCATCGTCACCAGCTGGTTCACACCTTTATCCCATATAAACTGTTTTGTGATCGGTCCATTTTCAAAAAATGTAGCCATCCACCAGCCATGATATATTGTATCTGGGAATGATAATACTTTGGGCATCATATAATCCATAAAATTTGGAAATAACATTGCTCCGATTCCGATCGCTCCTGCGATCCATGGTCTTTTGCAGATATTCTGAAAAAATATGGCAATGGCATAGATGAGTGTCAGTGATACCCATATGAATAGAAGATACGCACACAAATGTATCATGTTATCATTTCCAAGAAGTACTGCTCCGTTCTTACATACGGATAGATTCATCTCATACCATGACTGTGCCTTTGTTCTCATCATGATCATTCCGAATGAAAGGAAAAGCCATGGAATCGTATATGTCATCATTCCTGTGATCGTCCTTGTTAGAAAGATCTGGCCTCTCTTGATCGGAAGCTGCATTAGAAATTCACCACATTTTGATGTGCTGCTTTCCCGATACTGTATTACCGCTACAAAACTAACCGGTATCATAAGAACGATAATAAACATTTTATAGTATTGATCTAATGTTCCTAAAAACAGATTACCATAATCATTATAAATCCCTCCATAAAAATTATTGATCTGATCTGCAGTTCCTGAAATATCGTTTGCGATCACATATTGTAATATAAAACATATCACTATAGTATACACTAATGTTATGGCTAGCAGATTTCGTTTTTCATGATTAACAAGCCCTCTCATAACATTTCCTCCTTATTGTCTGAATAATCGATACAGCAAAATATGTGATCACTAATATCACTACCAAATATATAAACCAATGTACTGCATTTAATTTCTGTATGATCAGTTTATAACTGTCTGATGAACACATAAATTCTTTTCCCCATGCGACCAATCCATAAATTCTGGTTCGAAGTGTCTTGTCATACTTAAATATATGAATATATATCTCATAATTACTTAATGCATTAAAACACAGGATCGTGATCACTATCGTCGTAATGACTTTATTCTGCATCCCTGATAACCTTGTTAACATTCGGTTCTGTGCCTGCTCCTGCTTGATAAACTGTCGTTTTGCAAACCAGATACCAAAGACTCCTGCTGCAAATAAAACGGCAATACAGATAATAGCAGAATTTACATATTGTGCTTTCCAGATCAGATTGCTATCCAAGATATTCGCATCAAGCTGAAAATTTAATGGATATAAAAATGTTCTGCCGAATCTTCCATAGATAACCCGCTCGAGTATCGCAAATCTAGAAGATCTTACCTTAAACAGCAACTGGAGTAAAAATGCCAGATTCTGAAGGATCATCGGCAATATCACATAAAATGTGACGACTGCTATGACAAGTCCTTGCCAGATATATGCTGTCACGATCAATGAAATCTGTATGAGTGCACAAAATGCAAAACACATTACTGCATTCCATAATGTGCATATGATCACATTCGTGATTGATTCCGCATTCGGAATCGTTGCGATCTTCATTGCAAAGAAAATTCCATAGATGATCTCTGCAAACAAAAGTGATATATGCAGTTTTGTAAGACTCTTTTGGTAAATGTCTTTCTTTGTCCATGGAAGGCTGTAAATATATTGCTGTTTCTTATTTTGCTGCAACTGATATACAATTCCTGCTGATAATGCTGCAAATAAAACTGTGATCAAAAGCCAGCCATTGACAAGATTATCCATCATCGTCTGTGGCAGTCCATCCCCTGGATATTTCATATTCCATGCGAAAATCCCATATAACAATGCTGCTGGTGGAAGTACCAAATCATATTTTCTAAAAAATCTCATCTCCAAGTTCCTCCTCTTAGCGGTTGCTGTAGACGAATACTTCTTCTAAACTTAATGGAATTTCCTCTACTACAATCGCTCCTGCTTGTTTTAATGCCTCATGAATTGGCTCTCCATACCCTTCTAATATTACTGTGTATACACTTCCAAGATTAGAATACGTGATCACTCCCGGAAGTTCTTTGAAAATCTCGCTTCTTGATTCTCCAAATACAACCTGTAATTTTGTAAATCGTTCTTTCATCTGATCCATTGTTCCATGATAAAGGATCTTTCCGTCCTTCATCATACTTGCGGAATCGCAGAAACTTTCTAAATCCTTTAAATCGTGTGATGAGATCAGAACACTCATCCCATTCATATCGACTTCATTGACAATAAAATCTTTGATCTGTTTCTGTGCGATCACATCCAGTCCTGACATTGGTTCATCCATGATCATCACTTTTGGATGGATGGACAGATTCAACATCGAAGCTAATGACATTGCCTGTCCTTTAGATAATTCTTTGATTCTTTTGCTTACATCTAATCCGATACTCTGATTGTAGTCCCTAAATACTTTCTCATCGAATGTTGGGTAGATCTGTTTATAAAATTCTACCATCTCATCGATATGATACCCTTCAAAATACTGGTTGCTGTCCGCAACATATCCTACCTGTGCTTTTACTTTTGGATTCTCGAAAATTTCTTCTCCACAGACCAGAATCTGTCCTTGATCCTGTTCATAAATTCCTGTTAGACATTTGATCAGTGTTGTCTTTCCACATCCATTGCGTCCTACCAGCCCATGAATGCTTCCCTCTTCTATATCCAGGCTGATTCCATGAAGAATCTCATTCTTTCCATATGATTTTTTCACGTCCTTTAGTTCGATCACTTTCATATCCTATCCCTCCAAATCCTGATAGATCTCATGTATCAGGCTTGCTATCTTCTCTTCATCATACCCTTCATAACGAAGCTCACTTAATATCTCTTTTAAACTTGTCTTGATCTCTTGCATCTTTCCTTTGTCTACCTCTTGTGAAGCATTCTCTGCCAAAAATGCTCCCTTTCCTCGTATTGTTATAATTACTTTCTCTTTCTCCAACAACTGATATGCTTTCGCTACGGTGTTGGGTGTTACACTGAGACTTAATGCTAATTTACGAACGGACGGCAAAGCATCTCCAGGTTTTAGATATCCTTTCCACGCTGCTTCTTTTACTTGTTCCATGATCTGTTCATAAATTGCCTTGCCACTGGCAGGGTTGATTCGAAACACATCTGTACCTCCTTATTGTTTTTGTCGTACTGTATGCCATACTGTATTAGCTGTACTGACTGTACCATTTCATATGATACAGTCAGTTTATATACTTTTTTCTTATTTGTCAATAACTTTTTTAAAAATGTCAAGAAAATTTCCTATGAAATGAAAAAACCTCAAAGCTTCTTTCCGAAACTTTGAGGTTCTTCCTAAACAAATTGTATGAATATATAGAGGGTTCATTGCTTTCGCAATATAAATCATTCTTATAACAGGCTCTTTGCTGTGCTTCCAATAGTTGTGATGATAAAATAACAGCTAGTTGCTCCTGCATCAAGAACTCCTCGGGAACGTTCTCCAAGGCGGCTTGCTCGTCCAATCTTGGCTACAAGATCTTTTGTAGACTGCCATCCTTTTTCTGCTGCGGCATTCATAGCATCCAAACATTCTGCAAAGTCTTTTCCTGCTTCTTTTGCTTCTACAAATGCTTCTTTTGCTGGAATCAATGTATCTAGCAGTGATTTGTCTCCTACCTGTGCAGGGCTGATATCCTGAATTCCTTCTACAGAGGCTGTGATCATTTCTGCGAATACATCTGCTGTGATCTCTTCTTCATCTTCACATGCCTGAGCCATCTCATCAAATAACATTCCATACAGAGGTCCCATTGATCCACCGATATCTTCTAACAGTGTCTCACCTAATGTTGTCAGTCCTTCTGACAAATTATATGTAGTTCCTTCTAATTTCTTCTCGCACATCGTAAAACCTTTGTTCATGTTGATCCCATGATCTCCGTCTCCGATCTTACCATCAATCTCACTTAAGTAATCTCTTTCTTTCTGAATTGTCTTAATCAGCTGGTCTACGATAACTCCTGCATCGGCATTTTTAAAACTTGACATAATTTCCACCTCTTTGAATTAATGTTGTACTTTTCTTATCTATGTTTATTTTAACATACAATCTTTTTTACCTAAAATGATTTTCAGTTCAAATATGGCACTCATTATGGTGCTATGTTTCACTCTGGATTCAACTCTTATTAGAACTGTTTTAATCCTACAGAGTTTGCTGGCATATCGATGCATTCTTTTAATTCATCATCCAGCTTCATCACTGTTAATGTAACACCCATCATCTCTAAAGATGTAAAGTAGTTTCCTACATAAGAACGATGTACTTTGATTCCTTTTTCTGTTAAGATCTCTTCGACTCTATTATATACAATGTACTGTTCCATGACTGGTGTAGCACCTAATCCGGATAATAATACAACAACTTCATCTCCACTTTCAAACGGAAGGTCTGGAATGATAATATCTAACATTTCTTCTGCTATATCATCAGCTGTCTTTAATGGCTGCACATTGATTCCAGGTTCTCCATGATGCCCGATTCCTACTTCCATCGTTCCATCTTCAATCTGGAAATTTGGATGTCCAACTGCAGGGATCGTACATGGTGCTGTACCGATTCCTACGGAACGTGTATTGTCAATTGCTTTCTGTGCTACAGCGATAACTTCATCAAGACTTCCGCCCATGGAAGCTTTTGCTCCACCAACTTTCCACATCAGAACTTCACCGGCAACCCCACGTCTTTTTTCTAATTCTGTTTTTGGTGCTGAAGCACAGTCATCATTTGCTACAACTGTTTTTACTTCAATTCCAAGTTTCTTTGCTTTACGCATTGCCATCTTTACATTCATGTTGTCTCCAGCATAGTTTCCATAAAGACATGCAACACCTTTTCCAGAGTCTGCTTCTTTGATCGCATCTAAGAACGCTTTAGCTGTTGGTGAAGAAAAGATTTCTCCGACTGCAACGGCATCACAAAGATTTTCTCCGATATATCCAATAAATGCTGGTTTATGCCCGGAACCTCCTCCAGTTACGATACCAACTTTTCCTTCAACTGGTGCATTTTTATATTTTAATACCCTTGCATCTTCTGTTGTAGACACGATATCTTTGTGTGTCTTTACAAAACCTTTTAACATATCTTCCACAACAAAATCCGGATTATTTACAATTCGATTCATTTTTGATTTCCTCCTAAATTACATTGCATCTGCGATTGCTTTTAAATTTTTGAGTCCTTCAATTGCTAATTCTTCTCCTGTATCAGCAAAGTTTCTCCAGATTGCACAGTTTCCTGCTAATTCTTCAAAACTTGGGTCAAAGGATTCAATAACAAGTGGTCCATCGTATCCGATCTCATCCAATGCCTGGAAGAATTCTTTAAATGGTACAAGTCCTGTTCCTGGAATTCCTCGGTCATTTTCATTGACATGTACATATCCAAGGTATTCTTTTCCGCAAGTTTTAACTGCTCCTGAGAAGCTCTTTTCTTCACGGATCATATGGAAGCAGTCAAGATGTACTTTGACATTTCCTGTTCCAACATCTTTACAGAACTTCACTGCATCTTCTGCAATATTTAAGAAGTGTGTTTCGAAACGGTTGACACATTCGACACAGATGGTCACATCTCCTGTCTCTTTTGCATATTCAGCAACTTCTCTCATACATACAACACCCCAGTCCCATTCCTGGTCAGTTCTTGGCTTCTTTGTAAGGTATCCCCATCCAGCATAGTTTACTCCGCCAAGGATTGGCGCTCCCAATGTATTACAGATGTCAACGCATTTCTTCATCGCTGCAACTGCTGCCTTACGAATCTCTTCATCCGGTGAAATTGGGTTTGTTTCCAAAGTTAATGTTGTTGTGCAAACACAATCCATTCCAACTCTTGCTAATTCAGCTTTTACCTGCTCCGTTGGAAATGTATATGGATTTGCGATTGCGAAGTCCACGACTTCAAATCCTATTTCTTTTGCTTTTTCAATGATCCAGAGATCTTTTTCTTTAAAATCTTCTGCCCAGATAAAGCTGTCTACTCCAAATTTAAATTTCATAACAACACCCTCCTATTTTCCACAAAATTCTTTCTGATATTCCATGATTCTTTCTACTTTTGGTGTGGATGGTCCATTTTTGAATGTAAGTCCCATCCAGATATCTAATAAATAAAGTGCCAACTGTGGTGCAATGACTCTTGCTCCCATACACATGACATTTGCATCATTACTCAAAATCGAACGTTCTGTTGAAAATGGATCATGGCAAACTGCTGCTCGGATTCCCGGCACTTTATTGGCTGTCATTGCCATTCCGATTCCTGTTCCACATACAAGAATTCCTCGATCACAAGTACCGTCTGTTACTTTCTTACAGGTTCTTACTGCAACATCCGGGTATAATTCAACTTCCCCTTCTCCTACTCCATTATCAATAACTTCATGTCCTGCTTCCTGAAGGTGTTGTTTGATTGTTTCTTTTAACTGATAAGCTGCTTCGTCACATCCCAATGATATTTTCATGATCTTTTCCCTCCAATATCTAACGGAAATTACCGTAATAAGTTATATCAAATCCATCCAAAATGCTCACATGCATTTTTAATTCCATCATCTACATTGCTGTCTGTTACATAATTTGCGATATCTTTTAAATCCTGGCATGCATTTCCCATCGCAATGGAGAACCATTCTGGGCAAAACATATCCATGTCATTGTAGTCGTCCCCAAAGACTACAACATCTTTGATATCTGCATTTAAATGTTCCATCATTTTTATGATTCCGCCACGTTTGTTATCTGGCTGGAACATTAAATATTCTGGTTCAAATCTTAAATGTCCAACAAGTTCCTTTGTTGTCAGCTTCTCTTCATCTTCTTTTGGAATTGCTACGTATACTTTATAAATGGCATCTGCTTTTTCTACTTCCAACATGTCATCAATGATATAACGTGTTGGTTCTTTTCTTTTTCCTACCTGGCGTAAGAATTTATCATCCGTCATGTACACATCTTTCGTATCATCTAATGCCACACACCATCCATAACCAAGTTCTTCTGCCTGATGAATGATCTTAATGCATCCGTCTTTATCTAATGGAATATTTTCTACTAACTCATTATCTATGACACAGCCATTTCCTCCACAACATACCATGTTCTTAAATCCATTGGCATCTGTGAATTTTCTTGCTTTGTAGTGAGCGCGTCCAGTTGCGATCGCAACGAAATGTCCATTTTCTTCTAATCTTGTCAATGCTTCTCTTGCACTTGGGACGATCTCGCCTGTTGATCTGTCTGTCAAAGTTCCATCAATGTCGAAAAAAAGGTATTTTTTCTCCATATTCTTATCCTTTCTTCTGCACCCACTTGTCTGTCTTTCTTCGATCAGATAAATTTCAAGATATCTTCCGGATGATCAACCACATAGGATGCATGATTTTCTTCCAGTTCTTTTCTTCCTCGAAATCCCCATGAAACACCGATGGTATCCATACCTGCATTCTGCCCTGTCTGCATATCTGTTTTTGAATCTCCAATATATAAAATTTCTTCTTTTGGAAGTTTCATCAAATCTGCGATTTCTAATGCTGCGCTTGGATCTGGTTTCTTAGGAATCCCTTCACTTTCACGTTCTCCATACACTGCGGTCCATGGGAACTGTGAAAAATATTTATTTACCAGCGCACTGGTATAATCTCCTCGTTTATTGGAATTAACTGCAATTTTAATTCCTTTTTCTTCTAAGCTCTCAAGCAATTTAAGAATTCCTTCATAAGGAATTGTTTTGTTTAAATATCTCTTCTGATACGCTTTTGAAAATTGATTCACTGCCTCATCAATAAACAATTCATTTTTTTGTTTATCCTCTGGCAACGCCCTTGTGATCAATTTACGAAAGCCATTCCCTACCATCTGTTTGCATGCTTTCGTATCATGTTCTTTCCATCCATAGATCTTCATAACATCATTGACGCTGTCTCTTAAATCTTCGATTGTATCTAATAAAGTTCCATCTAAATCAAAAATAATTCCTTTGTATGTTTTCATCTTTGTTTTCCTTTCTGGCTTTAGTTAATATGGGATGATAAAGCTGCCTTTATCATCCCATATTATACAATTACAGCTCAGTAATGGCAAAGACTACTTTTACTGGTTTATTCTCAAAATTTACTAACTGATATTTTGTTCCTGCTGGTAAGAAGAATGTATCTTCTGGTTCCAGTACAAAACTTTCTTCAGCGTCAACTAGGTTTACAGTCACTGGTCCATCTACGCAATATAATGCTCCGTCACCTTTGTGAACATCTGGATCTGAACATCTTGGTCCGTATCCTCCTGCTGGAAGTACCATTTCTCCAAAGTGTCCGTAATCATTACTTGTAATGAAACGAAGTAACATTGGATGAGTTGTTCCATGAACATTATTTAACTTTTCGAAGTCACGTACTGCGTATACAGCTCCTGTTTTTCTAGCTTCTGCTGGATCTACTGGCCAGCATCCGATGTCATCTGTACATCCCTGACGAGAGATATCTTTGATCGCTCCTCTCATATCTGGCAGATTATCATTGTTTGGTCCTTTGTAGAATTTTGTTTCTTCTTCTGTTGGAATGACTGCTGGTGGAATATGCTCATCCCATGCTTTTGGTGTGATGAAATAAAGGATTCTTGTTTTCTGGTCTGAGAAGTTATGACAGCAGTGCCAAGCACCTTCTGGCATGAATAATCCTTCTCCAGTTTCCAGATAAGCAAACTGTCCGTTTCCACTTCTCTGTACTACAGGTCCGTTTAGGATGTAGTAAGATTCATCACCAGGATGGATATCTAATGGTGCGAATACTCCTCCAGGCCCTAACTCGTAAATTCCTAACATAAATGTATCAGTTGTTACTAATGTAAAAGTATTGTCAGAAGTAAATGCATTGTTTGGTGGATATAATGCTGTTGAATACTCCCATTTTTTGATCAATGTAGGTTTCTTGTTATCAGGTTCACAAGGAAAACGTCCCTGAATATCAACTAATTTTGCCATTTTAACTCTCCTGTCTGTTCTTTCTATTAACTGTTTTTTATGCTTCTTCCTGAGGTTTTGTAACTAATACAATTAAAGCTGCTGAAATTGCTCCGGCAATTAATAATGTGATGAAGAATGGAAGTACTTTATTCATAGCGAATACTACGAATACACCACCATGAGGTGCACGGATTGTAATTCCCCATAAGTAAGAGATTACTGCTCCAGCTGCTGATCCAACCATGTAACATGGAATATATTTAATATTTTTGGCAGCATATGGGATCGCAAATTCTGTGATCATACATAATGCTCCAGCGAAACATCCTGGGATTCCGGATCTGTCTTCATCTGTAAATTTCTTAGGTGCGATCAGCATTGCTAATGCCATTGCCAATGGAGGTGCACAGCAAGCTACGAAGTTTGCAGCCATTGGTGCATAGTTTCCTGTTTCCATACAAGCTAATGCAAAAGCATAAGCAACTTTGTTACATGGACCACCCATATCAAATGCAAGCATACATCCTTGTACGATTCCGAGAAGGATTAAGTTTCCTGTTCCTAAGTCATTTAATAATTTTGTTAATGCCTGTGTTAATGCTCCTAAAGGTCCTCCAATAACATAGTGCATTAATAAACAGATAGCTGCACATCCGACAACTGGAATGATTAATGTAGGAAGTAATGATCTGATTGCATTTGGTAATGGAATTTTCTTTAACGCGTTTACTAAGTATCCAGCAATGATACCTGCGATCAGTGCTCCGATAAATCCTGACTGGTATCCAAGCCCCCAAGGGTCCGTAGCCATCCAGCCACCGAACATACCTACACAGATACCTGGTTTATCAGCAATTGAGTATGCTACATATGCACCTAATATTGGTACCATGAATGTTCCTAAACCAATTTTACCAATCCAGAAGATTGTGGATGCGAATGTGGAACCATAAGGTTCTACGCTAGGGATATTATATCCTCCTAATAAGAATCCTAATGCTACTAAGATTCCTCCTGCAACTACGAATGGCAGCATGTATGAAACACCTGTCAAAAACGCTTCTTTGATATCATCAATTACATCTCTCATTTGTTTCCCGTCCTTTCATAAAATATCTTTAAGGTTTCTCTTTTCTTATTTTCCGCTAAAAATAATATTCGGGTCTTTGATCACTTCGTGTGGTTTTGTCTGGAAGATCTTGTCTTTGTATGGTTCGAATCTTTCTGCTTTTGTAAGCCCTACGTCATTTGCAAAAACGATTAGATCCGCTTCTTTAATATCACGATCTCTTAACTTGTCTTCCAGTCCGAGTGCCCCCTGCTTCTCGACCTTACACTTGTAACCTCTCTCTTTACATACTTTCATAATAGCTTCCGCTGCCATATAAGTATGAGCGATTCCAGTTGCGCATGATGTTACTGCTACTACTTTCATAGTTTCCACCTCCTGTAGCTTTTATAGTTGCAATTGTTTTATGCCATGAATCAGATCATCATAGCTTTCTGCATTCTCTAACAGTTCTAAAAACTCTTCGTGTGCTAACATTCCCGCTAATGTTGCTAATACCCTTAAATGGTAATCATTCTCTTGATTTTCAGATATTGCCAATACAAAGATGTATTTAACTTCACCAGATTCCCCTGAGGACTCATAAATGAATGGCTCCTTACATCTACAAAATCCAATTCCTGGTTTCAGAACTTCTTTGCATTTTCCATGAGGTATTGCAACGAAGTTTCCCATATATGTTGGCCCTAATGATTCTCTGTATTCCAGAGCATCTTTGTAGGCCTTTGCGTCTGACACGAATCCTGCTTCTTCGAATTTTGCAGTCATCACATCAAACATATTTTCTTTGTCCTTAAAAGGCTCACAATCAAGAATTACCATTTCATCGAGTAGTACTTCCGCTAAATTTACACCACTCATGAAATATTCTCCTTTTTATGATTTATCTTATTTTCCGTTTTTGAACGCTTTGATTACGTCTTTTGCATATCCTTTCATGAATTCATATGCTGCTTCCTGTAATTCATGATATGCAATCTTACCATCTGTCTCAGCTACTTTGTCTGCAACAAATTTTGTTGTAGCTTTTGCCATATAAGAATAGTAGTTAACTTTTGAGCATCCTGCTGTAATCGCATTCTGTACCTGGTCAAATTCTACTCCTGATGCACCATGCATTACGATTCTTGTTTCATCAGGGATTGCTTCTCGAAGTTCTTTGACTCTGTCAATATCAAGTACTGGTGGTTCAGCATAGATTCCGTGCATTGTTCCGAAGCATACCGCTAAGGCATCACATTTTGTTCTTTCTGCAAATTCTTTTGCTTCTGCTGGTTCTGTGAAGAATTCTCTGATATCTTCATTTGTCAAAACTCTCTTTTCTGGATCATCATCATGTGTATCTTCATCTGTAGATGCCATGATTCCAAGTTCTGCTTCTACTGTGATTCCTGCAGCATGTGCGAATTTAACGAACTGTGCAACTTTTTCAACATTCTCTTCAAAAGGAAGTGCACTGCAATCGTACATGATAGATGGGAATCCAACTTTCACTGCTCTCATTACGAATTCATAGTCACTACCATGATCTAAATGAACACAAACAGGTACTCTTGCTTCTTTTGCATATTTTAACATGATCGGCCCGATTCTCTCGATTGGAATCAAAGAGTCATGTACCTGAGCATGGTCAATGATGATCGGAGTATTTAATTCTTCTGCTGCACCAATGACTGCACGAACTGTTTCTTCATTTGGTGTGTTGATACATGGGATAGCGTATCCTTCTGCTTCTGCAATCTCCAAGATTTTTTTCATGTTTACTAGCATTTGTTCTTCCTCCTGTAACATAAGTTTTGTTGGTTATTACGTCTAATGGAATTCTTCCATTAGTAGTTCATAAATTTCTCCGGAACTATTTGCTTCCAGGATTTTTTGAATGTCTTCTTTGTTATCGATCAGTGCATATAAATATTTGAATAATTTTAAGATCTCGTTTGATTCTTCCATATTAATTGCTAAGAAAAATACTAATTTAACCTTTGATGATCTCGACCATTTCACTGGATATTTCATTCGCATGACTGCGATGCCGCTTTTCTTTACGGAATCTTTATAAACATGTGCCATTGCGATCTGACTTCCAATTGTTGTCGGTCTTCTTTCTTCTAATTCAAATACTTTTTCTGTGACATCTTCACTAAGACATCCTTGTTCCAGTAATAACTTACTAACCTGTGCGATAGTTTCCTTTTTAGTTGTTGCCAGTGCATCAATCACAATCAATTCTTTCTGAAATGCTTTCTTCACAGTTTCTATAACTTGTTCATTCTTCATTTCCTGTGCGTACTCATCCATCTGACTGATGATCTTATTGATGTCCAGCTGCGTAACATGTTTTGTGATTTCTATGACATTATTTCTTTTTTCTTTGAGTGGAACGGTTGATATTACCAGTTTCCCTTTTGTTAATTCTGGTTTAAAATCGTGAATATGTACGATTTTTATGATTTCTAAATTACTGATTTCATTCTCAATCTTCATTGCTTCATATTTTGCTGAATAAGGATCTGTTGCCATAACAAAGATTCCTTGTTTTTCACTTCCTGTTTCCATGGATGCCTGATGGATCAGTAATGCGAGCCAGGCAATCTCATCCTGTGTCAATACAAATCCAAGTTTTTCTTCCAAATGGAAAGAGTAAGTTAAACAAACCGCATAACTGCTCTGAATCTGTTGCTGTACGTCCTTGTGAAGATCGTCCCATTCAACTAACATGTAATCATGTCTGATACTTATCTTCTTTAAAAAAGTAGCAATTTGTTTTTCCAGTTCCCGATAGTGATAGGTACTTTCTTTTTCCATCGCCATAAAAACTGTGTAGATGTAATCTTCTGCAATATTCATCAGGTAATCATCCTGAATCTCGGCTTCTACTTCACAAGTTTTTGCTACAGCAAACTTTGCTGCCAAGAACTGGTATTCAAGTTCCATCTCATCTTCATGTGGGAACATGCGGTCAAGAATCTTCTTTGCTGTTTCTACATATATATCATCGAGCTTTGTCATTGTTCTGTCTGCTTTATCTCTGATCTTGTTTCCTTCTTCCATTCTTCTCTTAGTTAATAGAAGGTATTCCGTCAATCTGCAGAAAGAAATGTCTACAAGCACAACTCCTAATTCTGCTTCACTATCCGCAAGATATTCCTGAACCATCATGATATCTTCTTTGGAATAGTAATCTGAAAAATATGTAAATGCTCTTTTACTGATCCTGTAATCTAGTTCCTGTGGAAGTTTTTCAATGTACGTGTGTTTCCAGTATTTCTTATTCTGTGTGTCAACAATTGCCTGCCTGATATCAAACTCTCTACCTACAATACTGATTCCCTGATTTTGAACTTTTGATAATTCCAGATGAAAGGTTGCCAGATATTCTTCTATCATTTTCAGATCTTTTTCTATCATCTTTCGGCTAACACATAATTCCTCGGAAAATAATTGAACTGTGTAATTTGCCGGATAATTGAATAAGATATCTAAAATGTAATTCTTTCTGTAGTAGAAAGATTCTGGGTTTCCATTTGCATAGGAATCAAGTGCTTCCAAAATATTTTCTCTCTGCTGATCTGTCACCACCATGCAGATTCCTTTTTTTGGTACTCTTAGTAGTTTTCCATCATAGTCTTCAATAAATTTTGTAATATCTTTTAAGGATCGTTTGATACTGCTTATGGAAATTTCAGTCATCTCCGATAACTCTTCGATAGAATAGAATCCATACATATCAACCATTGCACGGATTACTTTTTCCTGTAAATTATTCATGATAGGCCTCCTCAATGAATAAAACACTAAAAAGTAGCTTTTCATCTGCTGTATCTTTTTGTTTGTTTTTTGCTCTCGCTACTTTATGGTCTTATTGTATCAATTGTTTTTCTACTTGTACATAGTTCAAAACTTCCGTTTTTGCACTAATTGTTCAGATAAAAGTGCAAAAAAGTTCAAAGAACGCTGAGAATTTGTTTAAATATAGTTTATTACAACAAACAAAAAAGAACCCCTACATAATCTAATCTGATCATGTAAAGGTTCTTCCAATTCTTTATGTAATTATTCTACTACTCGTCTTACACAAACAATTCTACGGTAGTTTGCTCTTGGCGAAATTTTGATTCCTGTTCTTCTGTTACTTGCATGTACGATCTTTCCATTTCCAATATACATCGCTACATGTCCATTATAACAGATGATATCTCCTGGCTGTTTCTCATTATAAGAAACCTTTCTTCCTGCTCTTCTTAATTCAGAAGAAGTTCTTGGAAGATTATATCCAAATGATCTGTAAACTGATCCGATAAACCCTGAACAGTCAGCTCCTCTGTTTAAGTCTGTTCCACCCCATACGTAAGAGTTCCCAACAAAACGCTGTGCAAATTGTGCTACTGTCTGTCCTTTGTCATATGTTGTTCCTTCTAATGCAGGAGCATCTGTGTTAATATAAACATATTTCTTTAAGACATATCCTGTCTTACCGTTTACAGAAACCTTTCTCCACTTTCCACTTGTTGAATAGACTGTGACAGGTGTTCCAATCTCTAATCTCTTTAAAACTTTTGATCTTTTTGATCTGCTGGCTCTTAATTTGCACCAGTGTCTGAAGATTTTTCCATTATATCCATCATCAGCCTTAACCTGCTGTTTTGGTGTTGTTGTGATTGCTGTACCAAATATAAATAAAAAGACTAATGAGAAAATTGTTATTTTCTTTAATCGTGATTTCATTCAAATCCCTTTCAATTGTTACACTTCTGTTACATACTTGACAAGTCTAACATAAACTAATACAAATGTAAAGAAAATAACGTATTGTTTTAATTTTTGTAATGAATAAATGCAATAATTGTAAAATTTATTATTTCTAATAATACAAAAAGAGACCTGATAAATCAGATCTCTTCAGCGTGGGCGAGAAGATTCGAACTCCCGGCCTTCTGGTCCGTAGCCAGACGCTCTATCCAGCTGAGCTACGCCCACATATTTAATTGTCATATTTGACAACTCAGATGTTATTCACATCTAAATGCCGCAGACCGGAATCGAACCGGTACTCGATTTAACTCGAACAGGATTTTAAGTCCTGCGCGTCTGCCAGTTCCGCCACTGCGGCATATACATACCTTAAATATCTGGCATATAAGTGGGACCAATAGGACTCGAACCTATGACCCTCTGCTTGTAAGGCAGATGCTCT
>JAHZAT010000005.1 GCA_019423795.1 Clostridiales bacterium
TCACCCACGCCCATATTAAAATATGGACGTGGTACTCTGCTTAGATTTTATAGAACAAAAAAGCAGCTTTTCATACACTTTCGCATACAAAAAGCTGTTTTGTCATTCTTAATTAATCTTCAATCTTTTCTTCTAATTTCAGATTGATTCTTCCCATCTTGTCGATCTCTAATACTTTGACAGCTACTTTGTCTCCGATATTCACGACATCTTCTACTTTCTCAACTCTTTCATTAGAAAGTTTTGAAATGTGGATCATTCCGTCTTTGTTTGGAGAAAGCTGTACAAATGCACCGAAGTTCATGATCCTTACAACTTCACCTTCGTAAATATCTCCAACATTCAATGGTTCTACGATGGATTTGATGATGCTGATCGCTTTATCGATCATTGCCTGATCTTCGCTTAAGATATCAATACGTCCACTTTCGTCAATATCGATCTTAACACCTGTTTCATCAATGATTCCATTGATCGTTTTACCCTGTTTACCGATAACTTCTGAAATCTTCTCAGGATCGATCGTATACTGAGAGATCTTTGGAGCAAATTCTCCGACGTGGTCTCTTGCAGCTGGGATCACTGGATTCATAACATCATGAAGGATATGTGTTCTTGCTTCTTTTGTTCTTGCAATCGCTTCTCGGATGATCTGTTCTGTCAATCCATGAATCTTGATATCCATCTGGATCGCTGTGATACCTTTGTCTGTACCTGCTACTTTAAAGTCCATATCTCCAAAGAAGTCTTCTAGTCCCTGAATATCTGTTAAGATGATGTAATCGTCATCTCCTTCTCCTGTTACAAGTCCAACAGAGATACCTGCAACTGGAGCTTTCACTGGAACACCTGCTGCCATTAATGACAGAGATGAAGCACAGATACTTCCCTGAGATGTAGATCCGTTAGATTCCATGATCTCTGATACTGTACGGATCGCATATGGGAATTCTTCTTCACTTGGTAATACTGGAACTAACGCACGCTCTGCTAATGCACCATGTCCGATCTCACGACGTCCTGGTCCTCTGCTTGGTCTTGTTTCTCCTACAGAGTAAGAAGGGAAGTTATAGTGATGCATATAACGTTTTGTTGTTTCTGTTACATCGATTCCATCAAGACGCTGTGCTTCAGATAATGATCCAAGTGTTGTCACTGTCATAACCTGAGTCTGTCCTCTCTGGAATAATGCAGATCCGTGAACTCTTGGCAGGCAGTCAACTTCTGCGTGAAGTGGACGGATCTGTTTGATATCACGACCATCTGGACGTTTGTGATCTTTTAAGATCATCTTACGGACAGTCTTCTTCTGGAATGCATAAACAGCTTCACCGATCTGTGCTAACCATTCTTCATTCTCAGCATATCTTTCTTCTAATTTCTCTTCGATTGCACGAATATTTGCTTCTCTTGTCTGTTTGTCATCTGTAAATACAGCTTCTTCCATTGCTTCTGGTGTAATGAAAGCTACCATATCATCATACATCTCTGGATCTACGATATGATGTTCGTAATCATGTTTTTCTTTTCCACATTCAGCAACAATTGTGTCGATGAATTTGATGATCTCCTGGTTTACTTCGTGAGCTTTGAAGATTGCTTCTAACATCACATCTTCAGGCACTTCATTCGCACCAGCTTCGATCATGATAACTTTCTCTCTTGTAGATGCAACTGTTAATGCAAGATCAGAAACTTCTTTCTGTGCAGAAGTTGGGTTGATCACGAATTCTCCATCGATCAGTCCTACCATTGTAGATGCTGTAGGTCCGTCAAATGGAATGTCAGAGATTGCTGTTGCGATCGCAGAACCAAGCATAGCTGTAAGCTCTGGGCTGCAGTCTGGGTCTACAGACATAACTAAATTGTTTAATGCAACGTCATTTCTGTAATCTTTAGGGAACAGTGGTCTCATTGGACGGTCGATCACACGGTCTGTAAGAATTGCATTCTCAGAAGGTTTTCCTTCTCTCTTTAAATATCCACCTGGGATCTTACCTACTGCGTATAATTTCTCTTCATATTCTACACTTAATGGGAAGAAATCAATTCCATCTCTTGGCTTTTCAGATGCTGTTGCTGTAGATAATACAACAGTATCACCGTAGTGCATAAATGCTGCACCGTTTGCCTGTGCTGCAACACGTCCAACTTCTACCATCAGTGTACGTCCTGCAAGTTCCATACTAAACTGTTTTGTCATAGTTCGTCTCCTTTATATTTTTTGTCTTAAGGCGCCGAAACAACTGAAAAACCGACTACTTGTCTTCCTTCATGTTGTAATAAGCTTTTCAGCAGTCTCGGAAAACGCCTCAGTAACTTAGTTAGTATAGCATGGTTTGTTTAAAAAAACCAGATGATTTTTATTTTATTGGCGATTTCATCGAAATTTCCTATGCAATAAAAAACTGCCGCATGACATTCCATGCGGCAGTTTCAATATCTTCATTGATAAGATTATTTTCTTAATCCTAATTTTTCGATTAATGAACGATATCTTTCAACATCTTTGCTCTTTAAGTAAGCTAATAAGTTACGTCTCTTACCAACCATCTTAAGAAGTCCTCTTCTTGAATGATGATCTTTAGGATGCTGATTGAAATGATCCTGAAGCTCGTTGATTCTAGCTGTTAAGATTGCTACCTGAACCTCTGGTGAACCTGTGTCTTTTGCGTCTTTACCGTATTTAGCTACGATTTCTGCTTTCTTTTCTGATGAAATCATTGTGTTTTCCTCCTTAAAATTCTTATATCGCCTGATACCAGGAAAGGGTTGGAGTGCCCAAATCTGAGTATCGGTTTCACTAACTTTTATAGAATATCATAGGTTTCTATGATTTGTAAAGAACTTTTTTATTTTTCTTTCTTTTTTCCTAATTGATGGTTTTTCTTTGCTGCTGCAGTCACAGCTTCGATCACTGCACTTCTCATTCCTTTTTTCTCAAGAACGTTAACCGCTTCGATCGTTGTTCCTGCTGGAGAACATACAGCATCTTTTAATTCTCCTGGATGCTGTCCTGTCTCAAGAACCATCTTTGCACTTCCTAGTAATGTCTGTGCAGCGAATGTATATGCCTGCTTTCTTGGCAGTCCCTGTGCAACTGCTGCATCCGCCATTGCCTCAATAAACATATAAACATAGGCTGGACCACTTCCACTGACTCCAACAACGGCATCCATTAGATTCTCTGTGATCTTTTCCGCTTTTCCAAAACTTTCAAAAATCTTATGTACCAGGTCAAACTCTTCTTCCGTTACATATTCATTACAGCATAGTCCTGACATTCCTTCTCCTACCAGAGCTGGCGTATTTGGCATCACACGTACGATCTTAACTTCTTTTCCAAATTGACGCTCTGCTGCTTCCATAGAAACACCTGCTGCGATCGTTACGATGATCTGTTCTGAGCTTACTTCATCTCTGATCTCTTTGATCACAGCCGGGTATACCTGTGGCTTTACAGATAACACCAAAATATCTGATTGTTTTGCCACTTCTTTGTTGTCTGTTGTTGTAATGATTCCAAATTCATCTTTTAGTTTCGCTGTTTTTTCTTCTCGTGGATTGGATACGATCAATTCCTGTGGACTTACGACTTTCTGTGTCAAAATTCCAGTGATCATTGCTTGTGCCATATTTCCACATCCGATAAATCCAAGTTTCATTCCGTTTTTCCTCCTATGATTGTTCTAATTATCCAGCTTGTTCAGTAATTTTTCAAAATACTCTGGCAAAGGCACTTCAAACTCCATATATTCTCCAGTTCTTGGATGTACGAATCCAAGGACCTTCGCATGAAGACACTGCCCTTCCAGTGTATACTTTGACTTCTTTGGTCCATAGACATCATCTCCTAGCAATGGATGCTTGATCGATGCCATATGCACACGGATCTGATGGGTCCTTCCTGTCTCTAATTGACATTCGATATAAGTAAAACCTTTCTTTAGACGTTTTAATACCTTATAATGCGTCACTGCATGTTTTCCATCCATGACGATTCCCATCTTCTTGCGGTCTTTTAAGCTTCTTCCGATCGGTGCATTGACTGTTCCTTCTTCTTCCTTAATATTTCCATAAACGATCGCATGATATTTTCTTGTGATCGAATGATCATATAACTGCTTGGCAATACTTTGGTGTGCCATATCGTTCTTACAGACGATCAGGATCCCTGTTGTGTCTTTATCAATACGATGCACGATTCCAGGCCTTAACACTCCGTTAATTCCTGACAGATCATCCTTACAATGTGCCATCAATCCATTGACCAGCGTACCACTGTAATGTCCTGCTGCCGGATGCACTACCATGCCTTTGGGCTTATTGATCAAAATAACATCCTGATCTTCATAGACAATATCAAGATTCATCTCCTCTGGCAAAATCTCAAGTTCTGTCGGTTCTGGAACCTGTAAGGTAATCACATCTCCTTCTTTACACTTCTTATTGCCTTTGGAAGTCTTGCCATTTAATGCTGCACGTTCTTCCTTACACAATTTATTGATATAACTTCTCGTAAGATCGTTGCACTGCTCCGAAAGCACCACATCCAGACGCTTACCTGCCATTTCACTTGTTACTTTAATTTCTATTGTCTCGTCCATGTTTTCCTTTCCTGTTAAGAAAATCAAGATCTTCTTCCTTATAGAAAAATAAGATCAAGATCAAAAGTAATATCATTGTTACGGTCACATAAATATCTGCAACATTAAAGACTGGAAAATCGATCCATTTAAAATAAAAGAAATCAACTACATATCCCCTGAATACTCTGTCGATCAGATTTCCAAATGCTCCTGCCATGATCAATGCATAACTGATACGAAGTGGTATATATTTCTTCGTCTGTGGTATTCTCCGATAGATCCATGTTAAGATCACCGCAGCAGCTACTGTGATCAATACAAAGAAAATCTGATGATCCTGAAGGATTCCAAAAGCCGCCCCTCGATTCTCCAGATAAGAAAGTTCAAATACATTTGGGATCACAGCGATCCCTTCTGTACCTCGAAGTGCAGATAATGCCCAGACTTTACTTAACTGATCGATCAAGATCAGCCCTATGATATATATATAAATACGAATCTGTTTCTTCATGTCTCGTCCTTAAAAACTTATCCCTGTAATACTTGTTTCATTTCATCATCCGTCACGCTCATATCAATATATGCATCTCCGACAGATCTTAACAATACAAACTTGATCTTATCTCCGACCATCTTCTTATCGGATTTGGTTGTTTTTACAATATCATCTGCTGAAAGTTCACTGATATCTCCATTCATATCAAATGCTTCAAAAACACCTTTGATATCATCAACTTCTTCTTTACTGATATTCCCTTTTATACAAGAAATCTCTGCTGCCAGACAGCACCCAGCTGCCACACACTCTCCATGAAGCCATGTAAAATCCTTTAATTTCTCGATCGCATGCCCTAAAGTATGTCCAAAGTTTAATAGCGCTCTCTCACCCTTTTCCTTTGGATCACGTTCTACCACACCACCTTTGATCAGACAGCTTTGATAGATCATTTCTCTCACTGCTTCATGCTCTCTTGCCTTGATCGCATCTATATTTTCTTTGATCCATTCATAATAATCGGCATCTTTGATCAATCCGTGTTTGATCACTTCTCCCATTCCAGAGAAATATTCTCTCTCTGGCAGAGATTTTAAGGTTGTTGTATTGATGTATACAAGTTTTGGCTGATGGAAAGCCCCAACCATGTTCTTATACTGTAAGAAATCAACACCAGTCTTTCCACCGATACTGCTGTCAACCTGAGATAGAAGTGTTGTTGGAACCTGTACAAAATCAATGCCTCGAAGATATGTTGCAGCAGCATATCCTGTCATATCCCCGACAACCCCTCCACCTAGAGCGATCAACAGATCCTGTCGGTCAAAATGGTTGATGATCAGTTCTTCATATAATGCTTCGATCGTCTTTAACTGCTTATGTTTTTCCCCAGCTTCAAAACTGAATGTGATCGTTTTGGAAGCCTTGGATGAGATCAATTCACAAACTTCGTTTAAATAGATCGGTGCAACATTACTTTCTGTCACAATGCAGACTTTTTTCTTCTCAATTTCAAGGAATTCCATCTGGTCCAGGAGGTCTGCAAAGGAATCTCTTAATACGATATCATATGCTTTCTTTCCTTCATTGCAGATCTCAATCTTATTGTTCATTTCCAAATTGTTTTTGCTGTTCATCTTCTTCATCTCCATCTGTCTGCTCACATCCTGCAATTTCGAATTCCATCTCATAAACGGGATTATCTAAAATATCCATCTGCCCATTGATAAACTGCTTCATTCTGGCTTTGTAGCTCTGATAATCACTTTCCAGTTTACGGATCAGCTTCTGATAATTCTCAATCGTCTTTTCATGCTGTTCTTTCTCTTCTTTAAAGTCTTCTTTCGCACTTGTTAAGATCTTCTCTGCCTGATCCTCTGCCTCTGATACCAACTGTTTTGCATTACGGGATGCTTCTGCTTCTAATGCCTGTGCTTTATTGTTTGCATTCTCAATTGTCTCTTTGGATGTCTCTTCCGCAAGAACCAATGCTCTCTTTAAGGATTCTTCGATCGTGCGGTAATGGCTTAAGTTCTCTGTCAATGCAGATACTTTCTCTCGCAGTTCGTTGTTTTCTTTATAAACTTTCTCATAGTCTTTCGCTAGTTCTTCTAAGAATTCGTCGACTTCGACTGCTTTATATCCAAAGCCTCTTTTTAGTTCTTTTCCTAATACTTCAACTGGTGTAATCATATATCCTCCTATTGAAAGATCGCCAGTGTGATAAACTGACGGCCTTTTTTTGATGTTTTTCCTAAATCTTCCACCAGAAACTTCCCATATCCGCGCACGGATATGATATCGCCCTGTTTGATCTTTTGTCCACCTGATAAACACATCTTTCCATTATGAAATACTTTCTGGCTCTTTAGCAGCTTCTCACTGATATTCCTGGATAAAGAAAAAGCCTGTGAAACCAGAACATCCAGCCTCATGGACGCAACAAATCCTTCTTTTTTCTTGTATTTTTGGACATATCCGGTCTCTTCCCATGAAACTTCTTCCACAAAAACTCGCGTATGCCTTACCTGATCAAGCTGTTCTTTGATCACACCTATGATATGTTCCATACAGAAAATATAGGCATATCTCCCATCGATCAGGATATCACCGATCAAATGTCTCTCGATCCCAAGGTTCATCAATGCTCCAAGATAATCTCTGTGGCTTAATTCTTCTGCGAATTTATCAAAAACAGGTGAGATCCTGGCACAAACCACTGGAACCTCACCCTGATAACCAAATAATTCTTCTGAGCCAAACATCACCACTGCCCTTGTAAAATACTTATGCCCTCCAACAAGTATTGGATGTGCATAAGCAAGTTCTTGCTTCATATCCTGATAGATACTCTGTTCATATTCATTCAGAAAGTGTGTATATGTATAGATATTCTGATTATATGCTTTCTCACATAATTCCATCAGACGTTTCTTTAATAACTCTTCTTCCTTCATGATCTTTTATTTTAACTGTGGTGAGATCGTATTCTCATTCATGATCTCGCTTTTTAAATCTCCGCTGACTTCAATACTGTCTGGTGCTGCAATAAAAATATTGTTTGATACTGCCTGTAAGGATCCATTGATCGCATAAGTTGCTCCGCCCACAAAATCAATACTTCTCTGTGCAACTGTAAGTTCTACACCTTCCAGATTGATCACAACTGTTCTTCCTTCTTTTAAAAGATCTGCTGCCGTCTGTGCTTCTGCAAAATCCTGTGGCTTTATTACATAAACTTCCACGCCTCTTCCATTCATAGATACGACCTTGCTTCCTGTACTTGTAAATCTTCGTTTCTTTGCTTCTCTGCTTGCTGTAATTGTATTATCAAACGGCTGACTTATCTTGCTGTTACTGCTTTCTTCTTCTACTTCAGGCTCTTTCTTCTTAAAGAAGGAGAAAGTACTTCTTGGTTCTTCCTCTTCTTCCTCATCGTCTTCGTACTCTTCATATTCTTCATCGTACTCTTCATCGTCTGATAGTTTCATAAAGTTCAGCAGTTTGTCAACTGTACCTTTCATAGATCTTCCTCCACTAAATATTATAGTTTCTCTCTCCAAAGATTGCCGTTCCAACTCTTACCATTGTCGCACCTTCTTCTACTGCGATCTCATAATCATTGGTCATTCCCATGGAAAGTATACTCATATCTACATTATCGAAGTTTTTGTTGTTGATGTCAACAGATAATTGCTTCATCGCACGGAAATACTTACGATTGTCTTCTGGATCGTCAACAAATGGTGCAATCTGCATTAACCCTTTAATCTTTACATGTTCTAAGGCAGAAATCTCTTTCACCACATCAAAAACATCTTCTGGATTCAATCCAAATTTGGTATCTTCGTGTGCAAAATTCACCTGGATCAGAATTGGAACTTCTTTGACATCATGCTTTGCAGCTTCTTTGTCGATCGCCTGTGCAAGTTTTATGGAATCTACAGAATGGATCAATGCTACTTTATCCACGATATATTTAATTTTATTGGTCTGAAGATGTCCGATCAGATGCCATCTTACCGGCCAACTGATATTTGCATATTTATCTCTGATCTCCTGTACCTTATTCTCTCCAAAATCAAGTACTTTTTCTTTTCTTAATTCTTCTACCATTTCTAATGGTTTGGTCTTGCTGACTGCGATCACTGTCACTTCTCGTGGATCACGTCCTACACGTTTACAAGCTTCTTCTACATGTTTCTTTACTTCATTATAGCGTTCGATCAACATATCCTATTCCTTCTTTCTGTAATTCTTATAAATTTATATGCCTTAATATATGATCTGGTTTTCCTTGATCGTTGTTCCATCAAGAACAATGAAATCATACCGACTAACTCCCTGATTGGTATCATTTGCAATGATCGAATAATCATCTTTCTCGATCAGAATATCGATTGGACGGAAATCCGCATATCCCTGATTTGTACAATAAACTCCTTTTAATGTCTTCATTTTCTCAATCAAAAATGTATCTTTGGAATCCATTGCCTGAAGCACTACGTTCTCTCCAACTTCTTCTGGATCAAGATAACAGTAATCCTTCGTTCTTCCATAGATCGTAAAGCTCTTTTGTTCCACCGTCACATCGCCTTTGTTGCTTGTATCACGTACGGTAAACTGTTCTTTCGCACTGTTATCTCCTTTTGTAAGGTATTTTACTGGAACCTGGTAGAATTTCTTCTTTACAATGGATGTGTTTGGAATCTTTAATCCCTTGTAGGAATCAAGCGTCACATCGATTTCTAAGTAGCGCTCATTGATATAACGTACCGCGTAATCATTAAACTTAAGATATCCAAAATACGAACTTCCCTTTTTGGCGACTTCCACCGTTGCTGTGGCTGTTGTCTGATCTTGCAGGAAACGAACCGACACTTCACTTTTATCCTTCAACATCCGATACTGATCTGCTTCTAGTGGAATTACGATCTGCCATTTTTCGCTTTTGTTGATCCTAGCTACAACTTTGCCTTTCTTTACTTTATCGGACGTATTATACCTCTGAACCCGATACTGACTTTGGTCAAAATCCTTGCTTGTGATATCTTTTGCGCTCTTATCGTCAAAGTCATCAGAATAAAATTGTGTTACCCCACTGCTTGTACTTTTCTGTGTCTCAAAACTTGTATCCCCAAGCTTTTGTTTGACTGCTTCTATAACTGTTTTCATAGAATCTTCACTTAAGTTGAGGATTGCATTCTTGAGATCATATTTCAGATCATAAACCGTGCTGAACTTATGATCACTATATACAGACTGATAATCTGTGATCTTATGCTGAATCTCTTCATCATCGATCACTTTTTTATTTTTCTCAAGCTGCTGCACCTGACTTACAAATGCATCCTGAACCTTCTGATCTTTGTCAACCGTAAAGACCGTTCCTGATTTCTTGATCCGTTTTCCTTCTTCTACATAATAGGTAATATAACCGCTTTGTGAAGCCTTTAGAAGTTCCTCATCACGGATCGCAATTCCTGTAAACGATAAGGTATTGGTGATCTTATCTTCCGTCACCTTATAGACAGTCAGCTTTTTCTTGCCTAGAAACAGGATGACATTAATCAGGATGTAGACCAATATGACTACAAAAATGATCATTCCAATATTCCAATGTATTTTTGTTGTTCGTCTTCGTTTTGCTGCCATCTCTTAAATCTCCCATCGCCTGAGCGCTGCTCCATTTAAATAGTCAAATTTACATCCTTGCGTATAGTCATTTATTTCCATGATCTCGTCAAATCGATCTTTTAATTTCCACCAGCTGATGCCCCAGTTAGAAAATGATGCATCTTCCTTGGGCACTCTGCTGAATAGACGCTCGATCACCATATCTTTTCGTACATAACAAATAAAGTTTACCAGTCTGTCCAGATATTCTTCTGAATCACAAAGAGTTATTTTTCCTTCTTTATACTCCTCATACATTTTTGATCCTTTGGGAATATAAAGAGAATGTAATTTTACGATCTGCACTGGAAGTGCGGAAAGAATCTTTGCTGTCTCGATCACATCCGTCATGTCATCTCCTGGCAGGTTCAAAATAATATGAGTGCAGACCTCAAATCCATATGGTGCTGTCATTAATACAGCATCTAGATATTCTGCCAATGTATGTCCTCGATCGATCTTGTTTAAAGTCTTATAATTGACTGTCTGAAGTCCATATTCCATAGAGATCTTCACCTGATATTCTTCAGAAATCTTCTTTAAACAGTCTAAATATTCCTTCGTAATACAGTCAGGTCTTGTGGATACCGAAATTCCTACAATATCTTCCGTCTGTGCTGCTTCTACCAGATACTTTTCAAACTTGTCAACCGGCAGGAATGTGTTCGTATAATTCTGAAAATATGCGATAAATTTCTTTGCTTTATAGCGTTTTGTGATCTTTCCTTTTGTCGCATTCAGCTGTTCACTTACAGATACCTCACTGTTCATAGCTTCAAAGCCGGTTCCCACACCTCCACAGAAAGTGCACCCATCTCCATCCATACGGTTTGGACAAGTCACCGGAAGATTAACTGGTAATTTATATACTTTTTCTCCATATAATTCCTTTAAATGTGTGCTGTAAGCTTTGTATCGTTCCATCTTAGTTTTCCTTTGATAATATATCTGTCATTGTATGGTAAAGAGCTGATTTTGTAACGCCTTTTAACACCACGGAAATGAATTCCTCACCGTCTTTGTTCTTTGTAAGAAGAATCAGACAAGAACCCGCCTGTGTTGTTGTACCAGTCTTGCCTCCGATCATATATACCTGGCTTGGAAGTGTGTATGTTCCGGCAATATACTGGTTTGTGGAAGCCATATCATAAATCTTTTGTTCTCCCTTGGAACCAAGATATTCAATCCTGCTGCTTGATCTTCCTGCAATATTAAAGAATTCATTATGTTTAGCTACTTCTTTAAAGATCAGATAAAGATCATACGCTGTAGAATAATGATTACTTAAATGAAGTCCATTCGGATTTGCAAAATGTGTATTGGTTGCTCCAAGTTCTTTGGCTCTCTTATTCATCATTTTTACAAAATTTGCTTCACTTCCAGCCACTGCCTCTCCAAGCGCAACGGCTGCATCATTGGCTGACATAATGATCAACGCATTTAACAATGCTTCCACTGTGATCTTATCCCCTTTCTTCAGATGGATCGCCACAGCTGCTCCATCAGGGAATGTAATGTCATGTTTGATCGTTACAACCTGACTTAAATTTAAATTCTCCAAAGTCAGCAATGCTGTCATGATCTTTGTTGTACTTGCTGGGTAAGCCTGGTCAAAAACCTTCTGACTAACGATCACTTTATTCTTTGTATTATTGACCAACAGAACTTCCTTGGCTTCTGGATAGTCGTTATTATCCGCCTTTTCTTTGGATACAACCGCTACCTTAGAACCTCTGGATTCCCAACGGTCACTCAATGCATCTTCTTTTAATGTCGTTTCATTCTTCTGATAATGTTCATCATATGATGTAAATCCGCCTGTCTTCGCCGATGTCTGGCAGCCAGATAATGTGATCATCATGACGGACATACAAATACAAATTAATTTTTTCATTTTATGCTTTCTGTAAAAAAAGACCGTCGTGTGACAGTCTATTTATACATATTCCTCCAATCTAAATCTCCTCGGTCCAGTGCCAGAATCAATACTTCTGCCGTTGGCAGATTCGTAGCACACGGAATATTATACTGATCACAGAGATTTAAAACATTATAAAAATCTGGTGTTCTCTTCTTATTTGCCGGGTCCTGTAAAAAGATCAAGAGGTCTATTTCATTATTGGATATCTTAGATCCCATTTGCTGCATACCACCAAAATGGCCGGCAAGCAGTTTGTGGATCTTTAAGTTTGCAACATCTTCAATCATCTGTCCAGTCGTACTTGTAGCATATAATTTATGTTTTTTTAAAATATCCTGATACGCGATACATAAATTCTGCATCAGGTTCTTTTTGCCATCATGGGCAACTAATCCTACATTCATAGATAGAACCTCCTAGTGTCTTTTTCTTTGTAAATATATATTAAGTACCATTCCTATCGCGATCGACGCCGACATTAAGGAACTTAATCCATAACTGATAAACGGCAGGGGCTGTCCAGTGTTCGGCATGGTTCCTGTAGCAACTGCGATGTTGATAAAAGACTGAAATCCCATATAACACGCAACTCCTACCGCCACATAAGTTCCGATCAGATTCCCTGATTTCTTTGCCACATTCATGCACTGATATACAAGGCATGCAAAAACAATGATCAATATCACACATCCAACAAACCCAAATTCTTCTCCGATCACAGAGAAAATAAAGTCTGTCTGATTTTCTGATACCAGATTTACATCACTTGCAGATACATTTGAAATCGTATTACTTCCAAATCCCTTGCCAAACAGTCCGCCAGAACCGATCGCCATGATCGAATTGCTTGTCTGTAAAGCAGTGGAATCTGCGTAATCCTCTGGATGTAAAAAGGACATGATCCTTGCTACCTGATGTGGCTCTAACAGCACCTGTCCTGGTGTCTGGACATACCACAAAAAGATTACTAAAAGTGGTACACCTACAACTAACACCTGAATGATCAATCTGGAGGATAATCCTGCCATAAAGATCATTCCAAGAACAATAAAACAAATATCGAGTGTAGAAGAAAGACTTGGCTGTTTCAAGATCAAAAGCAGCGGGATCCCACAGATTACAGCAAGTTTTCCTAATACCTTCGGTTCATTCAGATCATCCTGATGCTTCGCAAGAAATGCTGCAACAACAATGATCATGATCACTTTACTAAGTTCTGATGGCTGGAAAGTTCCCAGTGGACCTAATGAAAACCATCGTTTGGCACCATTGACATCTTTTCCAAATAATTTAACGCCGATCAACATGATCACATTCAAAATATACAATATTTCTGCATTTCTTGTAAAGACCTGATAATCGATCAGTGATACGACCACAATGATCCCAAGTCCCATAATGATCCCCAATGCCTGCTTTGGCACATAGGATGCTTTGGCACTGTGAATAAACAAAAGGCTCATCGCCATCAGTACAAGTACGTTAAAAACAAGTTTGAAATTGTAATTCTGCAGTCGATAATTTCGCAACATAGTATCTCTCCAATGTTATTTTCTAAGCTCACGGATCGGAATATTTGCATATAATGCAGGTCCTTCGGATTCTTCGCTGCTTTGTGTGATCTGAATATCAAGTCCCTCTGGATCGATCTCCATATATTTGGAGATTACTTGAATGATGTCGTTTTTGATCAGTTCCATTGTCTCAGGAGAACAATTTGAGCGGTCAGATACCAATAATAGTTTTAATCGGTCTTTTGCCACTTCTCCTGAACTTTTTTTCTTAAAAAAATTATCAAAAAAACCCATCGTTTCTCTCCCCTCTACTTCTTAAATACGTTTGCAAGTCTCTGAAAGAAAGTTGGTCCTGTGATTTCCATGAATGGAACGTCTTTGCCCATCACACGATTACAGATATTCTGGTATGCTTTTCCTGCTGGTGTATTGCTTCCAACCAATGGTTCTCCCTGGTTTGTGGAAATGACAATATTCTCATCATCTGGTACGATTCCGATCAGGTCAACCGCAAGAATATCAAGAACATCATCTTTGGATAACATATCTCCACGTTCTACCATATCCATACGTATCCTGTTGATCACCAGATCGATCTTATGTATATCATTTGCCTCTAATAGTCCAATGATACGGTCTGCATCACGGATTGCTGATACCTCTGGTGTTGTAACGATCAGTGCACGGTCTGCTGCTGCGATCGCATTCTTAAATCCTTGTTCGATTCCTGCTGGGCAGTCAAGAATGATATAGTCAAATTCACTTTTTAGTTCTTCTACCAGTTTTGACATCTGTTCTGGTGTTACGGATGTCTTATCTCTTGTCTGTGCAGATGGCAGTAAGAAAAGATTTGGATATTTCTTGTCTTTGATCATTGCCTGTTTGATTCTGCAGTTTCCTTCCACAACGTCAACCAGATTATAAACGATTCTATTCTCAAGCCCCATGACAACGTCCAGATTACGAAGTCCGATATCCGTATCGATCAATACGACTTTCTTTCCTTCCTTCGCTAATCCTGTTCCCACATTGGCAGTGGTTGTTGTCTTTCCAACGCCACCCTTTCCAGATGTGATTACGATAACTTCACTCATTTTTGTTTCCTCCATTCACTATACTATGATTTCATTTAAGAGCGCTTTAGATATGGGCTCGATATAAATATTTTCATCTTCTACAAATGCAATCTGTGCTTCCATCGGCTGATTGTCATTATTCTTTGATCTTCCGAAAAGCTTTTTCTTCTTCTCTGGTTCTCCATCGGCACTTCTTGCGATGTGTTTTCCGATACGGATCTGCATCGGCTGCATATCAAGTGCTGCAACAAAAGCGTGATCATCTCCATCACATCCTGCACTCAAATATCCTTTGGCACATCCAAGAACAACTACATTACCTTTGGCACATACGGAAGCTCCAGGATTCACATCCCCGACCACTACAACACTTGCATCAGATTCCAGACTCTGTCCGGAGCGAAGTGTTCCACGGTAGAACTGTCCATCTCCCTTTCTTCTCTCATCAACCATGGACTGACTTCTTTTTTGTTCTCTTTCCTGAATCTTTTTCAATACATCCTTAAAAGAAGTTTCCATGATCTTATCATCTTCTATCACATATGCGATCGTCAAAGTTGTTTTTTCTGCAATGACCTGCAGTACATTCTGAAGTTCTTTGGCATCTAGTTTTCTGCCTTCGATCTTTAGTGCGATCTGTGTCTGTCCATTAAAGAAATCTTTTGCCTGCACAAATTTATCTTCGATCGCTTTGATCAGTTGATCAAACTTCATTCCTGGATCTAACACCATGGTAAGTCCCAGACTGTTTCCCTTGAGCAATACCGGCTGATTCATACAATTCCTCTCTTCTTTCTCTAATCTCCTGCAGTACCAACACTGGTTTCTGTGACTGATTTATTCTTCTCTAATGTCTTCTTTGTCTTATCATTTGCAAAATAATACTCATAAATATCCTTTGCAGTCGCTGCTGCATTAGATGAGGTATATCCAAACGGAATAACAACCGTTGTTGTGATCTCTGGCTTCTCATATGGTCCATAAGAGATAAACAACGCATGATTCGGACGTTTCTTATTCTCCTGTGCTGTACCCGTCTTACCTGCTAATTTTACTTTCATGCCTTGGAAGATACTGCTTACGGAGCTGTCCTTTCCGCTGACTACACCTCTCATACCAGTATGCACTGCATTCCAGTATGTTGTGTCATAATGAAGTTGTCTTACTTTCTTAACTCCATATTTCTTGACTGTCTTTCCATTATCGTCAGTGATCTTGTCCATGATACTTAGATCATATACGGTTCCACTGTTGGATAATGTTGTCACATAATTCGCGATCTGACTTGGCGTGAAACTATTACGTCCCTGTCCAATGGCAGAACGTACGGAT
This sequence comes from Clostridiales bacterium, assembly GCA_019423795.1. Lineage (GTDB taxonomy): Bacteria > Bacillota > Clostridia > Lachnospirales > Lachnospiraceae > Anaerostipes. The sequence continues at coordinate 16,104 of JAHZAT010000005.1, forward strand.
GTTTCATCAGAAACCTGTGGAGATGACTCATCCAGTTCAATTCCTGACTGCTTATTAAGCCCTAGCTGTGTTGCGTATTTCTCCAAGTACTTAAGACCTTCTTTACTGCTGTAGGAACCTGATTTGTCTCCTAATCTATATCCTACTTCATAAAAGAAATAATTACAAGATGCTTCGATCGCTGTTGACACAGTTCTTGCTCCATGACGGTCTGGATATTTCCAGCACTTCGCCGGTGGTGTGATCTTATCGTATAACCCTGTACAGTTGATGACTGTACTTGTCGTGATCACTTTCTCATTAAGACCTGCCAAAGCAGACAATGGCTTAAATGTAGATCCCGGTGCTGTCTTATGTTTCAGTGCCTGATTATATAATGGTGTAGATGCTGAGTTTGCCAGCTGCCTGTAGTATCCGGAATCTGTTCCGTTTGATAAACGGTTGCTGTCATATCCAGGATAACTTACCAATGCTTTTACCTTTCCTGTCTTGGAATCTGTGATCACAACAGATCCGGAACATGGATCCATACCAATCTGTCCTGGTGTGATCTGTAAACTCTTTAACTTTCTTCGAATGAAATCATAGCTGTTTAGGGAACCAGATTTCAATGCCGTATAATCACTGTCACCTTTCTTCTTTAAAACTCCCTGTTCATAAAGAAGGAGACATACTTCTCTTCCGCTTAATTTTCCTTTCATGATGCTTTGTTCACAGACTGTCATATCAAAATCATCTGCATCAACCAAAGCATCTTCTACATAAGCAGCCAGTGCTTTCATGATCTCTTCAGTGTCATTGTATTTGCTGCTGATATTCAGTGAGGAAATATCAATCCATTCCTTGTTCACGGCATACCTTAAGAATTCACTTAAACTGATCTTCTCATTCTTCCACTTCTGATATGTCTTATCCGTCGTATCAATAGAACTTGAGATCAATACTTTCTTGCTAGACAACAGACTGTATACATAAGATGCATAGGCTTGTTTTTCTTCACTCTGATCTTTGTACGCTTTGGTATCTTTCAAAACAAGATTCTTTGATACATTGATCGCCTGATCTTCTAAAGTCTGAATCTTTCGATACATCTTCTTCTCATAGGATGTCGCCTTATCTCCATTGAGATTCTCAAGGTCGATCACACTATTGCCAATAAATGAATAATATACTTTCTTGATCGGGATCATAATATTCTCACGGTCATTTCCTGCGCTGTCAGAACTCGTTAGCTTAGACAGAACAATTCCCGCGATCTTCTTCTCGAGCAGATTATATACATATTCCTGTAATTCGCTGTCAATCGATAATGTGATATTATTTCCTGTTCCCGATTTGACTGTCTTGGTCGTATCGATGATCTTTCCAACATTGTTGACAACCAGAGTCTTGCTTCCACTGTCTCCGTGAAGATAATTCTCAAACTGCTTCTCAACACCGGCCTTTCCAACCGTCTCATCACTGGAATAGTAATCTTTATCTTCTTCTTTCTTTCCTTTGTTATATGTTTCAAGTTCATCCGTATTGACCGTTCCTGTATATCCGATCACATGAGACATCGCCTCACTTTTATTATATACACGAATAGACTTTGTATCAATATCTATTCCCGGAAGTTCTGAACTTCTTTCTTTGATCTCTGCAATACTTCTGTTATTGATCTCATTTGCGATCGTTACCTTCATATACTGAGAATAACGGCTCAAAAATGCACTGTATCTGACAGACATGATCTTTAATGCATCTTTCTTGGAATAAGATTTATCAATATCAAACATCTTTCCTGTTCCTGCGGAGCCAAGAGTTCCATTTCTCAAATATTCAAAAACCTGTTCTGCAGTTGCATTCAGCTGTTTATCTCTTAATTCTTTCTCGGACTTTGAAAGGTCTGTGCTGTTTCCAATTCCAAAAACATCTCTCTTAAACTTCTTTAATTTTGACCCAGTCTCTGTAAAACGAAACTTTCCGCTTCCTGTATATTCAATCGGAATCTCATTGATAAAGGAGTCTCCATTTCGCTCCAGGATCTTGATCACTTTATAAATGACTTTATTCTTCTCATAACTTTCTGATGTACCATTCTTTGCTGCCAATGTCTGAAATGCATTGTCATTCTGGAAATTCACTGTATATACAAGTTTGTTGTATGCAAGCAGTTTTCCATTCACATCATAAATATTCCCTCTGGTACCAGATGTCTTGACTGTCTTTTGTACTTTATATGTAAAATCATTTTTATGTGACTGACCTTCTACGATCTGAAGGACAAACACACGCCCGATCAACACACAATAAAGCACAACGATCAGTATGATTAAGGCAAGCAGTCTGTTTGCCAGTAATTTTTCTGCTTTCTCGTAAATTTTTCGTAACACTAGAACATACTCCTTTTTTCACCATCTCTGATCCTGATATCAACCTCTAACAATATCTTATATATAAGCAATGCTACGATTCCCGTATATACTGCTTCCGGAATCATAACTTTAAACAGATAAGAAAAAAACTGCAATCTTCCTCTCATTGCAAAAAAGAAAAAGAAGATCACAAAACTATACGCAAGGGAATTCGCTGTTAGAAGTCCGATCGGCAGCAAGATATCATCCTCATAAAAATATGTATGGAACCATCCATTGACATATCCAAACATTAAATACACAAATGCGTTCTGGCCTAAAACATTTCCTGAGAATATATCGATCAGCAGCCCACAGACAAATCCGATCACGATTCCCGATTTCCTGCCTCGGATAAATGCGATCGTGACCGTTAAGATCAGCAGAATATTCGGCATAACCCCTGCGAGTTTTAAAAAATTAAAGACGGATGTCTGTAAAAGGAAACAGACTAGTACCGATATCACATAAAATAAAATTCGTTTGATCTTCATATCCTCACCTGCTATTCCTTTGTTTCTTCATCAAGATTCTTTGTTTTCTTAAGATCTGTGATAACCAAAACTTCTTTTAAATGCTTGAAGTCAACGACTGGTGTCACTTTCGCTGTCTTGGTAAGCTTTGTAGAATCAAGCTTCAGATCAGATACTTTCCCGATCGTGATCCCTTCATTAAATTTGGAACTTACATAAGATGTTACAAGCTCATCTCCATTCTTGACTTTTGCATCTTTGCTGATATATACAACTTCCAGATATCCATCTTCCATCGTATCCAGACTTCCATTTACGATACACGCATCATTTGTCTTTAGGAACATAGCACTGACCATACTTGTATCATTAATGATCGTTCGTACTTTGGCTGTATGTGATGATACATCATAGACAATTCCTACGAGACCATTCCCTGCAATGACATTCATGTCTTTCTTAATGCCGTCTTTGCTTCCTCTATTGATCAGAAAGATGTCAAACCAGTTTCCTGATCCTTTACTGATGACTCTGGCTCCCACTGTATGATATTTTTTGTATTTTTGTTTTAATTTCAAAAGATCCTGCAGACGTTCTAATTCTACTTGATTCTGCTGTAGCACACGATTCTGCATCTTCAGAACATCGATTTTCTCCTGTAGACGCTCATTCTCTGCTCTCAGTGTCTTCTTGCTTTTCGCATTCTCATTCCATGAAAACACGGCATTTCCTACCGAATTAATGCCTTCCTGCATCGGAGATAAAACAGTGAAAAAGATATTCTTGACTGGAGTTAAGACTCCTCCGGCAAAAACACTGATTCCCGCCAGTAACCCACACACCACGATAAAAATCGCTAACAGGTGGTTTGAATTAAATTTTTTCTTTTGCAATTTCATACGTCTATCCTCTTTCATCATCTATCGTTTTAAATATGACTGCATTCCTAAGATCACATGATCTTCTGGCCGGTCAGCAATATGAACCGGTATCTTAAATTCTTCTTTGATCCACTCTGCCGTCTTTGGAAATGCTGCCCCGCCTCCAGATACATAGATTCCCTGATTCATAATATCTGATGCAAGTTCTGGCGTAATGCTTTCTAACACTGCTTTTACCTGCACACAAATGTCTCTGACCTGACTGTGGGCCTTTTCTTCAACGATCTGAATTGGTATCTTCTCTTGTTTTGGAAGTCCACTCACAAGATCTCTTCCCTTGATCATAGCTGCTTCTTTATCTTCTATCTTCGCATATGCAAGTTTTAAGTGTCTTGCACTTCGTGTTCCGATCGCTAATTTATAATTCTTCTTTACGTAATCTCTGATCCACTCATCGATCTGGTCTCCTCCATATGGAAGAAGTCTGCTTGTTACGATCCCACCTAAAGATATCACAGAAATCTCTGTTGTTGAAGCTCCTATATCAATGATCATATTTCCACATGGCGCATTGACATCAATTCCGCTTCCAATTGCCGCAAGGATTGGCTTGGGAACTAAAGTTACATCCTTAACCCTTGAAGCTGATTCCCATGCAAGATCTTCAAATGCTCGTTTCTCAACATTCGTAATATCCACTGGAACTGCGATCATAAGACCGGTTTTCCTGATCCGTTTGAAATAATGGTCCAATACCGTTCCTAACAGATATCTCATATTCGTATAATCTGAGATCACGCCGTGTTCCATTGGTTTCACTACATGAATACTGTATGGCTGTTTCTCATACATCGCAAATGCTTCGTTGCCGAATGCTTTTAGTTTTGCATCTTCATCAAATGCGATCATGTTCTTTATCTTTAAAAATTCTTCTTTATCTCTTGTACAGATTCTTAAATGTCTGGTTCCAAATTCAATTCCTAGTTGTGCCGTTTTCATGTTCTGCTCCTTACATCATGTGTTCTTCTCGAAAACTTAAATATGTCTGGTCTCCGATGATAATGTGATCACATAGCGGAATTCCAAGAAATTCTCCTGCTTCTTTCATCCGCTTGGTCGTCAGAATATCCTGGCGGCTTGGCGTTGGATCTCCAGATGGATGATTATGGATCATAAGTACGGAAACCGCTTCGCATCGAAGTGCTTCCAGAAATAATTCTCTTGGTGATGCCACTGTCTGATTCACTGTACCAACAGAAACCGTAAGTTCCTTTATAACTTTATTCTTTCCATTAAAAAAAATTAAAATCATCTCTTCCCGGCTTAAATGCCGCATCCGTTCCATATAATAATCTGCAATGGATGCTGGTGAATGAAAGCTTATCTTATCTTCGACTTTCGCACTTGCTAATCGTTTAGACAATTCTGCAATACACAAGATCTGCATCGCCTTTACTTTCCCAATCCCGGGAATCTTTTGTAATTCTTCTCTTGAAGTGTGGCAAATTCCCAGTATTCCCTCATAAAACGGATCGATCGACAACACTTTCGTTGCAAGATCGATCGCCGTCTGATCCTTTGTCCCACTTCTTAAGATCACTGCCAGAAGTTCTGCATCTGACAGCATTGCTGTTCCATTCTTTTCACACTTTTCATAAGGTCTTTCTGACACTGGTAATTCCTTTAATGTCTGATGTTTTTCTTCCATATCTGATCCTTTCTGTCGAAAAATCTCCATGGTCAAAACATTTCTCACATTAAATCTTACCATAACTTTTCACTGATGTATAGAAATCAAACCGTTGTTTTCCTTAAATTTTTCTTATTTTATTTTATGAAATCTCTGGAATTTCTACCAAACCTTTTTCTGCCATTCGCTGCAGGGACATGATGATTCCATATTTGGCATGTGGATATGTAAGACCTCCCTGGAAATATACTGCATAGGGCTCTTTCATTGGTCCATCAGCACTTAATTCAATGGATGCACCCGATACAAATGTTCCTGCTGCCATGATCACCTGGCTATCATATCCTGGCATATCCCATGGGATTGGTGTTACATGACTGTCAATCGGTGATGCTTTTTGAATTCCCTCGCAAAATGCGATCAATTTTTCAGGATCATGAAATTCCACTGCCTGAATAATATCATGTCGGTCTTCTTTTCCATCTGGAATCACTTTAAATCCTAATTTTTCATATAAATTTGCTGCAAAGATCGCTCCTTTGACTGCTGCATTGACAACCGTTGGTGCCATAAAGAATCCCTGGATAAACTGACGATTAACTCCAAGACTGGCTCCTACTTCTTTTCCAAGCCCTGGTGTTGTAAGTCTGTATGCACACTGCTCGATCAGATCGCTTCTTCCACAGATGTATCCACCGATCGGTGCAAGTCCTCCACCCGGATTCTTGATCAGGGAACCTACGATCATATCAGCTCCAACTTCCGATGGTTCTTTTTCTTCGACAAATTCACCATAACAATTATCAACCATTACGATCAGATCTTTATTAATCTCTTTTACAAATGCGACCGCTTCCCCGATCACATCAACAGATAAGGTTGGTCTTGTCGCATAGCCTTTTGATCTCTGGATATGGATCAGTTTTGTTTTATCATTGATCGCATTTTTGATCCCCTCTAAGTCAAAGCTTCCATCTTCTAACAGATCAACCTGTGCATATGTGATCCCGTATTCTTTCAGGGACCCTTTGGATTCACGGATTCCAATGACTTCTTCTAAGGTATCATATGGTTTTCCTGAAATTGCAAGAATCTCATCTCCCGGACGTAAGTTTGCAGATAATGCAAGTCCTAATGCATGTGTTCCACATGTGATCTGCGGTCTTACAAGTGCATCTTCTGTTCCAAAAACATCCGCATACAATGCTTCCACAGCTTCTCTTCCAGAATCATTGTATCCATATCCTGTTGTGCCACCCAAATGCATTTCCGCGATCTGATGTTTCTGCATCGCATTTAATACCTTGATCTGGTTTAACTGTGCGATCGCATCTAACGTTTCAAAACGATCTTTTAATCCCTTTTCTACTTCCTGTGCATAGTCGAAGACTTTCTCATCGACGCCCATTTCTTTATAATAGTTCTTTAACTGATCCATCATAGATCCCCTTTTCTTTTAATATTGTAAGCATATATGTTAAAATCTCATCTTCTGACCCAAATTGTGATTTATCTACCATACAGACTTCCTTTTCTCTTCCAAACCAGGTCAGCTGACGCTTTGCAAAATGTCTGGTGTCTTTCTTGATCTGTTCGATCGTATCCTCCAAAGAAAGATTTGCTTCTAAATACTCAAACACCTGACGATACCCGATTCCCTGCATGGAAACCATTGTTTTTTCATATCCTTCTTCTTTTAATCGTTTTACTTCATCGATCAATCCTTGTTCCACCATAATATCAACGCGGCGATTGATCCTGTCATATAAGATATCTCTTTTGTGGTTTAATACAAAATAAGCAAAATTATATGGTGAGGTCTTTGCTGCTTCCTTCTCATTATGCTCTGAGATCGGATATCCATTTAATTTATAAAATTCTAATGCACGGATCACCCGCTTTACATTATTTTTATGAATTTTTTCTGTAGATTTTGGATCGACTTGTTTTAACATCTCGTATAAACTGTCGTTTCCTTCTCTTTTAGCTTTTTCTTCCAGTTGTTTTCTGTATTCCTGGTCTCCATCTTCTTTTGTGAAATCAATATCATATAAAAGACTTTGGATATAGAATCCTGTTCCACCAACGATCAGTGGAATCTTGCCTTTTGCATAGATTTCCTTTAGGGCATCTTTTGCCATCTGCTGAAATCTCGCTACATGAAATTCTTCTTTAGGATCAAGTTCATCCACCAGATAATGCTTGATCCCTTCCATCTCTTCCGGCATGATCTTGGCAGTTCCGATATCCATCTTCTTATAAACCTGCATAGAATCTGCGGAAATGATCTCTGCATCTAAGATCTTTGCTAATCGGATCGACAGTTCTGTTTTTCCAACTGCTGTCGGTCCTGTTAAAATTACCATTGGTTTCATCTATTTAAAATCCTTTCGGCATAAGTTCTGATAATCGATATGTTTCAAATCCATCTGGGCTTTGACAGATTACTTTCAGATCTGGATTGAATTCATGTAGAAACTGGCGACAGATCCCACATGGATAAACCGTTTCTTTGTCACTGCCATTGGATGCGATCGCGATCATTTCAAAGTCATGATATCCTTCACTGACAGCTTTGACTGCCGCTGTTCTCTCTGCACAAATGGCTGCTCCATAAGAAGAATTCTCCACATTACACCCGGTGAATACTTTTCCTTCTTTGGTAAGAATTACTGCTCCTACTTGAAATCTGGAATATGGTGCGTATGCTTTCTCTTTTGCTTTATCTGCAAGATCTAATAATTCCTGATCTGTCATAGTCTTCCCTCCTTGTCTGGTTTCACTATACGATTCTCTTAAACTTCTTGTCTATCTCATACTTACTCATCTTGATGATCGTTGGTCTTCCATGTGGACACTGGTATGGATTTTCCAGCTTCATCAGTTCATCTAAAAGATGTTCTACTTCCATTAACGATACTCTCTGATTTCCCTTGATCGACATCTTACATGCCATTGTCGCAATCTTTGATGCGATCACTTCTGTATCCAAGGTACCATTTTCTTGACTTACCGCATCTAAAAGTTCCATAAATAAGTCTCTTTCCCCGATCCCATAGAGATTGGCTGGAACTTCCCGGATACAATATTCATTCCCTCCAAAAGATTCGATCGTAAATCCTAAACCTGCGAATGCATCTTTGTATCTTGTTAACGCTTCTGCTTCCGTCATAGAAACCGTCACAACCATTGGCGGTTCTAATCTCTGGCTGTATATTTCTTTTTCTTTGAAATTCTTCATCAGCCTCTCATAATTGACTTTTTCATGTGCTGCATGCTGGTCCATGATAAATAACTGGTCTTCGTACTCAATAAGCCAATATGTCTTAAAGAGCTGACCTAAGATCTTGCGGTCAGGTCTTGCCTGAACTGAAAATACTGGATCTTCTCTTAGTGTCATCTGATTGCTGCTTAATTCATCGGTCTTGTATTGTGGAAATTCTTTTTTCTGAGTATTGTAGTTTAAGCCTGCATAAGTCGGTTTCTTTGTATTTTTTGATGATTCGCTGGCTGTTAGTGTTTTCTTTACAGGATGTGACGGCTTTTCAATCTGTTGTTGTACAGCTTGCCTTTGCTTTTCAACCTGCTGTTGTACACCTTGCCCTTGCTGATCTACCTTCTGAACCTCTTCTTTCCTTCGGTTTACCTCAAATGGCTCAGGCTTTTTCACTTCTTTTGTCTTCGGCAATTCTTTCTTCTTCGGTGTCTCTCTTAATACATCCTGCACCAGATCTTTCTGAAGTAATGCCGCTCTGACTGCATCTACTACAAGCTCGTAGATTTCTCTTCCATTTCGGAAACGGATCTCCATCTTTGTCGGATGAACATTCACATCCAGCAGTTCCTGATCGATCTTGAAATCAAGGCACACAAATGGATATCTGTGTTTCATCGTAAAGGTGCGGTATCCTTCTTCGATTGCCTTGTAAATGATCGAGCTTTTGATATATCTTCCATTAATAAAGTAACTCTCATAGTTTCTGTTTCCTCTGGAAACATACGGTTTTGCGACAAATCCCGTGACTTTCACATCTTCATTTTGTGCTTCTAGCGGGATCAATGCTCCTGCCACATCTCGCCCATAAATATGATAGATGATGTCCTTTACCTTACCATTTCCAGAAGTATAAATCTTATTTTTATTGTTATGGATAAATTTAAATGAAATTTCCGGATGACTTAGGGCAATGTGTACCATCATCTGTTCTACATACCCTGCTTCGGTTGTCGCACTCTTTAAGAATTTTCTTCTTGCTGGCGTATTATAAAACAGATTCTTTACCAGAAATGTTGTTCCATCGGGTGCTCCGATATCGTCAAAAGCTTCTTCCTCGCCTCCATAGATCTTATAGGATACTCCACTGAAGCTTTCTGCAGTCTTCGTTACCAGCTCAACCTGTGCAACTGCGCTGATACTTGATAATGCCTCTCCTCGAAATCCAAGCGAAGATACACTTAACAGATCTTCAACCGAACGGATCTTGCTTGTCGCATGACGTAAAAATGCAGTCTTTACCTGATCTTTTGGAATTCCGATTCCATTGTCAGTTACCCTGATCAATGTCATTCCGCCGTCTTTGATCTCCACAGTCACTGCATTTGCTTTTGCATCCACTGCATTTTCCACAAGCTCTTTGACAACAGAAGCTGGCCGTTCAATAACTTCTCCTGCTGCAATATTATCGATCGTCTTTTGATCTAGTAATTGTATCTTCGCCATAAAATTACTCCTCGTTCTTTAACTTCTCCTGTAACACATATAAATAATTCAATGCTTCCAGCGGTGTCATGTCAGAAAGGTCTTTTTCTCTTAGTTCTGCCATAAATGGATGTTCCATCGTTGGTTCATCGCTTTCTCTGAAGAAACTTAACTGTTGTGCCTCTCCATATGGCATGATATCCTTCGCTCCTGACGTCAGATCATGTTCTTCTAATTCTCTTGCGATCTCTTTTGCTCGATTGATCACGGCATCTGGGACTCCGGCAAGTTTTGCAACCTGTACTCCATAACTCTTATCTGCACCACCTTTTACGATCTTGCGCAGGAACACAATGTCATCTCCCTGTTCTTTGACAGCAATGCAGTAGTTATGTACACTGTCGATCTTACCTTCTAACTCTGTCAGTTCATGATAATGTGTCGCAAACAGAGTTTTTGCACCGAGGAGCTTGGAATTGCTGATATATTCCACAACTGCCCATGCAATGGACAACCCATCAAATGTACTCGTTCCACGTCCGATCTCGTCTAAGATCAACAAACTGTTTTTCGTTGCATTTCTTAAAATATTGGCAACTTCACTCATCTCAACCATAAATGTACTCTGTCCGGAAGCAAGATCATCTGATGCTCCAACCCTTGTAAAGATACGATCTACGATACCGATATTTGCTTTCGCCGCTGGTACAAAAGAACCAATCTGCGCCATTAATACGATCAGAGCAACCTGTCTCATATAAGTTGATTTACCTGCCATGTTTGGTCCCGTGATGATCGCTACACGATTCTTCTTGTTATCAAGATATGTATCATTAGAAATAAACATATCATTTGGGATCACCTGCTCCACAACCGGATGTCTTCCATCCTTGATATCAATCGTCCCTCTGACATTTAACTTCGGACGTACAAAATGATTGCGTTCTGCGACATATGCAAGGGAGGCAAGTGCATCGATCTGTGCGATCACATTCGCTGTTCTTGAGATTCGTTCCATCTCTCCTGCTAATGTTTCACGGATCATAACATAAGTTTCATATTCTAACGCATACAGACGGTCTTCGGAACCTAGGATCGTATCTGCCAGCTGGTTTAATTCTTCGGTTGTGTAACGCTCGGAATTGGCCAGTGTCTGCTTACGGATATAATAATCAGGTACAAGATCTTTGTAGGAATTTGTCACATCTAAATAGTACCCAAATACTTTATTGAACTTGATCTTTAAGTTCTTGATCCCTGTTTTTTCACGTTCCCGTTCCTCAAGTTCCATCAACCATTGCTTTCCTTCTGTTTTAGCACGTTTTAATTTGTCTATATCTTCCTTGAATCCTTCCTTGATGATCCCACCTTCTTTGATCGCAAGCGGTGGTTCTTCAATGATGGAATCTTCCAAAAGATTGTGGATATCTTCCAATGGATCTAAATCTTCTCTTAATCCAGACAATAATGGATCTTTGCATTCCTCAAGAACTGTTTTGATCGCAGGCAGCAATTCCAACGATGTTTTAAATGCGATCATATCTCTTGGATTCGCTGTCTTATAACTTACTTTTGTCATTAAACGTTCCAGATCATAGATCGGATTTAAGTATTCTCTTAATTCTTCTCTTACGATCGTCTGATCCGTAAGTGTTGTGATCGCATCATATCTCTCTTCGATCTTTTTCTTATCCACCAATGGCTGCTCTACCATGTTTCTTAGCATTCTGGCACCCATAGCTGTTTTTGTCTTATCTAATACCCATAAGAGTGAACCTTTTTTTTGTTTATCACGTAATGTCTCACAAAGTTCCAAATTTCTACGGCTGGAGCTGTCGATGATCATAAATTCACTTGTCTCATAAGCTTCAATATGCATCAGATGATCCAGAGAACTCTTCTGTGTCTCATGAAGATATCCAAGCAATGCACCCGTTGCGATCACTCCCATTGGATGATCCACAAGTCCAAGACCTTCTAAATTTCCTACTTTGAACTGACGCTTGATCCTTTCCTCTGCCTGTTCTTCATCAAAATGGTATGGCTCAATGCTTGAGATCACGATCGACATCTTGTCTTTTAAGTAATCAAAATCCATGCCACTGATCAAAAATGCATCATTACAAACGATCTCTGCCGGCTCGAACTTGAAGATCTCATCTCTGACTTTCGCTAAACTATCCATTGATGTTGTTCTAAAATCCCCCGTTGTAACATCAACAAATGAAATTCCGTAACTTCCATCATTTGCAAAAATACACATCAGATAGTTATTTTTCTCATCATCAAGACTCTGCTGGGAAATATTCGTTCCTGGCGTTACAATACGCACGATCTCTCGTTTTACGATTCCCTTTGCCTGGCTTGGATCTTCAACCTGCTCACAGATCCCGACTTTATATCCCTTTTCTACTAATTTATTTAAATAGGAATCCACAGCATGATAAGGAACGCCACACATTGGTGCGCGCTCCTCAAGTCCACAGTTCTTCCCTGTTAATGTGATCTCTAATTCTTTGGATGCTGTCAGTGCATCATCAAAGAACATCTCATAGAAATCTCCGAGACGATAAAATAAGATACAATCTTTATTCTCTTCTTTGATCTGCATATACTGTTGCATCATTGGTGTCAGTTTTCCTTTTTTAGCCATGGATCTGCTCTCCCATATAATAGAAACCTTTTTCCTCAACTAATTTAACATCTGCCATTGTACCAATCTGTTCTTTACATCCTTTAAAATGAACTAACAGGTTATTTTCCAATCTTCCTGTTAACATTCCTTCTTCGTGCGTATTCTCTTCTTCGATCAGAACTCTCTCGATATCTCCGACTTTCTTCTTGCAATTCTTTGCAGATGTCTCTTTTAATAAGGCAAGAAGTCTGTCAAAACGATCTTTGATCACATCTTTGTCCACCTGATCTTCCATGCTCGCTGCTGGTGTTCCGGAACGTTTCGAATATACATATGTGTATGCACTGTCAAATCCAACTTCTCTTACAACATCTAATGTCTCCTTGAAATCTTCTTCTGTTTCTCCAGGGAATCCTACGATAATATCTGTTGTAAAAGACACTCCAGGGATTCTCTCCTGAATCTTCTTAGCAAGTGCCACATACTGTTCTTTTGTATAATGACGATTCATCAATTTTAACAGGCGGCTGCTTCCTGACTGCATTGGAAGATGCATATGTTTACATACTTTCTTGCTTGTTGCCATCACTTCGATCAGATCATCCGATAAATCCTTTGGATGTGGTGTCATAAAACGGATTCTTTCTAGTCCTTCGACTTTCTCTACTTCTCTTAATAATTCAGCAAATGACATTGGTTCTTCTAATGTCTTTCCATAAGAATTTACATTCTGTCCAAGAAGCATCACTTCTTTGACACCTTCTGATACGACCTGCTTTACTTCTTTGATGATATCTTCCGGCTTACGGCTTCTTTCTCTTCCTCTTACATATGGCACGATACAGTAACTGCAGAAGTTATTGCATCCATACATAATATTAACTCCACATTTGAATGAGAATTTACGGTCACTTGGAAGATCTTCCACGATCTGGTCTGTATCTTTCCAGATATCAACGATCATTCCCTTGGAGTCTACTCTTGCTTTTAATAATTCTGCTAATTTAAAGATATTGTGCGTTCCAAAGATGATATCTACAAATTTATAGCTTGAACGAATCTTCTCAATCACATGCTCTTCCTGCATCATACATCCACATAACCCGATCATCATCTGTGGATTTCTCTCTTTCATCTTCTTAACCTGCCCCAAATGTCCATATAATTTTGTATTGGCATTCTCACGAACTGTACATGTATTAAAGATCAGGAAGTCTGCTTCTTCTGTTTCAACTTCTTCATATCCGATCGTTTCTAAGATTCCTAATAACTTTTCAGAGTCTTTTTCATTCATCTGGCAGCCAAATGTGGTTACATGGCATGTGAGCTTTCTTCCTAATTCTTCAGACCTTTTCTGAACCCATTTTTTCATTTCTTCCATATATTCATACTGTCTTGACGACTCGTTCTTTAACTGTTCCATTCTATTATTTCTCCTACTTTTATAATTCATCTCTATTTTTACAGTATCGTTAATTATAACAAATTTGAATGAGTCATGCAATGTATATGAGAAAAACGAAACAACAGAATAAGGGAGCCAGACCAGATTGTTTAGACCTTTTAAAATCTATCGTTTGTTTAAATCTTTAATAAAAATCCACCAATAATTTACACTATCAAACTAAAATTTTTCTTGTCACATTGCTTCGTTTAAAGTAAAATATAAGTAATGTTTATGTTAAGTTATTGTTAAGAAGGAGAACTATCGTATGAACTATACTATCATACTTGCTCTGATGGGAGGCCTTGGCCTCTTTCTTTATGGGATGAAACTGATGAGCGATGGACTTGAGAAAGCTGCCGGTGCGAAGCTTCGCCGGATTCTTGAAATATTTACTACAAACCGTTTAACGGGTATGTTAGTCGGAATCTTTTTTACCGCTGTTATTCAGTCCTCTAGTGCTGCTACTGTTATGGTAGTCAGCTTTGTAAATGCAGGGCTTATGAACCTGTCTCAGGCTGCTGGAGTTATCCTTGGTGCTAACATTGGTACTACTGTTACTTCCCAGCTTGTTTCTTTTAACCTTTCTGAGATTGCCCCTGTCTTTTTAATGGCGGGTGTTATTATGGTATTATTTATAAATAATCCTACCGTTCAGAAAGTGGGAGAAGTTGTTCTTGGATTTGGTGTTTTATTTATGGGATTAACTTCCATGTCAAGTGCTATGTCTGTGTTAAGGGATTCACCTTTGATCACATCTTACCTTCAGACGCTGGATAACCATTTCCTTGGTGTTTTATTTGGATTTATCATGACTGCGATCTTACAGAGTTCTTCTGTTACTGTAAGTATCGTTCTTTTGATGGCATCTCAGGGATTATTACATCTTCCAATCTGCTTCTTTATTATTCTTGGATGTAATATGGGATCTTGTGTGTCCGCATTGCTTGCCAGCTTAAGTGGTAACAAAGGTGCAAAACGTGCTGCGATGATCCATTTCTTATTTAATGTATTTGGAAGTATCATCATCTTTACAGGACTTAGCTTTGCACTTACTCCTATCACAAACTTTTTCTTAAGTATTTCCGGTGGAAATCTTGGACGAAGTGTTGCAAATGCTCATACAACATTTAAGATCATTGAAGTATTATTTATGTTCCCATGTACACCTTTAGTTGTTGCATTAACAGAGAAGATCATCCGTGGAAAAGATGAAAAAGTTCACCATAATGAACTGCAGTATATTACAGAGATTTCCTTAAAATCTCCTGCAACAATGATCCCTCAGGCGAAGAATGAGTTAAGACGTATGGCTAATATGGCACAGGAGAATTTAGACCATGCCATCCACGGATTTCTAAATCAATCCGATGAATTTGTTGATAAAATCTATCATCGCGAGGAAGATATCAATAATGTCAGTCATGCGATCACTGATTATCTGGTAAAGTCCAACCAGCTATCACTGCCTTTAGCCGATCAGAAGATCTTGGGTTCCATGTTTTATGTTGTTAATGATATCGAACGTATCGGTGATCACGCAGAAAATTTTGCTGATTTTACAAAAACAGAGATCAAACATAACACTGGACTTACTGGAGATGCAAAAGAAGAAATCAAAAAGATGTACACTGCTGTTTCCAAACTGTTAAAACTTTCCCTGGAGTGTTTCATGGAACAAGATGGTGTCAACAAACCTGAAGAAAAGCTTGCTGAGATTGCAATTCTGGAAGCTTCGATTGACAAAATGGAACGCAGATATCAAAAACACCATATCAAACGTCTTGCCAAAGGCGAATGTGAGCCAAGAGCTGGTTTATTGTTCTCCGATATGCTTTCTGAATTAGAGCGTATTGCTGATCATAGTGTGAATATTGCTTATTCCATGAGTGATGAAGATGAAGATGAAATACTTGCTGCTGAGAATGAAGCCCTCACTGCTAAAAATTAAATTTGAGTTGAACCTAGAATATAAGAAAAGGATCTGCAAACCCTTTTGATACTTTATGTATCTTTGATCTGCAGATCCTTTTTCTTTTTTTCTTTTATAACTCTATCACTTTATAATCTATAGGTGCTACATTTGTCTTGATCACAGCGTTGCTCAAGTTCTTTAACAGCGCCTGTAATGCATTCTCATTGACCCCTTCTTTGACCTTGTTGAGATCTAGATTGATCTCTTCTTTTTTCATCGTCGGATTGACGAGAAGTAATATTGCTTTGTTCTCACTTGCTTCTCCAAAGACATCTTTTTTCTCGCTGATAAATCTTAAGATCGCAAGGACATTTTCAGTCGGTGCCATATATAATGCATATCCTGTCTGTAAGACTTTTTCACGGTTTCTAAGGCTAGTCAGTCTCAAAACTTCCTGATAGGTTTCTTTGTCATTTTCAAAAAATGCTCCTCGGTTAAATGGGTCCATCAGTCCATGCATTCCATATTCGTCTCCATAATAAATGCATGGCATTCCTGGGACAAAGAACTGAACTGCCATTGCAAGTCTTGTGAGTGCTTTTCCTTTCTGATCCATCTTTGATGTTATGACATATTCTGCCTGCTGCTCTCTCGATGGCAGATTCTCATTCATTCCAGTTGCAAGTGTTGTCCGAATTCTTGGAATATCATGAGAAGATAACAGGTTCATCAGTGCATAATACAATGGTTTTGGATAATTACACTGCTGAGATAGCAAGAATGTCTTCATATCTTTGGCACTTTGATTGCCGAGTAAATAATCTGTAACGTTGACTTTCAGCGGATAGTTCATTGCGCTGTCTAAGCCTTTTCCCAAAGCATATTTACGTTTCGTTCCGTAACTTTCTTTGGTTGTGACATCTTCCCATACCTCACCGATCAGTGTATAATTCTTGAATTTCTTCTTTAATTCGCTTCGCAATCTAAAGATAAATTCATCCGGAAGTTCGTCTGCAACATCCAGACGGAATCCTGATGCTCCAAGTTTTAACCAATGCTTGATCACCGAATCTTCTCCTGTGATAATGTAATCAACAAACTTTTCATTTAATTCATTGACTTCCGGCAGTGTTTCAAAACCCCACCAGCTCTTATAAGTTCCATCTTCGTTAAAGTCATACCAATCATAGTACTTTGACTCTTCCCCTTGATATGCCCCTGGTTCTTCGTAATTTCCCTTTTTGTTAAAATAGACACTATCATCCCCAGTGTGGGAATATACCCCATCCAAGATCACATGAATCCTGCGTTCTTTGGCAAGCTGGCATAGCCGCTTAAAATCTTCGTTATTTCCAAGGAATGGATCGACTTTCTTATAATCTGATGTATTATAGCGGTGGTTTGATGCTGCTTCTCCGATCGGATTCAGATAAATACAACTGATCCCCAATCGTTTCAGATCATCAAGTTTGGATATGATTCCCTCAATATCTCCACCAAAATAATCACATGGATCATAAAATTCTTTTCCTGGAAGTGGTCCAAATACTGGCTGTTCTTCCCAGTCATCATGCAGATAGACCGTTCTTCCCATATTTTCATGATATGCTTTCCCGTGTTTCATATTTTCTTTGTTTCCCTGGCAGAAACGATCTGGGAAAATCTGATACATGATTCCTTTTGACATCCACCTTGGGGTATCAAAATTTTCTTCATATACGGTGATCTGAAAACTATCCGGGTTGTCATCAACGATCATTCCTTCTCCTTGTGTCTTCCCATGTCTGGCTCCATAAAAATAACATTTCCCATGTTCCCAGATTCTGAAATAATACCAGACAACACCTGCTTCACTGGTCATCTTTATGTGTTCTTCCATGCAGTCTTTTTTTCGTTTCATCTCATACTCCCGGTGAAAACTTTCAGAATACATGATGATCTCTGCCTTATTGACTTCCTGCCCTACATCATACAGGCGGATCATCATCTCGCTTCCACATGTGACTGCACCTACGGGAGTTCTGTATTTTTCTACTGACGCGTTATGAATCATAATTTAATCTCATCTTTTTTGTAACTCTTATTTTACTGGTTTCAGATTCCAGATTTTTTCATTATATTGTTCAATCGTTCGGTCTGATGAAAAATATCCGGATTTTGCTGTATTAACAATTGCTTTTTTAATCCATTCATCCTTATGATCGACATACAAATGATATACTTTTTCATATGTTTCAATATAAGACGGAAAATCTGCAAGTATGTAGTATGGATCTGCCTCTCCATATTCCCCAAATAAAAGATTCTGGTAAATCTCTGAATATTTTCTGTTTCCGTATCGTAACAGATTTCCTTCGATCAGACAATTACATACATCACGGATTCCTGGATGATTCTCGAAAATAATCCCTGGATTGTATGTATGGTACATTTTTTTATTGTAATTACCCTCAGCGCTGTCCCCGAAGATAAAGATATTCTCCTGACCTACACGCTCTGCGATCTCTATATTGGCTCCATCCATAGTGCCGATCGTCAATGCACCATTCATCATAAATTTCATATTTCCTGTTCCAGATGCTTCCATTCCTGCGGTAGAAATCTGCTCACTGATATCTGCTGCCGGAATCAGTATCTCCGCAACCGATACACAATAATTTTCTACGAAAACCACCTGAATCTTTCCGTCCATATCTGGATCTTTATTCACCATTTCCTGAATGGAATGGATCAGCCTTATGATCTCTTTTGCCCTGGCATATCCCGGTGCTGCTTTCGCCGCAAAAATAAATGTGATCGGTGTTGTAATACATGCTGGATCTTTTTTGATCTTCTGATATATATAAATGATATGCAGACATTTTAACAGCTGTCGTTTATACTCATGCAAACGTTTGCAATGAACATCAAAAATAGATTCTGGGTTCACTTCGATCCCTTGCTTTTCTTTGATATACTTTGCAAAACGGATCTTATTATTTCGTTTGACCTTCTCATATTTTTTACAAAATTCTTTGTCATCTTTATATGGAAGGATCTGTTCAAACAGACGGTAATCCTTTAAAATATCCCCTTTCACATACTCTCTTACCAGATGATATAGCCCCTGATTGGCCAGTGCTAACCAGCGTCTGTGTGTGATCCCATTTGTGATCGCAAGATATTTTTGTGGAAAGATCTGATAAGATCCTTTAAAAATCCTCGTTTTTAAAATATCAGCGTGAAGATTTGAAACACCATTGATCCTGCGGCAAAGAGCTACGCATAGGTTTGCCATGCGGATCTCATTGTTTCCGATCACTGCCATCTGTGCGATCTTTTCTTCTTCCTTGCTGTAATATACGGAAAGTTTCTGACAGTATTTCTCATTGATCGCACAAATGATCTGATAGATTCTTGGAAGCAGTAAACGAAACATATTCTCATCCCAACATTCCATTGCTTCTGACATAATTGTATGATTCGTATAATGAAATATCTTCTTGACCATACCGTAGGCCTCATCCCATCCAAAATCTCTTCATCCATTAGAATCCTCATAAGTTCTGGCATCGCCAATGCCGGATGTGTCTCATTGATCTGAATGACAACATGTTCTGGCAAGGAGTTCAGATCATCAAATACTGCTTTATGTCTCTTGATCATCGACTGCATCGTTGCAGATGCCAGAAAATAAAACTGTTTTAAACGCAGCATTTTACCCTGCATATGATCATCTGACGGATATAAGACTTTCGAGATTGCTTCTGCAAATGTCTGGTCTGCCATCGCTTTATCATAGATTCCTTCATTAAACGAATGAAAATCGAACCGCCGCTTGCTTCTGGCACTCCACAGACGAAGAGTTGCTGGCGTCTTAGTCTTGTATCCAATGATCGGTACATCATATGGGACTGCAATGACGGTATTATAATCTTTATGTTCAATCTTTAATCCATTCTCTGTCCAGTTTTCCTGAATCGTTCCATTAAAATGTACTTCCACACTTAATTCCGGGCGCTCGATCTCCCAAACATTTCCATCTCTTAACCAGTCATCTTCCATCTCAATCTGCGTTCCATCTACAATTTTCTGACGAAACATTCCATATTCATATCGGATCCCACATCCGAGTACTGGAAGTTCCATCGTAGAAAGTGAATCCAAAAAACATGCTGCCAGTCGTCCTAGTCCTCCATTTCCAAGTCCTGCATCATTTTCTTCATCCGTAATCTTATCAAAATCAAGTCCCATCTCCCAGAATGCTTCCCGATATGCCTCATATAATCCTTGACTGATCAGATTATTAGAAAATGCCCTTCCCATCAAAAATTCGGCTGACATATAGTAAAGTTTCTTAACTCCCTGCTCTTGTACCCTTTTTCTGCTGTCTGCCCAGGATATCATGATATCATCCCTGATACACTCCGCTGCTGCCTTATAGATCTCATCATTTGTTGCCTCACTGATCGTTCTTCCAAGTGCATGAATTAATTTATTCTCGATCCGTTGTCCGATCTTATTGCTGTCCATATAGTCCATTGTGATCTAAGCCTCCTTTCTAGTCTTTATCTTTGACCTGTAAATTTATCTCATTTTTTGTCTTTATGAAGAATGGGCATCTTAAAATAAGATGCCCATTCTTCTTTTGAATTTATAATACACTATTATACATATCAAGATAAATCTTTGCAGATTTTGCAAAACTGTTATCGGATTCCATCGCTCTTTGGATCAATCCATGTTTTCTCTTTGGACTCTGCAATGTCTGTAATGCATAACGGATTGCTCCCAGCATCTCATGTGCATTGTAGTTTGCAAATGAGAATCCATTTCCTGTGTCCTCGTATTCATTGTAACTTTGTACTGTATCACGAAGTCCACCTGTCTCACGTACGATTGGAAGTGTTCCATAACGAAGTGCGATCATCTGAGAGATTCCACATGGTTCAAATTTGGATGGCATTAAGAAGAGATCACTTCCTGCATAAATCTGGTGTGCAACTGCATTATCATATGCGATATATGAGCATACTCTTCCTTTGTATTTTTCTTCCATGTAACGGAAAAATTCCTCATATTCATAATCACCCGTTCCGAGAATGACAAATGCGACATTCTCTGTACACATGATCTCATCCAACATGTATTTCACAAGATCCAGACCTTTCTGCTCTGTTAATCTTGTAACCATACCGATGATCGGAACTCCTGGTGTGATCGATAATCCAAGAGCCTTGATCAGTTCCTGTTTATCTTTCTTCTTTCCAGAAAGATCATCTTTGTTAAAATGATATGGAATCAATGGATCTGTCTCTGGATTAAATTCTTCCTGATTCATTCCATTTAAGATTCCCCATGTATCTCCTGCTCTCGCATTTAAGATACCTTCCTGACGGTATGCAAATGCTGGATCACGAATCTCCTGTGCATAAGTTGGACTTACTGTGCTTAAACGATCTGCAAACACAAGTGCTGCTTTCATGAAACTTGCACATTCATAGTTATGCATAAATTCTGGTGTGTCATACTTTGGATCGATTCCTAACCAATGTTCAAACTGATCGAAACCAAATTCTCCTTGATACATCATATTATGGATCGTAAAGATCGTCTTTGCATGTCCAATATCCCAATGTCCGTACTGTGTGCGGAGTAAGATAGGGATCAGACCTGTCTGCCAGTCATTGCAATGGATGACGTCTGGAATAAATCCAATACGGCTTGCTACTTCGATCACGGCACGGCAGAAGAAAGCATACTGCTCTCCTTCTGCAAGTCCACCACGATATACCGCATCACCAAAAAATCCTTCATTATCGATCAGATAATATGTAACTTCATTATAAACCAGTTCTTCTACACCTACATATGTTTCCCCACCACTAAAATTGATGTTGAAATCTGCCAGATGTCTTGTCTGTGCGCCATATTTCCCTTTCATCTGACTATGAAACGGCATGATCACACGGGCATCCGCACCGATCTGATTCAATTCCTTTGGAAGGGTTCCCATAACATCTGCTAGCCCTCCAAGCTTCACAAATGGTGCACACTCTGCCCCTGCAAGCAGCACTTTCAGTGAATTGTTATTACTCATTAACACTTGCTCCTTTCGGAATAAATACTGGATGGTTTGATGATCCTGATAAGTGTGCATTTGAATAAACTTTTACGTGTCGGTCTAAAATTGTATGGTTGATCTCTGCCTGTGGTGCGATAAATCCTTCTGCCATAACAACAGAATTCTTGATCACAGCTCCCTCTGCAATCTGTGATCCACGGAAGATGACAGAGTTTTCAACTTCACCATCAATCTCACATCCACTACTGATCAGGCTGTTGCTGACTTTCGCATTTGGTCCGTATTTTGCTGGTGCTCCATCGGCAGATTTTGTGTAAATTCTTCTATTACCCAAGAATAATTCTTTGTAAACATCTGGTTTTAACATATCCATATTTACATTGTAATATGCTTCTAAAGATGTAATACATCCTACATATCCTTTATATTCATATCCCTGAATTACAAGACGATCGAAGTTTGGAACGATAACATCAAAGAAAAAGTGTTTCTTATTATGTGCGATCGCTGTCTCAATAAAATCGATCAATAATGTTGTCTTCATGATATAAGCATCCATGCTCTTCTTATTTGAACGATGTTTTCCTTCAGAATAGCACATATCAAGAACTTTATCGTCTTCATCTGTTTTTAAATAAACTCCATCATAATCGCAGTTCGTTGAATCATCACTATTATCAAAATACATCAGTGTGATATCTGCTCCAGATTTGATATGTTTATCTAACATATCCTGAAAATCTGCATTACAGATCACATAAGAACGTCCTAATAATACATATTTTTCTTTTGCTTTCTTTAAAAATCCAAGTGTTCCACGAAGTCCATCCATAACACTTGCGTATTCTCCGGATGGAGATGCATCATTAATATATGGTGGGAAGATATATAATCCTCCACGTTTTTTGTTTAATCCCCAGTCTTTTCCTGAATTCACATGGCTCAACAGTGAATCGTAATTTCTTCTTGTTAATAATCCTACATTCTTAATCCCTGCATTTACCATGTTACTTAACATAAAGTCAACTGTACGATAACGTCCACCAACCGGAAGTGCTGATAAACTTCTGGAGCGTACAAGGTCTTTTAATTTTCTATTTTCTTCTCCTGCATTGATAATACCTAACATCTGTTTATCCATATCTTCAATCCTCCTAGTGTAAGATGGTATCTGGGTAGATCATTGCTCCGTCTTCAACAGTCGCATTCTCTAATGCAACACAATGATATCCGATTACAGTTACATTATTTCCTTCTCCAACCTTGCATCCCTGCTCGATGACTACTTCTTCATCGATCAGTGCTTTGTCGATCTGACAGTCTGTTCTTACAACAGTATCTTTCATGATCACACTGTTCTTAACTACACTGCCTTTTCCGATCTTAACACCAGAATGGATGACACAGTTCTCTACTTCACCTTCAATAACACATCCATCGGCAAGAATAGAATTCTTAACAGATGCACCTGGTGCTATATAATGAGGAGGTAATGAGAAGTTTCTTGTGTAGATTCTCATCTTATCATCATTTAAGTCAATCTGAGGATTTTCATCTAGAAGTTCCATATTAGCTTCCCATAAGCTGTCGATCGTTCCTACATCTCTCCAGTATCCATCAAATGAGTAAGCATACATCTTTCTTCCATCTTCCAACATTCTTGGAATAATATTCTTACCAAAGTCATGTTCTGATTCTGGATCATTTCCATCATCGATCAGATACTGACGGATCAGTTTCCATTTAAAGATATAAATACCCATAGAAGCTTTTGTACTCTTTGGTTCTGCTGGTTTTTCTTCGAATTCATAAATACGTTCATCTTCATCTGTATTCATGATTCCAAAACGTTTTGCTTCTTCATAAGTTACATTCAGAACTGAGATCGTACAATCTGCACCTTTCTCTTTATGATACTGAAGCATCTTGTCATAATCCATGGTACAGATCTGGTCACCAGATAATACAATGATATGATCTGGATCAAAATTATCAATGAAATTTATGTTCTGATAAATCGCATCTGCCGTTCCACGGTACCAGTTACCTGTTTCTCCCTTCATATATGGAGGTAAAACATAAGCACCTCCGTTTAAGCTGTCAAGATCCCAGAATCCTCCAGTACCAATATATGCATTTAACTCCAGTGGTTCATACTGTGTTAAAACTCCGACTGTGTCAATTCCTGAGTTTGTACAGTTTGACAGTGGGAAGTCAATGATCTTATATTTTCCACCATAGGATACGGCTGGTTTTGCTTTCTTCTGAGTTAATGCGAACAATCTGCTTCCTTGTCCCCCTGCAAGCAGCATCGCAACGATTTCTTTTTTGTTAATCATAGCTCTTTGTCCTCCTTTATTTTACACCTTGATCATTATTCTTTTTTGTTCTTCTTGTCTTGCTTGTTCTTTTTTTTGGCTGTTCCTCTTCTTTCTCTGTTGTTTGCTTTGTTACCTTTATATCTTCTTTTTTGGGAGTGTCTTTCTTAGTCTCCGGCGCCTCTTCTTTTGTTACTTTCTTTGTAACTTCCGGCTTTTTCTCTACTGTTTTCTTCACAGCTTCTGTTTTCTTCTCCTGTGCTGCCTTCTTTGCTGGCTCTGCTTTCTTTGCAGTGGCTTTCTTTGCCGGCTCTGCTTTCTTTGCTACACTCTTTCGTGATTTCGTCTCCACTTCCTCAATCTTATAGTAAACAACACTTAATGGTTTTAAGGAAATTTCTGCTGCCTGTTGGTAAACAGCTTTCTTTCCTTCAGATGGTACTTTCACCCTCTTCGTTGAAACTTTAGATTCGGAAACATCTCCATCTCCACCAAAATCAAGCTCACTGCTGTCTAAGATCTTCGTAAGTTTTGATTTCTTTGGTAATGGTACCTTGTATTTATCCCATTCCATCGGTGTAAAATTGCAGACACAAAGAATCTGTTGTTGTTTTCTTCCTCTGCCCTTCTTATTCTTTCGTATAAATGCTACAACACTGTGGTCTGCATCACGTTGCAAGCACCATTCAAATCCTGCTGGATCCTGATCTAATTCATATAATGCCGGTTCAGATTTGTAAATCTCATTTAGTTTAGCTACATATTTGTGGAAAGAATCATGCATCTCATACTGATCGATCAAGAACCAGTCAAGCTGTTCTTTGTCTCTCCATTCTACAAATTGGGCGAATTCTCCACCCATAAATAATAATTTCTTTCCTGGATGTGCCATGGTAAATCCATATAATGTTCGCAGTGAAGCAAACTTCTCATCATATGCACCATACATCTTATTGATCATAGAACCTTTGCCATGAACAACCTCATCATGTGAATATGGAAGAATGTAATTCTCACTGTAAGCATAATCCATAGAGAAAATGATCGCTCCATGATTATCCTTACGATACAATGGATCAAGTTCCATATAGTAAAGAGTATCATGCATATATCCCATGTTCCACTTGTAAACAAATCCTAGTCCTTCCGGATCATCAACATCACTTGTTACCTTTGGATATGCTGTTGATTCTTCTGCGATCGTCAAGAATCCCTCATGTGTTGTACGAAGTGCTTCGTTTAGATTGCGAAGGAAATCAACTGCTTCATAGTTGATATTGGTTCCATCTTCATTCGGCACATATTCTCCTTCCTGTTTCCCAAAGTCAAGATATAGCATTGCAGATACAGCATCAATACGAATTCCATCGATATGATAAACATCTGCAAAGAACATCGCACTTGAGATCAAGAAGCTCTGTACTTCTGGTTTCCCATAGTTAAATAATAAAGTTCCCCAGTCAGGCTGGCTTCCCTTCCTTGGATCCTCATGATCATAAATATGTGTTCCATCAAACATTGCCAGTCCATGCTCATCTCTTGGAAAATGTGCTGGGACCCAGTCAAGGATAACACTGATCCCTGCTTTATGTAACTCATTGATCATATAATTGAAATCTTCTGGTGTTCCATATCTTGATGTTACACCGTAATATCCTGTTACCTGATATCCCCAAGAAAGATCATATGGATATTCTGTGATTGGCATCAGTTCAACATGTGTATATCCCATCTCTCCAAGATAAGGAATCAGCATGTCCGCAATCTCACGATAATTATAAAATTCTCTCTCTTCTTCCTGCGGCATTCTCCATGTTCCAAGATGCAGCTCATAGATAGACATTGGCTGATCTAATGCCTGGCGTTTCTTTCTCTGATTGATAAAACGTTTATCAGACCATTTAAAATCATCGAAATCCCAGACTTTCGAAGCTGTATCTGGTCTGCATTCTGCATAAAATGCAAATGGATCACTCTTATATCTGCAGATTCCATCATAGCCTTCTACATGATATTTATACAGATCACCTTTCTTCAGTCCTTCAATCTCGATCGTATAGATCCCGTCTTTGTCACCTTTCATCGGATGTGCAAGAGGATTCCAGAAATTGAAATCACCTACGACACTGACTGACTTTGCATTTGGAGCCCAAACAGTAAATCTGTGAGTCTTTGTCTTCTTCTGATAATGGCATCCAAATGTCAGGTATGCCTGCCTTGCCTTTCCCGTCTGAAACAAATACAAATCCTCACGATTGATAGTTTCATTCATAGTATAACTCCTCCTTAAAACTTCAAAACAAAGAATTCTTGTGATCGAATCCCACACTTACAGAAAATCTTATCTTATAAGACTTCTTTGTGAAACTAAAAAGTCTAATAAAATAAAAAAGCGTAAACAACCACGAACAATCTTCTTGCAAATGGCTTATTTACGCTTTTATAGTCATATCTTTAATTTCTATAGGTATAATAAAAATGTGACACGTTGTCATCTTACAAGATATTTTCATATTCAAAGAACAATGTACTGTAAATATCTTTCGTTTCTAGTCCACTTTCTGGTTGTTTATCTGCTGTTCAAAAAGTGTTTGTTTCACTAACTTTATTATACCAAATCTTTTCATATATTTCAACAAATTGTACAATATTTAATGCACTATTTATATCCATATTGTGAAATTCATCCAAGCAATTTAATATACAGATGTAGAATTTCTCATTTTAGGATCATATCCTGCTTTTTTCAAGGATTTAATGATCTTATTTTTATGTTCTGTACCGAATGCTTCCATTGTGATCGTAAGTTCTACCGCACTATTTCTGTTGATACTTACGAACTGGTTATGCTCTAGTTTGATAATATTTCCCTGTGCATCTGCGATCACATCAGAAACTTTATTTAACTCTCCTGGTTTGTCTGGAAGGAATACAGATACCGTAAAGATTCGATCTCTCATGATCAATCCATGCTGTACTAAAGATGCGATCGTAATGACATCCATATTTCCACCACTGATGATAGAAACTACTTTCTTATTCTTAACATCCAGATGTTTTAATGCTGCAATTGTTAGTAATCCAGAGTTTTCTGCTAACATCTTGTGATTTTCTAACAAGTCTAAGAAACATGGGATCAGTTCTTCATCTTCTACTGTGATGATATCATCAAGGTTTTCCTGAATATATGGAAAAATGATCTTTCCTGGTGTCTGTACTGCTGTACCATCTGCGATCGTGCTGACATGATCACATGACACTACTTTTCCTGCTTCTAATGAAGCTTTCATACATGCTGCTCCTGCTGGTTCTACACCGATCACTTTAATCTTTGGATTTAACAGTTTGGCAAGTGTTGAAACACCTGTTGCAAGTCCGCCTCCACCGATTGGTACAAGGATGTAATCTACGGTTGGAAGTTCTTTAAAGATATCCATTGCGATCGTTCCCTGCCCTGTTGCAACCGTTGGGTCATCAAATGGATGAACAAATGTATATCCATGTTCTGCTGCAAGGTCTAATGCGTGTGCACATGCTTCATCATAAACATCTCCATGAAGGATCACTTCTGCTCCAAGATCTTTTGTTCTGTTAACCTTTAACAGTGGAGTGGTTGTTGGCATAACGATCGTTGCTTTGACTCCCTGTCTTGCTGCTGCCAATGCAACACCCTGTGCATGGTTTCCAGCAGATGCTGTGATCAATCCTTTTGCTTTTTCTTCTTCAGATAATGTACTGATCTTGTAATATGCACCACGGATCTTGTAAGCTCCAGTCAACTGCATGTTCTCAGGTTTTAGATAAACATCGTTTCCTGTCTGCTCTGAAAAATAATCACTTTTGATCAGCTTGGTAGGAAGGACAACCTCCTGCACTTTATTATATGCAGCTTCAAAATCTTTTAGTTCTAACATTTTAATTTTCTTCTCCTTTTTCGAATAATGCATTGACAAACATATCTGGATCAAATCTCTGAAGATCATCAACCTGTTCCCCAATACCAATGTATTTTACTGGAATTCCAAGTTCTGACTGGATTGCGATCGCGATTCCGCCTTTTGCTGTTCCATCTAATTTCGTCAAAATAATTCCTGAAATGTCTGTTGCTTCTTTAAACTGTTTTGCCTGTGCCATGGCATTTTGTCCAGTTGTTCCATCTAAGACGATCAGTGTCTCTAAATAAGCTTCACTGTATTCTTTTTGGATGATACGATTGATCTTGCTTAACTCATTCATCAGATTCTTCTTATTATGAAGTCGTCCTGCTGTATCACATAACAACACATCGACATCTCTTGCTTTTGCTGCTGCTACCGCATCATATACAACAGCCGCAGGATCTGCACCCTCTGCTTGACTGATGATATCAACCCCAGCACGATTTGACCATTCTTTGAGCTGTTCGATCGCTCCAGCACGGAATGTATCCGCAGCTGCCAGTAATACTTTTTTTCCTTGTCCTTTTAATGATGCCGCAAGTTTTCCAACAGATGTTGTTTTCCCTACACCATTTACTCCAATGACAAGAACGACACTCTTTTTATCAATAAAATCATAAGCACTATCATCCAGTCTCATCTGATCCTTAATAGAATCGATCAAAAGCTGTCGGCATTCTTCCGGCTCTTTGATCTTATTTTCTTTTACTTTTTTCTTCAGATCTTCAATGATATTCATTGTTGTATCAATTCCCATATCACTCATGATCAAAATCTCTTCCAGCTCTTCATAAAAATCCTCATCTATTCCAGAAAATCCGCTGAAAATAGAGTCAAAACTTGAGGCAATATTATCTCTTGTTTTACTTAATCCCTGTGCAAGTCTTTTAAAAAATCCTTTTTTCTCTGACATAGCCATTCTCCTTTTATTCATCTAAATCATTCTCGATCAAATTTACAGAAACCTGAGTTGAAATACCTTTTTCCTGCATCGTGATCCCATATAAAACATCTGCTGCCATCATCGTTCCTCTTCGATGTGTGATCACGATAAACTGTGTATCCTTTGTAAGTTTATGCAGATACTTTGCAAATCTTGTGACATTTGAATCATCCAATGCCGCTTCAATCTCATCCAGGAGACAAAACGGAGATGGTTTTAAATTCTGGATCGCAAATAATAATGAAATCGCTGTTAAAGCTTTCTCTCCACCTGATAACTGCATCATATTCTGAAGTTTCTTTCCTGGAGGCTGTGCAATGATCCTGATTCCAGATTCTAATACATCATCATCTGTAAGTTCCAATCTTGCTTCTCCACCACCAAATAATTCCACGAATACTTCCTGAAATACTCGTTTGATGTCTTTAAACTTTGCATTAAACTGACGGCGCATCGCATCTTCCAGTTCTTCCATCAAACCTGTCAGATGTGCTTCTGCTGTCACGATATCTTCATGCTGTTTCTGCATAAATTCGTAACGTTCGGAAACTTCTTTATAATCTTCGACTGCATTGATATTAACTGGTCCAAGGTTCTTGATCTTATTTTTTAACTCAGAGATTGTTTCCTTAACCTTTGTAAGGCTCTGCGTCTCATCCAGATCGATCCTCTGTTTTGCCTGATGATATGTGATCTCGTAATTCTCCCACATATAATCCAAAAGCTCTTTTTTCTTTCCTTTTCGATTCTCTCTCTGACTCTCCAGACGATACATTTCTTTGTCATATCCACTGATACGTTCAAGCATCTCTTCGCGTTCTTTAAGGATATCCTTATAAAGGACTTCTTTCTCCTTCACTTCTTCCTGCATCTTCTGATGCCTGTTCTGATCTTCTATGATCTTTCGTTCCATTGCTTCGCATGATTCTTTTAAATGTTCGATCTGCTGTTTTAATGCTTTTACATTCTCATTGATACTTCCAGTATCTTTCTGATTTTCTTGAACCTCTTCTGATAGATGTTCGATCTCAGATCTTACTCGCTCCTGATTATTCTCCTGAAATTCTAACTTCTGTGATTCTTTGCTTAACTGCATATGAACCTTGGAAACTTCCATTGCATGCTGTTCGGCATGTTTTCTAAGATGTTCAAGAATCTCACTGATCTCCTTGATCCTTTCTTCATCCTGCTCATTTGCACTTTCAAGATCTACCTGTTCATCTTGCAGTCTGTCAGCATCATCTTCCGCATTCCTTAATTCTTCTTCCAGTTGTTGTCTCTGTATACTTAACTGTTCGTGCCTGTTATCAAGCTCTTCTTTTCTTCGCTTGATCGCAGATTGTGACATCTGCTGTGTATTTAATTCCAAAGAGATTTCTTGCATCTCTTTCTCTAAGTCTATCATATTTTGCTGATATTCTTTGAGTTTTTTTTCATTTTCATGATATTTTTCTTCATCTTCTGTGATTGCTTTCGTCCATCGATCCAGCTTCTTCTTTAATTCTTCAACTTCTCTGGATCTTCCAAGCAGATTGCTCTTATTCTTAAAAGCACCTCCAGACATTGCACCGCCTCGGTTTAAGGAATCCCCATCAAGTGTTACGATTCTTACACTGTGATGATATTTATTTGCAATTTTAATTCCTGCATCCATATCTTTTACAACAAGAATCTGTCCAAGCAGTGATGCAAATAAATCCTTATATACTTCATCATAGATCACAAGTTGGTTGGCTGCCCCGATCACCCCTGGTTCTAAAAGAATTTCTTTCCTTGCAAATTCTTTTCCCTTCACTGCATCCAGCGGCAAAAACGTAACTCTTCCATAACGATTCTTCTTCAGATATTCGATCATCTTCTTCGCTGTTTTCTGCGTATCCGTTACAATGTTCTGAATACTTCCGCCCAGAGCTGTCTCGATCGCTGTTTCGTATTTTTCTTCCACTTTGATGATATCTGCAACCGATCCAATGATCCCAGATGTCACAGCCTGTTGTTCCATCACCTTCTTGATCCCGAATCCATATCCATCATAACGTTCTGCCATATTCCGCATTGTTTCATAGTTGGAACGCACTCTATGATATTTCTCTCTTTTCTGATCCATCTGTTCCTGAATCTGACGGCGTTCCGCTATCAATGTTTCTTCGATTCTCTTGGCATTATGACATTCGATCTCAGATCGTTTTTTCTTCTCATTGATCTCTTCGATCTTCTGACTAGAAGAATCTTTTTCTTTTTCCTGATCATTGATCTGCCGTTTTATTTCTTCTATCTGATGATCCAGTCCTATGATTCGAACATTTAGCTGTTCTTTCACTGTCTGGAAACGCTCAATCGCTCCAGCCACCCGCATACGGCCTTCTCTGACAGCATTCACTCGGATTTCAATCTCTTCTTGTTCTCTCTCCAGATCCTGAATCTGCTTCTGATACAATGCAACTTCGCTTTCTTTTTGTATCTTTTGTTCCATGACAGATTCATATTCCTTACGAATTTCTTCTGTCTCTGCCTCAAATCTCTTTAACTGTGCTTTCTTTTCATTCAGATCTTTATACAGCTTATCCTTAGACTCCAGATACATACTCTCACGCATATGTTCTGTATTGATCTGTTCATTTAAAACCTGAATCTTTCCTTCTTTTTTCTGCTTTGTAAGCTTCATTTCAGAAATATGAGCAGTGATCGTTTCGATTTCCTGTTTTAAATGATCCAAAAACTCTTCTTGTTTTCCGTATTTCTCTTTTGCTTTGGCAAGTGTCTGATTTGCCTCATTGATCTCCCGCTGAGCGATTTCTATCTTTTCATCCAGCTCTTTTAATTCCTTCTCAAGATTCTGATTCTCAAGCAGGAATAACTTCACATCTTCATCTTTCAACTGATCTCTTAACAACAGATATTCTCTCGCATGTTCTGACTGTTTCTTAAGCGGTCCAACCTGACGTTCCAATTCCGTTAAGATATCTGTGACTCGTACCAGATTCTCACGTTCGATTTCCAAAGATTTTTGTGTTTCCAGCTTGTTTTTCTTGTATTTAACAATTCCTGCTGCTTCATCAAATAATTCTCTTCTCTCTTCCGGTTTTCCACTTAAGATCTGTTCGATCTGTCCCTGTCCGATGATCGAATATCCCTCTTTTCCGATTCCTGTATCAAAAAAAAGTTCTACGATATCCTTTCTTCGGCAGGCACTTCCGTTGATCAAATATTCACTTTCCCCAGAACGATAGACTCTTCTGGCAACTGTTACTTCTTCAAACTGGATTGGCAGACTATGGTCACTGTTATCTAATGTGATCGCAACATAAGCAGATCCCATCGGCTTTCGAAGCTCTGTCCCCGAAAAAATAACATCTTCCATTCTAGAACCACGAAGCTGTTTTGCTCTTTGTTCTCCAAGCACCCATCGAACAGCATCTGCAACGTTACTCTTTCCACTTCCATTTGGACCTACGATTCCTGTGATCCCATGTTCAAATTTAAAGATCATTTTATGGGCAAAAGATTTAAAACCATTGACCTCAATACTTTTTAAATACATGTCCACCTCTGTTTCGTGTTATTTTTTGTGGCGTTTGATTGCCTCAAATGCAGCATGCTGTTCTGCTGACTTTTTACTATGTCCTGATCCTGTTCCGATCACATTCTCTCCAAGACGTGCTTCTACCGTAAAGATTTTGGCGTGATCTGGACCTTCTTCTCCAACAAGCACATATTTTAATCGTCCTTTTCCTTCTCCCTGAACAATCTCCTGAAGATTCGTCTTTGCATCGAAAAACAGAACTTTATTTTCTACATCTTTAAATAAATATGTCTCAATGAATTTTGTTGCTGTTTCGATTCCCTGATCTAAATAAATCGCACCGATCACAGCTTCAAATGCATCAGAAAGAATGGAATCTCTTGATCTTCCACCTGTCATATCTTCTCCTTTGCTTAAGAGAACATATTTCCCAAGGTTGATATCTCTTGCACATCCTGCAAGTGTCGGCTCACATACAAGACTCGCCCTGATCTTGCTTAACTTTCCCTCTGATTCTTTCTGGTATGTGCGATACAGATAATTACTTGTTACCAGCTCAAGAACTGCATCTCCCAAAAATTCGAGACGTTCATTATTCTTATCTTTGCTCATTCTTCGTTCATTTGCATAGGAACTATGAATGAAGGCATTCCAAAGTCGGGATGGCTCATGAAATTTAATTCCTATCTGCTCTTGAAATTCTTCCACACTTTTTGCATCCATTTTCTTCTTATCCTTTCACAATCTGGTCTTTGATCTTCTGCGTAATATCTTCTTCGGCAAATGCGATACACTGAATGATCGCATTTTTCATTTCTTTTGCACTTGAAGATCCATGTGCTTTCACAACCAATCCATTTAATCCAAGTAATGGCGCTCCACCATATTCAGAAGCATCAAATTTCTTTAATGTCTTCTTTAATGCTGGTTTTGCTAATAGTGCACCGATCTTACTCTTTAATGTTGACATCATTCCTTCTTTGATCTGACTGACTAACACTGCTGCTAATCCTTCTTCCAGTTTCAGAACGATATTTCCTGCAAATGCATCACATACAACAACATCCGCTGCACCGTATGGGATTTCTCTTGCTTCGATACTTCCGATATAATTGATATTTTCACATTCCTTTAATAATGGACCTGTTTCTTTTACCAGCTGATTTCCTTTGGCTTCTTCCACACCGACATTGACAAGTCCAACTCTTGGGTTTTTGATTCCAAGAACATCTTCCATATAGATAGATCCCATCTGTGCAAACTGAAGCAGATATTCCGCTTTCGCATCCATATTCGCTCCAGCATCGACTAATAACATCGGACCTTTGGCTGTTGGCATCACTGCTCCCAGTGGTGCTCTCTTGATCCCTTTGATCCTTCCAACAACAAACTGTCCTCCAACAAGGATCGCTCCTGAACTTCCAGCTGATACAAATGCATCTGCAGTCTTATCCTTTACCATTTTCAGGGCGACCACCATGGAAGAATCTTTCTTCTTACGAATCGCTTCTACTGGTGATTCGTCACAAGAAATTTCTTCTTCTGCATTCACAACTTCAATTTGTTCATTTTTATACTGATATTTGCTTAATTCTTCATGAATCCTTGGTGCTTTTCCTACAAGAAATACTTTCAAATTGTTTTTTTCATTCACAGCATCAACGGCACCTTTTACAACTTCTCCTGGTGCATGATCTCCACCCATGGCATCAACTGCCACTTTCACTAATTTCTCCATATGACCTGTTACTCCTTTTCTTAAAAATAGGAAATGCCACACGCCTAAACCTTCTTAAAAAGCCTAAACGTATGGCATTTCTCTTCATTTACCATTATTCAGCGTGTGCTGAAACAATTTCCTTTTTATTGTAAGATCCGCAGGCTTTACATACTCTGTGAGGCATCATAAGAGCACCACATTTGCTGCATTTTACAAGTGTTGGAGCAGTCATCTTCCAGTTTGCTCTACGTCTGTTTCTTCTTCCTTTGGATGATTTATTCTTTGGACAAATTGACATTGGTTTACACCTCCTTAAAATTCTTAAAAATATCCTGAATCGCTGCCATACGAGGGTCTGCCACCGTACGATCGCAGCCACACTCTTTTTCATTCAGATTCGTTCCGCACACCGGACAAAGTCCTTTGCAGTCTTCTTTGCATAACACTCTGGACGGAAGTTTTGGAACAACTTCATCGAAGATCAGTATATCAAGATCAAGATACTTGTCCTCGATATATGAAGAATCTTCTTCATCGAGATCCGAAAAATCTAATTCTTTCATCACCTGCATGGAAACCGGATAACTCACTTCTTCAAGGCATCTACTGCATGGAATTCCAAGCGTGACTTCTGTCTCAAATGCAAATGATATCTTATCCTTTCCAATATTTCTAAAAACAATCGAAAAATCATTCTTCTCTCGAATAGGATAAGACACACCTTTAAGCTTAATCTCATTCAGATCGATTGACGCTTCGACGGTTTCTTCATATTTAGGTACTGAAATAATTTTTGATAATTGAATCTTCATACGATCTCCTAAATTTTCATACTGTACTATTATACGAATGTGCTTCTGGTTTGTCAAGTAATTTTCCTTACTTTTAAAAAAACAATCCCGAAGCACATTTTAACAAGCTTTATTTTTTATGAAATGATTATTTGACAAGGGCTACTGTGTCTCTTGCGATCATTAATTCTTCATTTGTTGGTACACAAAGCAGTGTAACTTTAGAATCATCTGTAGAGATGATCGCTGTTTCTCCGTGAACATCGTTCTTCACTTCGTCAAGTTCTGTTCCTAAATATCCAAGATATTCACAGATTGCTTTACGTGTGATATCATCATTCTCACCAAGTCCTGCTGTAAATGCGATCGCATCAACACCATTCATAGCTGCTGTGTAAGCTCCGATGTATTTTGCTACGCGGTATGCATATGCATCTAATGCTGCAGCTGCAACTTTGTTACCTTCAGCTCTTGCTGCTTTTACATCTCTAAAGTCAGAAGATACTCCTGATAATCCGTAAACTCCTGATTCTTTGTTTAAGATATTTAATACTTCAGATGCTGTTTTGTTTTCTTTATTCGCAATAAATTCAATGATTGCTGGATCAAGATCTCCAGAACGTGTTCCCATGATCAGTCCTTCAAGTGGTGTTAATCCCATAGATGTATCTACTGATTCTCCACCTTTGACTGCTGTAACACTTGCACCGTTTCCTAAATGGCATACGATGATCTTTAAGTCTTTGATATCTTTTCCTAAGACTTTTGCTGTCTCTAAAGATACGAACTGATGAGATGTTCCGTGGAATCCATAACGGCGGATACCATCTTCATCGTAGTATTTTCTAGGAATACCATATAAGAATGCTTTCTCTGGCATTGTCTGATGGAAAGCTGTATCAAATACTGCTACCATTGGAAGTCCTGGCATTAATTCCTGACATGCACGAACTCCGATCAGTCCCGCTGGGTTATGAAGTGGTGCGAATACGCTGCATTCTTCAACTTCTTTGATAACTTCATCTGTGATCAGGCATGATTTTGTGAATTTTTCTCCACCGTGAACAATACGATGTCCTACAGCTCCGATCTCATCAAGACTTTCTACAACTCCGTTTTCTTTATCTGTCAGCTGATCGATAACGATTCCGATCGCTGTCTTATGATCTGGCATAGCTGGTGTAGATTTGATCTTGTCTTTTCCCGCTGGCTGATGTGTTAATGCTCCATCGATTCCGATTCTTTCACATAATCCTTTTGCTAAAACACTTTCTGTCTCTGAATCGATTAACTGATATTTTAATGATGAGCTTCCGCAGTTGATAACTAAAACTTTCATGAAATATGATTCTCCTTAAATTTATTCTTATTTATCTGCTTCCAGTGCTGCTGCCTGTACACATGTGATTGCTACTGCACCAACGATATCTGATGCTACACATCCACGTGATAAGTCATTGACTGGTTTTGCGATTCCCTGTGTAATAGGTCCGAATGCCTGTGCTCCACCTAATCTCTGTACTAATTTGTATCCAATGTTACCAGCATCTAAGTCTGGGAATACTAATACATTTGCTTTACCAGCAACTTCACTTCTTGGAGCCTTACTTGCTGCAACTTCTGGTACGATTGCTGCGTCAAGCTGTAATTCTCCACAGATCAAGTACTGAGGGTATTTTTCTTTTGCGATGTTTGTTGCTTCTACAACTTTTGTTACATCATCATGTTTTGCACTTCCACATGTAGAATGGGATAACATTGCAACTCTAGGTGTTGCTCCGATCAACTGCTCAAATGTCTTAGCTGAGCTTGAAGCGATTGCTGCTAACTGTTCTGGGTTTGGATTCTGGTTCAGTCCACAGTCAGCGAATACGAAACATCCGTTTTCACCCATATCTTTAGCCTGTGTATCCATTAACATGAAGGCTGATACAATCTCTGTACCAGGTGCAGTCTTAACAACCTGAAGTGCTGCACGAAGTACGTTTGCAGAAGAGTTGATCGCTCCTGCTACCATTCCGTCTGCATCTCCAACTCTTACCATTGTTGCTCCGAAGAACAGTGGGTTGGATAGCAGAATCTCTTTTGCATCTTCTGGAAGCAGTCCTTTGCTCTTTCTTGCTTCACATAAAGATTCGATATATGTATTTAAATGATCACAGTTCTCTGGATCAACAAAAGAAGCTTTGGCTAAATCTAATCCTTCTGCTTCTGCTTTTGCCTTAATCTCTTCTTCTTTTCCAACTAAAATAATATCAGCGATCCCTTCACTGATAACCTCTGCTGCTGCTGTTAATGTTCTCATGTCTGTAGTTTCAGGCAGTACAACAGTTTTCTTATTTGTTTTTGCCTTGTTTTTAATCTCATCAATAACACTCATTTTTCGCGTTGCTCCTTTCAACTTTCCAAAAAGATGAATTTAATCCTGTTAAATTATACAACATCATTTCTGTGTATACAATAATGGTATTTGTATTTTTCGTTGTACATTTCCAGAAAAATCTATATTCTATTCTACATTTTTTTGTTTTCTCTGACAAGATACTTGTTGCTCATTTTTCATTTTTTGTGCAATTTTACTTTTATTCATTTGTGATTTATAATACATTTACAAAATAAACGATTCAAATAAGGAATCTCGAAAGGATATTTTATGAAAACAGCAGCTATCATTTGCGAATACAATCCATTTCACAATGGTCATGAATACCATATCATGCAGACAAGGAATATCACGGGTGCAGACTGCGTCATTGCCATCATGAGTGGAAACTATGTACAGCGCGGAACTCCGGCGGTTATGGACAAAAAAATACGTACCAAGTCTGCCCTTCTTGGAGGTGCCGATCTCGTGATCGAACTCCCCTTATTTGCAGCATGTTCATCTGCCCCTGATTTTGCAATTGGAGCTGTCAGTCTGCTTCACAAACTAGGGGTGATCGACTACCTTTCTTTTGGAAGTGAGTGTCAAGATATTAACAAACTTAAGCAGATCGCATCCTTTCTTATCCAATATAAAGAAGAAATCGAGCATGGTACAAAAGAGCTTATGAGTCTCGGACATTCTTATCCGAAAGCAAAAGAACTTTATCTTAGAGAGCATCTTGATGATACTTCTTTGATCGAAGTATTAAAACAGCCGAATAATATTCTTGGGATTGAATATTTAAAAGCTTTGCTACAGTTAGACAGCCCTATCATTCCCGTCTGTGTTACCCGTGTTTCAAACGATCATCACAGCAAGGAGTTGACACCTTCGATTTCTTCTGCAACATCCATCCGTGAAATCTTAGAACAAAACCAGATAAGCCCTTTATTCTCAAGAGTCCCTGAAGCTTTGCATGATATCTATCAGATGCATTATCAAAAAGATTTTCCTGTCTGCCTGGATGATTTTTCTCTGCTTTTACATGCAGCTATTTATTCTTGCGAAGATCTTACACAGATCAGCGGTATTTCAAGCGATTTTAAGGACCGTATTTTTAAGATGTTAAAATCTGATCTTTCTTTTGAAGAACTGATCAGTGCCTGTAAGACCAAAAACCTCACCTGGAGCAAAATAAGCAGAAATCTTTTGCATATCATGCTTGATATAACAAAAGAAAAGGTTGAAAAAGCACGAACTTACGATATGTCTCCTTATTTTCAGATTCTAGGTTTCAAACGTTCTGCTTCCTTCCTGATCGGGAATATCAAAAGAAAATCTTCCATCCCTATGGTCCGCCATCTGCGTGTTATGAATGATCCTTTATCCAAAGATCAAGAAGAATTATTATCTACAGAACAACGTGCCAACCAGTTATATCGTACCGTGATCGGACAGAAATTTCATACGATCATAAAAGATGAGCAGATCATCTTCTAGTTTCATCTCCCGCTTCATACACTATAAAAAGAAAGCGGGAGATTTTTCATGAAAACCAGTTTTATCCAGTTTTTACTTATTTTTAGTGTTCTTTCCTTGTTATTTTTTCCACAAACATCGGTCCAAGGCGCAAAAAATGGGCTGATTTTATGGTCTGCAACGATCACACCGACTCTTTTACCTTTTTTACTGCTCACTGGTTTTATGCAATATTACCAAACGTTCCATCTGATCTCCCGGCTCTTTTACCCCCTCAAAAAACTTTTTCCTGGTATCAATGAGGACTTTTTTTACACCTGTATTCTAGGTTTTTTTTGTGGATGTCCCCTCGGTGCGAAGATCATTGATGATTTTATTTCTTGTGGATCTTTTACGAAATCTGAAGGAGAAAAGCTATTATATACCTGCAATCAGATCAGTCCCATGTTCTCTGCTGGATATACTCTTACATTGATCCTTCATGGCAAAATTTCTGCTCTGCGCTTTTTCTTTTGCCTGTATTTTCCTGTCATGTGTTATCTGATCTATCTGGTCTTTTTATTTTTTACAAGCGATTTTCTACATACACACCACTCTTCTCCCACCATTGCACACAAAAAATCAGCAGATCAGGTAATCTTTGATAGTCTTCATTCCATTTTCATGATCGGAATCTGTATTATGATCTTTTCAATTGCCGTTTCTCTTTTAGAAATTCTTCCACTTCCTTTCTATTTAAAAAGAGGATTGACCGCTGTTCTTGAAATCACAAATGCCATCTCCCATTTTGGTTCTTCCCATATATCTATCGGCCACAAAGTCATATTATTGTGTATGATCACTTCTTTTGGCGGGTTGTCTGCTGCCGTGCAGACTTTAAGTGTATACAAAAAGAGCAGACTCTCCCTCTGGAAATATCTGCTCATAAGATCTCTTTTTAGTGTTTCAAGCGGACTACTTGCTTATCTAGTCTTCATCTGAAATGAAATCTTCTACCGTTCTTGTTCTTGCCTGTGGAATGCTGACTCCGGAAAGCTGTTCTTCTATCTCCTTCGCATTCGTTTTAATCGATGCAAGATCTGAATCTAATGCGGATAACAACTGGTTAAACACACTCTCCTGTGCTTCTTTGACACTTGCCACATAACCTTGTACATCTTCCATGATCTCATTGACATAGCGCAATGCACCTGCACGGATCTGATCTGCTTCTTCATTCGCATTATGTACAACACTTCTTGCTGTATCTTTGGCGTGAGTTTCAATCTCATTCGCTCTCATCTTTGCCATCTCAACGACCTCATTCTGATCGATCAATTCTCCTGCATCTCTTGCTGCCTGATCGATCATCTGCTGTGACTTCACTCTAGCATCTTCCAAGATCGCATCTTTGTTCAGAATGATCTTATGGCTTCGTTCAATCTCACCTGGAATCTGCTTCCTTAATTCCTCGATCACTGTCATCAATACATCTTTCTCGATCATAATCTTACCTGGACTAAATCTTGCTGGTTTTGCTTCGTCGATCAGTACTTCAATATCATCAATCATCTCATGTAAATACTTCTCACTCATATTCATTCGCCTCCTATGATTTAAATTTCTTCTCAAGACATTCTTGTACGTAAGGCGGTACCATCTCAGAAACATCTCCATGATAAGATGCAATTTCCTTTACGATCGTGGAACTTACATAAGAATACTCAATGCTGGTTGTAAAAAACATGGTATCTAAGTCTTTATCCAATCTCGCATTTGTCTGTGCAATTTGAATCTCATACTCAAAATCAGTTACTGCGCGTAGTCCTCGGACTGATACACTGGCTCCCTGTTGTTTTGCAAAGTCTACCAACAATCCAGAAAATGACATAACCTCTACATTATCAAGATGACTTGTCACTTTTCGTATCATATCAACCTTCTCTTGTGTTGTAAACATTGGTTTCTTTGCACTATTTACCAATACTGCGATGATCAGCTTGTCAAAAACCTTGGCTGAACGCTCTATAATATCAATATGTCCATAAGTCACCGGGTCAAAGCTTCCCGGATAAACTGCAATACTCATCTTCTAATCCTCCACTGTTTTCATCAAAAATGTATGTTTATTTGTCTTGTATTCTTTTACTCTTATAACCTTTAATTTCTCAAAATCTGGTATCTCTGTGTCAAGAGACGATTCCACGATAACTACCGTATCTTCTGTACAGATAGAGGATCGATCTATGATTGATAATACTTCTTCTTCAAATCCTTTCTTATATGGAGGATCCATAAAAATATGATCAAATGTTACATTCTTCGTCTCTAACTGCCTGATCGCTGAATTCACATCTGTTGCCAGAACCTGTGCTTTCTTATCAAGCTTTGTATATCTTAAATTCTCTCGAATGCATCTTAATGCAGGTTTTGCTTTCTCAACAAAATAAGCTTCCTTTGCTCCTCTGCTCAATGCCTCGATCCCGATTCCTCCACTTCCAGAGAAAAGATCCAGAAATGTACTTCCCAGGATATCATACTGAATCATATTAAATAACGTCTCTTTGATGCGATCCTGGGTTGGTCTTGTCTCCATTCCTTCGATCGTCTTTAATTTTAAACTCTTCGCACTTCCTGCTACGACTCTCATATCTATGTATATTCCTTGTCTTTTATTTGCTTTGCAAAGTTATTCCACTTTTGCTCACTATTTCTTTTATTTTATTATATCTACAGATTTTGTCAACCGACAAACCAATATTTCAGAAAGAGACAGTCAAAGTTTATACTTTCGCTGCCTCTTTCTGAAATCTTATGATGTATCCGGATTGCTTCATTGCTACGCAATTTCGCAATCCTCAAACATCATCTTATCTAATTAGCGAGACATTTCTTCTTCCTGTCTGCGGATCATTTTACGAACCATCTCTCCTCCGACAGATCCTGCCTGAGCAGTTGTTAAGTGTCCGTTATATCCTTCTTTTAAATCCACACCGATCTCATTTGCAACTTCGAACTTAAATCTGTCTAAGGCTCCTCTCGCTTCTGGTACCTCGACTCTGTTTGTTCCTTTGCTTCTTGCTGAAGTTCGTTCTTCCATGTTGAAAGTCCTCCATTTCTTTTGTTTTGTTATCTGTTACGCTCATAGTATATGCAAGCGTACAAAAGATACACTGGGAGTTTTTACATGATGTTGCATTTTATGGATTGTTATTTTTTGACACTTACATCATTTTAATAACGAACATGAAATCTTTTCTCATTTTCTTCATATGGACGTTCTTCTTTCTCGATCTCATCCACTCGAACGAAACGATTTCCTGTCTGGATCAAATTTAAAAATTTCTCAATTTCAACTCTGGTTCCCTGAACTTCTGCTGTCACTGATCCATCAGACATATTTTTCACCCATCCTGTCAAATGACATCTTTCTGCATTCATCGCTACAAAAAAACGAAATCCTACTCCTTGGACTCTTCCTGTAAATCTTAAATAAAAACGTACCATACGATATACCTCCTATTATATATTCCTTGCAAGCCCAATCTGTTTTTCTAATCTGCTGTTCTTCAAATTCGAAAAATCAAATCCGCTTTCCTCCAGTTGTTTTACCGCATCAGCTGCCTGTTTCATAATATCTGCATTGGTATAGATATCTGCCAGAACAAAATCCATCATCCCGCTTTGTCTGACTCCGAAGAAATCACCCGGTCCTCGAAGTTTTAAGTCTTCATTTGCTATATAAAATCCATCATTTGATTTATTCAACACTTCAAGACGCTGCATCGTTTCTTTCTTCTTGGAACTCGTCATAAAAATGCAATAGGACTGATAGCCGCCACGTCCGACACGTCCTCTTAACTGATGAAGCTGTGCAAGTCCAAAACGTTCTGCATTCTCCACCATCATAACCGTTGCATTTGGCACATTCACGCCGACTTCAACAACCGTTGTTGATACTAAAACATCAATCTTGCCTTCTGAAAAATCATCCATGACTTTCTGCTTGTCCGCTGCCTTCATCTTTCCATGAAGGTAACTGATCCTTACCGATGGTGCAAACTGGCTTCTCAACATCTGCGCATACTGAATGACATTTTCTCCTTCCATCGTCTCACTTTCTTCAACCATCGGACAGATAATATATACCTGTCTTCCCTGACTGACCTGTTTCTCAATGAAACGATATGCCGTCGGGCGGTAACTTGTGTTGACTACGCAGTTTTTGATCGGCAACCGCTCTGCCGGCAGTTCATCGATGATTGATACATCAAGATCACCATATAAAATGATCGCCAATGTTCTTGGAATCGGTGTCGCACTCATAACAAGTACATGTGGTTTCTCACCTTTTAGCGATAAACTTTCTCTTTGTCTTACTCCAAATCGATGTTGTTCATCCGTGATAACCAATGCTAACTTGTTATATTCCACCTTATCCTGAATGACCGCATGAGTTCCGATCACAATATCTACTTCTCCATCTTTGATCTTTTGATAGGTTTCTCTTTTTTCTTTTGCCTTTGTGGAACCTGTCAGCAATGCGATCTTTATATCATAAGATTCTAAAAGTTCTGTAAATGATTCATAATGCTGAGCTGCAAGCACTTCCGTTGGCGCCATCAAAACCCCTTGGTATCCTGCTTTGGCACACATTAATAATAAAATAACCGCAAGGATCGTCTTTCCAGATC
This sequence comes from Clostridiales bacterium, assembly GCA_019423795.1. Classification (GTDB taxonomy): domain Bacteria; phylum Bacillota; class Clostridia; order Lachnospirales; family Lachnospiraceae; genus Anaerostipes. The sequence continues at coordinate 60,051 of JAHZAT010000005.1, forward strand.
CTACATCACCCTGTACCAGACGATTCATAACCTTACCAGACGCCATGTCTTTTGCCATCTCATTTAACGCTCTTTTCTGTGCTGTAGTCAACTCGTACGGAAGATTCTTCAATAGTTCTTTTGCTTCCTTGCAAACCCCGATCTTGTATCCTTCTTCCTTGAGATCTTCTCCTGATGTGATCATATGCATCGCTGCGATAAAAATAAAAAATTCATCAAAAATCAACCTTTTCTTTGCTTTGATCAACTGCTCTTTTGATTCCGGAAAATGAATATTCCAGATTGCCTGATGATATTCCATTGGCTGATATTGATCTAAAATATTTTGCGGAAGATATTCTGGAATATGAAAGATATAGTCTTTTGTCTGTGCCACAGCCTTAGAAACAAGTTTATTGGTAAGTCCACTTGTTAATGGATATACTGGCTGCAATGTCTCCTGTTTAGCTTCATAATCTTCCTTTGTAAAGATCTCTGGATGTTCCATCGTGATCCGTCCATTTTTATAGATCGGAGTTCCCGTAAATATATAATCTCTTCCCTGATGTAATTGTTTCTTTAAATATGGCATATTGTACCAGACAAGCATGATCGTTCCTGTATAATCTTTCGCTGTGCATGTAACAATCTTCATTCTTTTTGCATACTGAATATGAACTTCCGAATTGATACGAACGAAAATAGATACTCTCTGGCCAATCTCGATCTCATTGACATCTTTGGGATCTTCATAGGTAAGATAATACTTTGGATACATCGTGATCAGACTGTCTACATCACGGATTCCAAGTCGTCCAAAAGCTGTCGCACTCTTTTCCCCAATTCCTTTTAATTCTATGATATTTGTTGTGCCATCCATCTTCTGTCTCCTTCAAAATTCTTTATCATATTCTCACGAAAAGCAAAGAAATCCCGCCATCAAGCGGGATTTCCCATCTTCTCTTATTCTACTGATAATAAGAAATAATAAATTGGCTGTCCGCCATATTCTAACTGTACATCACAGTCACCATATGTTTCTTCTACTTTCTCAAGTAATGCTTCTGCCTGTTCTTTGGTTGTGTCTTCTCCATAGTAAATACTGATCAGTTCGCTGTCTTCATCTACCATCTCTTCTAGTAATTCTAACGTGACTTTCTCGACATCCTGTCCGACTTTCTTGATCCCATCATCATCGATTCCCATGATATCATCAACCTTGATCGTAATACCATTGATGGATGTATCTCTGACTGCATAAGTAACTTCTCCAGTCTTCACGCATTCAATGATGTCTTTCATGTTGTCTTCATTCTCTTCGGCATCTGCTTCTGGATCAAATCCAATGATCGCTGAGATTCCCTGTGGAACTGTTGTTGTCGGAATGATCACTACATTCTTATCTTCCACTAAAGACTGTGCCTGTGTCGCTGCAAGAATGATATTCTTGTTATTTGGCAAAATAAATACAGTCTCTGCATTCACCTGCTCGATTGCATTCAACATATCTTCAGTACTAGGGTTCATGGTCTGCCCGCCTTCGATCAGGTAATCTACACCTAACTCACGGAAAATGTCATTCATTCCCTGGCCAATCGATACTGCCACAAATCCAAAGTCTTTTCTAGGTTCTTCTGGTTTGCTTTCTTCTGCCTGTGCTTCTGCCTGTGTGAGATTTAAACGTTCTCTGTGTTCTTCTCTCATATTATCGATCTTCATATTCGTAAGTTCTCCATATGTGAGACCTTTCTCGATCGCTTTTCCAGGATGGTTTGTATGAACATGTACTTTAATGATATCTTCATCTGCAACAACCACGATAGAATCTCCGATTCCCATTAAGAAATCTTTAAACTTCTGTTCTTCTTCCATGGAAATCTCTTCTTTCGTCATAACGATAAATTCTGTACAATAACCAAATTTGATATCTTTCTCTTCTAATGGTGCTTCACTTGCTGTTGCTGCTGGTTTAACTGCTGGCTTCTCAACACTGCTTAAATCAACTTCTTTACCCATTAAAGCATCAACAGCACCCTGTAGGAATTCCACAAGTCCCTGTCCACCTGAATCAACCACTCCTGCTTCTTTCAGAACTGGTAACATATCTGGTGTCTTCTGAAGAATCTCGTTCGCTTCCTTGATCACTACCTGAGCAAATTCTTCAAAATCTTCTGTATTCCTTGCACAATATACTGCCTTCTCTGCTGTTACTTTCGCTACCGTAAGGATTGTTCCTTCCTTTGGTTTCATAACTGCTTTATAAGCTGTCTCTACTGCCTTCTTAAATCCTACTGCAACAGTTTCTGTTGTTAATACGTCCTGATCTTTGACACCTTTATAAAATCCCCTGAATAACTGGGATAGAATAACACCTGAGTTACCTCTGGCTCCTCTTAAAGAACCGCTTGATAATCCTCTTGTTACTTCTTTCACTGTCACTTCTGCTGCGTTCCCAACTTCTTTAGCAGCTGCAAGAGCTGTCATTGTCATATTCGTTCCTGTATCACCGTCTGGCACAGGGAATACATTCAGTTCATTAATATATTCTTTATTCGCCTCTAATCTCTTGGCTCCGCCAATCAACATCTTCTGCAGCAATGCTGCATCTATCTGTTTCATCTTAATCTTTGCCTCCATCATCTATTATCCTATATCTTTTACGCCTTCAACGTAAATATTGATCCGTTCTACTTCAAGGCTTGTAAATTCTTCCACACGATACTTTACAGATTCCATAAGATTGCTTGCCACTGTAGAAATAGAAACTCCATAAGATACAATAATATGGAAGTCTATCGTGATCTTATTATTATTTACTGAAACAAATACACCTTTTCTGATATTATCTCTTGTCAAAAGCTTGGCAATTCCATCTTTCATATTCACCATTGCCATTCCTACAATACCAAAGCATCCAAGAGCACAGATTCCGGCATATTTCGCAATTACCTGATTTTCAATGGAGATTTCTCCATTCTTTGTATTCACATGTCCTTTCATAAATTATACCTCCAAACGAGAATTCATATAACTCGATTATACATTATGAAACCCTCTAAGTCTAGTGTTTCAAAAAATGATTTAAAATAAAAGCAAATTTATTCTTGATTTTTATAAATCAATCTGTTAGAATGAAATAGTTGTCGAGCCTGGAATGAAACAGGAATAGAGATTGGAATAAGGAGGTGCTAACATGGCAAAATGTGCTATTTGTGGCAAAGGTGCTCATTTTGGAAACGCAGTGAGCCATTCACATAGAAGATCAAACAAAATGTGGAAATCAAACATCAAATCCGTAAGAGTTAAAGTTAACGGAGCAGCTAAGAAAATGTACGTTTGTACTTCTTGCTTAAGATCTGGTAAGGTTGAACGTGCTTAGTCTTGATTGATCATATAAGAAACCACTAAGAGTTGGAATTTATTCCAACTCTTTTTTTATTCTTCAAGCGTTATTTAAAGAATAGACAGTAAGCTGTGATATCACATCCGATACAGATAACTATTTTCATCGGATCGTGAGTGATCCAGAATCCTGTAAATAAGCCCAATGAGAAAAAGAAAAAAGCGATGGCCCAGACTCGTTTCATATTTGAAGATCCTTTTTGTACATATGTATTCCAAAATTCTGGTTTGAATGACGGAAATTAATGGTGGAATATTATAAACATCTGTCTACCACTACAAAAATTGAAAACTAATAATGTTTAACATACACACCTTTCCGTTTGAAAATTCTTAATTTTATACAAGAATGTCTTCAGGTATTCATAAAAACATAAAGAAAGATAGAGGTACGAAATGATAGAATTCCATAGAATTCGTTTTTCGTAGCTCTATCTTTCTTTATGTTTTTATGAATACTCAATACATTTCTGTTAGACAATCAAATTTTACTTTTCAAGATCATCCACAATATCTTCTAATGTCTCATTCTTCCCCGTAAACTTATCGATCACATCTGGTACCATATCCAGTAATTTCACGATTGTTTCCTGATTCTTAATATTCACAAGTTTTGTCTGTCCATCTTTAATGACAAGAACTGCACTTGGAGTCATCTTTCCTCCGATTCCACCACCGCTCTTGTCCTTCTTATCACCAGAGAAAGCTCCTGCTCCCATTCCGAAGGAGACATCAACTAATGGTAAGATGATCGTATCTTTGATGTAGATTGGTTCTCCTACGACCGTTTTTGATGTTAAGAATCCTTCCATACCGTCAAATAGTGAACCCATGGTATCTTTTAAATTTTCTTTGCTCATTTTAACTGCCTCCTATCATTCTTATTGCTCGGTCTTTTTGTTTGATCAATTCATCTTTATCTTTATATACTTTCCATAACAAATATAAGATCTTGTATCTTCGGATCCTTCCTTTGATCTTTAGCTCTCCTTTCAAGATTCTCTTCTCAAAATCTGGTGTGATATTGATATGATCACCGTAGATTGGAATCAATGCAGCGGTCCAGCCTAAGACTTTTCCCGTGTAATATGGATCTTCGAATCCAAATATGATCTTTGCATTTAGTTTCTGTGGAAGTAACAGCTTTACCCCATTCACTCCATATCTCTTGATCCGCTTCACTGCATCAATGATATCCTCATCTTCCAATAGATCTCCGATCATTTCCATCTTATTTGTGATCTTACGGATCTTTGTTATGAAATTCTTGCATCTATTATAACATTTTTTGAGAAAATTCACGATTCTTTTGCCAAAAAACTCTTTCTCTTTATCTGTTGTTTTGTCTATCTTAGATTCTGATATCTTATCTTCTGATCTTTCGTACATTTTTCTTGTTGTTGATGTCTTTGTTCTTTCTTCTTTTTCATCCCATGTGAGATTAAATACATCTTCATCTTCAGAAGGATATGTACTTTTTTTCTTTTCTACTCGTTTCTTATTGTTTTTTTTATTTTTTTGTTTCTTTTTAGAGTCTGATCTTTTCTTATGTTTTTTCCTATCTTTCTCTTTATGCTCTCCAAATACAGACCAGTGTTCTTTCCTTGAATCATAAATCGGTATTCCAAAAATCCTGATTCCAAAATTCAGCTCTTCTTCATAGAATGCTTTTGCACGTAAAAATATAACTGCCCATGATACTTTTACCTGTGCTTTGGGACTCTTCCCATCAAAATCTCCTTCGATCTGATAACAGATCGGGAAGATCAAAAGGATCAACAATAACACGATTGGTATCAGGATCAGGATTCCTATGATCTTTAATATTAAAAATAGTATACTCATTTATCTTCCCCACAAAAATATGTTGTTACATCCTCAAGTTCTCCTTTATGATACAGATCATCGATCATGCGTCTTAACATAACAACTGCATCATCTCGTCCTGCTGCCATTCCTACGATCGTGATATCTTTTCCTTCGTGGATATCAGATAATAGTTCATTATATGGATATATTTCCAGAAATGCACTGTTCCAGAGCGGCAGTGTAATACAGTACAATCTTGAAATTGATTTCTTTTCTTGTATTTTACAAAATAGACGTTTCTTTTGTAATTTTAATATCTCTGATATGTATACACGTTCTGAAACTTTCACTCATTTTTCCTCCTGAAAATTCTCCCCATTCATTCCTGATAAAATTCCTGATAAAATAAAAAGGGATGTATTACTACATCCCCATTTTAACATATATTGTTGTCGATTACTCACCAAATTCGCCGATTTTTACAACTTTCAGCATGTTTGTAACACCTTTTCCACGATGGTTAGCTGGTCCACCACCTGTTAAGACTAAGATGTCATCTTTCTCAGCAAGTCCTGCATCTAATACGATATCTGTTGCTTCATCTAACAGATCTTTTGTTGTCTCAGCTTTGTGAGATTTGAAAGGACGTACTCCCCAGTAGATCTGCATCTGACGTACGATCGCATCATCTGGTGACAGACCGATGATCTGTGCATCTGGTTTGAATTTAGATACGATTCTTGTTGTGAATCCTGACATACTTGATGCTAAGATACATTTTGCATTTACATTGTGTGCTGTCTGTACTGCAGAATAAGCAACTGCTGCTGAAATTCCACGATTGATATATTTAGATCTGTAATCTTTGATCTTTGTGCTTAAGTGAACTTCTGTTGAGATTGCGATCTGATTCATCATCTTAACAGCTTCTACTGGATATTTACCTTTTGCTGTTTCTCCAGATAACATGATCGCATCTGTTCCATCATAGATCGCATTTGCCACGTCTGTAGCCTCAGCTCTTGTTGGACGTGGGTTACGAATCATAGAATCTAACATCTGTGTAGCTGTAACAACTGGTTTGAATGCATCGTTACATTTTCTGATGATCTCTTTCTGTAAGAAAGGTACTTCTTCAGCAGGTACTTCAACACCAAGGTCACCACGAGCAACCATGATACCAGCAGATGCATCGATGATCGCATCAATGTTTTCAACACCTTCCATGTTCTCGATCTTAGAGATTACACCAACATGCATGTTATGTGCACCGATGATATCTTTGATCTCTTCTACAGCTTCTGCATTACGGATGAATGATGCTGCGATGAAGT
>JAHZAT010000050.1 GCA_019423795.1 Clostridiales bacterium
AGTTTCCAGTCATGTTCGTTGCTCTTTAACCAGTCGCGGGCGAACTGTTTGTCGAAGGATGGCTGTCCATGACCTGGTTCGTATTCGTCTGCTGGCCAGAAACGAGAGCTGTCTGGTGTTAACATTTCATCTCCGATGACGATGTTACCGTTTTCATCAAGACCAAATTCAAATTTCGTATCTGCGATGATGATGCCGTGTTCTAATGCATAATCAGCACATTTCTTATAAAGTGCGATCGTCTTATCACGTAACTGTTCAGCATATTCCTGTCCTTTACCTGGGAATTCTTTCTCAAGAACTTCAATACTTCTTTCAAAAGAAATGTTCTCATCATGATCACCGATTTCTGCTTTTGTAGATGGTGTGTAGATTGGTTCAGGAAGTTTATCAGATTCTTTTAATCCTTCAGGAAGTTTGATTCCGCAGACTGTACCATTCTCCTGATAGCTTGCCCAACCGCTTCCTGTGATATATCCACGAACGATACATTCGATTGGAAGCATAGTAAGTTTCTTACACATCATGCTGTTTCCATCATATTTTTCCTGTTGGAAGAATTCAGGCATATCTTTGACATCAACAGAGATCATATGGTTAGGAACGATGTCTTTTGTAAGGTCAAACCAGAATTTGGACATCTGTGTTAAAACAGTTCCTTTCTTTGTGACATCATTCTTTAAGATGACGTCAAAGCAGCTGATACGGTCAGTTGCAACCATGATCAGGCTGTCACCATTGTCATAAATCTCACGAACTTTACCTTCTTTGATCGGTTTCATTTCTTTCATTATTCATACCTCGCTGATAAATTGTATCAATGTTTCTCAAATTTTCACTCGTTGTTTACTAATATAACATCAATTGTTGAAAAAATAAAGTCTGGATTGGCGATTTCAGTATTTGTAATATATTTTGCCCTCGGTTCGTAAATCATATATAATGGTATGAGTGTCAAGAAGTATAATTTAAATGGAGGAAACTGATCGTTATTATGAAATTTTATTATGCCCCAATGGAAAGTATCACGATTTACTTATACCGAAACATTTACGAACAACTATTTGGAGAAATTGATAAATACTACACACCATTTATCATGCCAAATGGAAAAAGAACATTCAAAACAAGAGAATTTCAGGATGTATTGCCGGAACATAATGAAGGATTACATATCGTACCACAGATTTTGACGAAAAGTTCTGAAGATTTTATCAGAACAGCAAAAGAATTAAAAGAACTGGGATACGATGAAGTCAATTTAAATCTTGGCTGCCCGTCAAGAACCGTTGTAGCCAAACAAAAAGGCTCAGGATTCCTGCGAGAACCAGAAGTATTAGATGATTTCCTTACAGAGATCTTCGAAGCATTAGATATGAAGATCTCAATTAAAACAAGAATCGGATTAAGAGACACAGAAGAATTTGAAGAAATCTTAAGCATATACAACCGCCATCCAGTCTATGAACTAACGATCCATCCAAGACTACAGCAGGAATTCTATAAAGGAAAACCACACCTTGATGTCTTTGAATATGCAGTAAACCACAGCGAAAATCCACTCTGCTACAATGGAGATATCGTAACAAAAGAAGACTACGACAATATCACAACAAGGTTTCCAGATGTAGATGCAGTGATGATCGGAAGAGGTCTGTTAAGAAATCCAGCCCTTGTACGAGAAATCAAATATGGACAGAAACTGACCAAAAGAGAACTCCTGAAAATGCATGATACACTTTATGAAGCATATCAGGGTTACCTAAGCGGCGACAAAAATGTTCTCTATAAGATGAAAGAATTCTGGAACAATGCAGCGGTCATGTTTACAAACCACGAAAAATACGCAAAGAAGATCCGTAAAGTTCAGACGCTAAAGAATTACGAACAGGCAGTGAATGCGTTATTTAATGATCAGGAACTGATCAAATAAAAATAAAAATCTAAATATACATATAGAAAGCCTATTGACAACACAAGCCCCAATATAATATAATCACTCAATAGGCAAAGACGGAGAAAAGTACCATAAATTATCGTTCCCAGTGAGCAGGCGATAGTGAGAATCCTGTAAAGTGAATTTATGCGAAGAACACTCCCGAGCATCAATCTGAACGCAGAACATGGATATAAGATTTAGACCCTGTCAGTAGGTGCGACGTAAGCTGGGCGTTAACTGGCACACAAGAGAGACTGCAAGACAGTAAATCAGGTGGTACCGCGGACTAGAGATATACAGTTCGTCCTGAAGTAACAATTTCAGGACGGACTTTTTTAATACTCATTTTTACAACAGGGAATTAAAAAACCGCCTGAACGATAGATAGAGAATACGAGAAAAAGGAGAAAAAGAAAATGTCAGACATGTACCGTACCAGAACCATGGACCAGATTTCTGAAGGTGACATTGGAGAAGAATTAAAGATCGCCGGATGGGTAGAGAATATCCGTGACCACGGTGGAGTATCATTTATCGACTTACGCGATATGTATGGAGTGATGCAGGTCGTATTAAGAGATACAAGTTTATTAGACCATGTAAGAAAAGAAGAATGTTTATCTGTAGAAGGTGTGATCCAGCACAGAGACGAAGAAACATTTAACCCTAAGATTCCTACAGGAACGATCGAATTAGAAGCACACAAGATCGATATCTTAGGAAAAGTATACAGAGATCTTCCATTCGAGATCGCAACAAGTAAAGAAATCCGTGAAGATGTTCGTTTAAAATATCGTTACCTTGATATGAGAAACAGAAAGGTAAAAGATAACATTTTATTCCGTTCTAAAGTCATCCGTTTCTTAAGAGAAAAGATGGAAGACATGGGATTCGTAGAAGTTCAGACACCAATCCTTTGTGCATCATCCCCAGAAGGAGCTCGTGACTACGTCGTACCTTCAAGAAAATACAAAGGTAAATTTTACGCATTACCACAGGCACCACAGCAGTACAAACAGTTACTGATGGTATCTGGAATCGATAAATACTATCAGATCGCACCATGCTTCAGAGATGAAGATGCCCGTGCAGACCGTTCTCCAGGAGAATTCTACCAGTTAGACTTTGAGATGGCTTTCGCAACACAGGAAGATGTCTTCAAGATCGGAGAAGAAGTGTTAACAGAGACATTTAAGAAATTCGCACCAGAAGGAAGCGTTATCACAGAAGCACCATACCCAATCTTCAGCTACAAAGAAGCAATGCTGCAGTTTGGTAGTGATAAACCAGACCTTCGTAACCCATTAAGAATCATCGATGTGACAGATTTCTTCCAGAGATGTACATTCAAACCATTCCATGGACAGACAGTACGTGCGATCAACGTTCATGCAAAACTTTCCAAAGGACAGCATGAAAAACTGTTAAAATTCGCACAGTCAATCGGTATGGGTGGACTTGGATACTTAGAAGTCAAAGAAGAACTGAAATACAAAGGACCGATCGATAAATTTATTCCAGATGATATGAAGATGGAATTAGCTGAAATGGCTGGATTACAGGAAGGAGATACGATCTTCTTCATCGCAGCACCAGAAAAAGCTGCTTGCATCTATGCAGGACAGATCCGTAACGAATTAGGAAGCAGATTAGACCTGTTAGAAAAAGACGCATACCGTTTCTGCTACATCAATGATTTCCCAATGTATGAAATCGATGAAGAAACAGGTAAATTAGGATTTACACATAACCCATTCTCTATGCCACAGGGTGGATTAGAAGCATTAAATGAAAAAGATCCATTAGATATCTTAGCATACCAGTATGATATCGTATGTAACGGAGTTGAATTATCTTCAGGAGCCGTTCGTAACCACGACATGGAGATCATGGAAAAAGCATTCGATATCGCAGGATATGATAAAGAAACATTAAAAGACAAATTCGGAGCATTATACAACGCATTCCAGTTCGGTGCACCACCACATGCAGGAATGGCACCAGGAGTAGACCGTATGATCATGTTACTTCGCAACGAAGAAAACATCCGAGAGATCATCGCCTTCCCAATGAGCGGAACAGCACAGGATCTCATGTGCGGAGCACCAAACGAGATTACAGAACAGCAGCTTCGTGAAGTGCATATTAAGGTTAGAGATTAATTAGAAATTATAAGATTAAAAAAAGACAGGAAACAGACCAAAGAAGGTCAGCTTCCTGTCTTTTTGTTTACCAGAAAAATTTTACATGCTACAATAATAAAAAACAGACATCAAAGGAGGACACCAATATGAAGATCAAAAATGCAACAATTAAAGATTTCGACACAGCCTATGAATACATCAAAAAACTCTGGGACTACAACACCTACGACTATGAAACAACCAAAGAAGTCTACGAAAAAGTACTACAAGACGAAAACAGTTTTGCATTTTTTGCAATAGAAGACGATGGAACTTTTCATGGATTCTGCCATGGAGATTATTTTCATACCTTCTGGATGTCAGGGCTTACCTGCTATGTATCAAGTTTGATCACAAACGAAGAAGACCGAGGTAAAGGATATGGTGTAAAATTATTAGATCATGCAAAGAAATTGGCAAAAGAACGAGGATGTAAAGCAATCACTTTAGACTCCGGACTGCCAAGAGTACAAGCTCACGGATTTTATGAACATTACGGATTCGAGAAAAGCTGCTATGGATTTGAATTAGCACTGTAGAAGAAAGGAAAAATAATGAAAATATTAGTTAGTGCCTGTTTATTAGGGATCGACTGCAAATACAACGCAAAAAACAATAAAAATGAACAGGTCCTAAAGTTACTAAAAGACCACGATTTGGTCCCAGTCTGTCCAGAGATCATGGGAGGACTGCCAACACCGAGAATTCCGGCAGAAATACATCAAAACAAAGTTATCGCAAAAGATGGCAAAGATGTTACAAAACAATACCAAAAAGGTGCCGAAGAGACACTAAAAATTGCAAAGTTATATAACTGTCATACAGCGATCCTAAAAGGAAAAAGTCCATCTTGTGGCTGTGGCAAAGTCTATGATGGAACATTTACAGGCACGCTGATCAATGGGGACGGAATCACAGCTAGATTATTAAAAGAACATGGAATCAAAATCACAGGGGAAACAACCTTAGATATCACAGAATAAAACAGTGAACAGTAAAATGAGGATCCAAATATGAACAACAAACAAAAACTATTAACCGCAACAGCGATTACAGGAACTATTGTCAGTGCATCTGCATTTACTGTCTTCGATTATGCGATATGTCGAAGAAAAAAACAGCCAGATGTCCGTAAAAAAGAAAAATGGAAACCATATCTTGATTACGTTTTAAAAGAACAAGAATGGCTAAAAGAACACCAAGAACAAGAATTAAAAGAGATTAGATCAAAAGACGGACTAACACTACGGGCAGCCTACATCCCAAGAGAAAATGCCAAAGGAACTATTATCTGCATGCACGGTTACCATTCAACAAATGATATCGAATTCGTACCGGAAGTCCGATTTCTATGGAATCTTGGATACAGCATTCTTCTTCCATGGCAGAGAAGCCACGGAAAAAGCGAAGGACGATATATTACTTATGGAGTGAAAGAACGCCATGATCTCAAACGATGGATTTTGTATACCAATCGGCATCTGGCAGCCAAGAACAAAGATATTTTTCTATGTGGAATTTCTATGGGGTGTGCTACAACCTTAATGGCAGCAGGTCTGGACCTTCCAGACAATGTAAAAGGAATTATTGCTGACTGCGGATTCACTTCTCCATGGGATATCATCAAACACGTAGCCAAAGAAAGATTTCATCTTCCACCATTTCCATTAATGTACATGGTAGATTTGATCAGTGAAGTAGTAGCAGGATTTGGATTGAAAGAAGTCAGCATCCCAGAAATCATGAAACGAAACAAGATTCCAGTGTTGTTTATCCATGGAGATGCAGACGATTACGTTCCGATGTGGATGACGATCAAAAATTATGAAGCCTGTGCAGCAAAGAAAGAACTCTATATTGTTTCAGGAGCAGGACACGCACTAGCATTTTCAAAAGATATGGAAGAGGGAAAACGAAGAATCAAAAATTTCATAGATAAATATAAGACGATCTAAAATAAGAAGAACCATTCCGTATAAATGATTTTACAGAATGGTTCTTGTATTATAAATTTCCTAAAAAAACCTATTTTAAGATCATAAGATAACTTTCCGGCCGCTGTGTGATCTTGATTTCTTTCAGAATTCTAAAATTGGATTTTACAGCGAACTGTTTTACATATTCACGGTTTCTTGTATACATAATGATTGTTCCTTCAGGTCCAAGAACTCTTTTGGCAAATGGAAAGAACTTCTCATAAACCTCACGAATCTCCGCTTCTGTCTTCTGGCCAGTCGCATAAGGCATCTCCGTAAAGATTTCATCAAAAGGATAGTCATGGGTAAATGTAAAACAATCCTTATTGATATAATGAACGATCTGGTCTGCAAGATTTGTGTTATAGATCGCTTTCTCAATGGCTTCTGGAGAATGATCGATACCATAAGAAGTATTCCCTTTTACAACCTTCTGACGCTCGATCAGCATCGTACCAACCCCACAGAAAGGATCAAGAATCTGCGCATCCGGGATCATGTAATCTTTGGCAAGTTCCACAAGTAAAGCAGCATTGACTGGTTTGATACTTGTTGGAATGAACTCCTCGCGATAACTAAAACGACGATCAACGATCGTATTTAATTTCACTAATAAATAATAATCCCCAGATTTACCTTCGATCATACGGATCTCAAATTCATAATGAGACGTAGAATTTCTTAATTTATGTGCTGTCAGCTCTTCTAATTTCGAAGCAACTTTCTTCGCAAATTTGGAACGTTCAGAAAGTGACATACGGCTTTTCACTCCGATTCGGAAATAAAAAGGAAAATCCCCTTCATGAGTATTTTCTAATAATGCCATTAAATTCGAACCAGCGATCACGGATGCAGCAACATCAGCATCAGGTTTACATGAAACCATGCCTGGAATCTGAAATAACAATTCATTGTATGTGCGGATTGGTAATAAACGATTCAGATGATTTGTCTTTACACGCACGCCCATTTTTGAAGAAGCAGCTGAAGATTCTTCCATCAAGGCAGCAGTAATTTCCGGGTGTAATGAGTTAGTGCGGAAAATACAATGAAATGTCTGGCGGCCGCCTAAAAATCTATGTTTCTTAAATGGTTCGATCGTATTGATCAGTTCAGAAAGTGCATGAAGTTCATGTTCTACATGCTTTTTCTCATCGTCAGAAGCTTCATAAAGAGATAATTCTTCATAACGTTTTCGGAAAACATCCACATAAGGAGCCGCATTTAAAGATTTTAAAGCAGTTAAATAAGCCTCTTTTACAAAACGTGTATCTTCTGTCTGATAAGCATGAAATACAGCATCGCTTTCAGAAGAAAGTGCCAGATCACCGATCAAAAGAGCAGCATTTTTTCTTGTTTTTGCATCTTCATTTTCTAAAAATACGGATAAGTCCAGATCACCATCATGGATCCAAGACAACAAAAGTTCTCTTTTAGAAGAATCCTTGATCTCCTGACGCAGGGAACTTAAAGACTGACGTACTTCGATATTTTGATTTAATCTTTTACATAAACGATTGATCATATATACATTCCTTTTCTAAATAATGTGTATAAGGAAAAGTCCTTAAAAACTATAAAAACAGTATACCTTATTGAAATAATTTTTGCAAAAAAAGTGAAAATCATGCTATAATAATATGTAACCAAGAGAATAATAGGTAAGGAAGTATATGAAACATATAACGATCAAGAGAGCAGAGCAGACAGATGTCGATATGATCATGCAATTGATGCAAGAAGCAGTGGATACTGTGAAGGTTTCCGATTGGTTTCTGCCAGATAACAGACAATATATAGAAGAACACATAAGCGACCGGGGATTTACATTGAAGGCTTTATCAAGTAACAATGAGATCTTGGGCTTTTTTATTGTCGATCTTCCGGGAGAGTCAAAACATAATCTTGGATATGATCTGAATTATGACGATCATAAGATACACAAAGTTGCACATATGGACTACGCAGTTGTGACAAGTAAAGCAAGAGGTTTGGGGCTTCAGAGAAGATTTTTCAAAGAGGCAGAGAAACAATTAGAAGACACGATATATGAATACTTCCTTGGAACCGTTCATCCGGATAATATCTACAGCCGGACAAACTTTGTCAAAGCGGGTTACAGGGAAGCAAGACAAATGTCAAAATATGGTGGTATGCAACGTATCATCATGGAAAAGGAGAAATGACTATGAGTGATCAGTATGATGTTATTATGATCGGAGCAGGACCTTCTGCTATATTTTGTGCTTATGAATTAAAGAGAAATAAGCCAGATATGAAAGTTCTTATGATCGAAAAGGGACGAAGGATCGAAAGAAGAGCCTGTCCAAAACGAAATACAAAGGTATGTGTTGGATGTAAACCATGCTCTATCACAACAGGATTTGCCGGAGCTGGAGCATTTTCTGACGGTAAATTATCTTTATCTCCAGATGTAGGAGGAAACCTTCCAGAGATTTTAGGATATGACAGAACGATCGAATTATTAAAAGAATCCGATGACATTTATTTAAAATTCGGAGCTGATGAGAAAGTATACGGAATTGATGAAGCGGAAGAGATTGCAAGCATCCGTAAGAAAGCAATTCAGGCGAACTTGAAGCTGATCGAATGTCCGATCAGACATTTGGGAACAGAAGAAGGGTACAAGATCTACTCAAGACTTCAGGAACATTTATTAAATGAAGGTGTTGATATGATCTTTGATACCATGGTCAAAGATATCATCATTGAAGATGGGGTTGCAAAGGGTGTTGTCACAGACAAAGGTGAGACATATACAGCCGATGAGATCGTAGCAGCCGTAGGACGAGAAGGATCTGAATGGCTAAGCGGAATCTGCAGAAAATACGACATTGAAACACAGGTAGGAACCGTTGATGTCGGAGTCCGTGTAGAAGTTCGAGACGAGATCATGGAAGAATTAAATAAGAGTCTTTATGAAGCAAAACTTGTTTATTACACGCCAACATTCGATGATAAAGTCCGCGTATTCTGCAGCAATCCATCGGGGGAAGTAGCAACAGAATATTATGAAAATGGTCTGGCAGTGGTAAATGGTCATGCATACAAAGCAGATGAATACAAGACAAACAATACAAACTTTGCATTATTAGTATCTAAGAACTTTACAAAACCATTTAAAGAGCCGATTCAATATGGAAAACATATCGCACAGTTAAGCAATATGCTTTGTGATGGCAAGATCTTAGTACAGAGATTTGGAGATTTTGTGAGAGGAAGAAGAACAACCGAAGAACGTCTGGTAAGAAATAACATTACACCAACATTAAAAGATGCTGTTCCAGGAGATCTTTCACTCGTATTCCCATATCGAATCATGAAAGATATCGAAGAAATGATCTATGCATTAGATGAAGTAACACCAGGTATGGCAAGTGATGAGACACTTCTTTACGGTGTAGAAGTGAAATTCTATTCTAATAAGATCTTAACAAACAAAGACTTTGAAACAAATATCAAAGGACTTCGTGCGATCGGTGACGGAGCTTCTGTAACAAGAGGATTACAGCAGGCATCTGCCAATGGATTAAGCGTTGCTAAGAGTATCTTAAATAAATAAAATATCAAATAAAAATATTAAAACAAAAATCCCTAACAGGTTTCTAAACCATTAGGGATTTTTCTGTTTGAGAATCCTGCAAAGAATGATTCTTCCTTATAAAAAAATTATTTTTTGAATTTAGGATGTTTTTCATAGAAAGCTTTGTTCGCCTGCTCTCCTGCAAGGATCAATCGATGAAGTCCTTCTTTAGGACATAAAGTTCCAGTATATCCCATCATGGAAAGAACCTGCATGATATGTGTGTAGTATACACCAGTACTTTCTTTGGATACTTCATAAAGCTGATCCATCGTGATCGGATATTCATCCATCAATGACTGATAAGATTTTGTGACAGCATCGGATAATAACATAAAATATGAACATTCGTCTGTGTCTCCTCATGCCATGCGT
>JAHZAT010000051.1 GCA_019423795.1 Clostridiales bacterium
TTCAAACACATTGGAAACTTCGATTCCTTTGTAATTTTTCCAGACTTTTTTCCACGCATTTTTTTGCAGTTGATAATGGGAAAAATCTGCTCCTAAAACCGTCTGACTGCTGATTCCATTTATTTTCTTATACTGTGACATATCATTCGTATCACTGCTTATTGTTTCTGCCTTTGACTCCGCTTTTACGTTATGTGCAAACATTGGCATGGATGTTAATCCTGTTGAAACAGTTAATGTTGCTGCCATCAATATTGTCAATATCTTTTTAACTTTGTTCATTTAACTTCTCCTTCCCTATCCTTTGTTATTTTTCTTACATTTTAACGCATGTAAATCATAAATGTGAATAAATCCTTCTGAAATTGTATTCCTTTTGCACTTTCATATTTCCATGCCTGTCCTGGCACTCCATAAATATAATATGCAGATGATGTCAACCCTCCTCTCTCTAATCGTTCTCTCTTAAACCAGTTTCCAAAAGAGCTGGTTGGTCTACTCTTGATCGGATGAGAATCTAAGACCAGATATTTTTTTGTCTTGGGATTAAAATCAGCAACTGTTACATAATGTCCTGGTACATGCGAGATTGCTACACAACCTTTTTTCAGATATTCTCTTACTTCTGATGTACTGTAAGTTGTCTTAATATAAGTGAACCCATATGTGTCTCCAAATTTCTTCGCTGCCGCCTTAAAAATCCCATCATGTGTTCCGGCACCTATGATCCTGTAATGTTTCTCCACTGCATAATCTGCAAACAACATTGGATCAACAAATTGTCCATTCAATGCATATACTGCATTTGTGATCGCCACAACTCCGCAGCCTGCTGCTGCCATTTTCCCACTGTAATCCGAAACATTTCCATAATCTTTTCTGGCCCATGCAGGATCAAACTGCATAAAATCACGATACGGATATACATTTTTATTGTTAAGACGCATTACCTGCCATTGATAAGACTTCTGTGCTGCTTCTTTCTGTGGTTTTGTGAAACAGTTGTTCATATCTTTTATTTTACCGTCTGTCAAGGTACCATTTTCATCCATTGACAGATATTTTTCATTTTTTATATTTTTGATATAAAAATGATCGTACTCACGTATTAGTTTCCATGTGTGATCTTCTTTGCTTTGATTCAAAATCGAAACTTGATATTTCTGATTTCCCAAAAAAATGATCTGTACACGAATTCCTTCTCCAGAAGCTTTATTTTGTATCCAATAAGTTCCATTTCCTAGCAACTGTTTTTCATTCCCATTATATGGAATAGCTTCCTTATGATACAAACCTCTATCAATCCATCCAATTCCATATGCTTTCTTTTTCTCATAGATCACCTGAACATGATCAGATGTTTTACTAACCACGATCACCCCTGAATATCTTGGCGCTACCCCTATCTTTTTACTTCCTGAAGATGTTTCAAAAACATTCATCTTTTTTTTCAAAAATGCATAACTCTTTTTGAATGAACGATCATAAATCTTCCCAGCAAATTCATCATAGACCGTCTGGGGATTATCAAAATATCCTGGCTGTGCTGCCTGTATTTTGATGCCTGAGATCATGCAAAGAACAAGGCATATCACTACACAGATCCTTCTCTTATTTTTCCTGTATTGTTTTGTCATTTGATTTTCCTTTTATTTTGTTAATTCTATTGACAGTATATCATTTTCATGATAAATTATTAATCAGTTCTGCTGCTGTGGCACAGGAGGTAGCGCACCTCATTGGTAGTGAGGAGGTCACGGGTTCAACTCCCGTCAGCAGCTTTATAAAGAAGACTTAAAACATCTGTTTTAAGTCTTCTTTTTATTTCTCTTATCTTTACTTTAATTATCTTTACTTTAACTTTCCTGATCATTTCTGATCTTCCTGCGAATCCTCTGAATCGCATTATCAATGGACTTATCACTTTTTCCAAGTTTTTTTGCAATCGTTGTATATGTTTCTCCATTCAGATAATGATACATCACCTGTTTTTCGAATTTACTTAAATTCTGGTCAAGCATTTTGTAATAATCATTTAATTCTTCCTTTCGAAGCATCATCTCCTCCGGAGTTTCCTCCGGAGTTTCTAAGATTTCATCCAATGATAATTCTTCTTCCTGATTCTTTTGTTCAAACAGAGAGATTGCTGTATTCAACGGAATATGTTTTTTTCTGTTAAATGCAGTGATCGTTGTATAGATCTGTCTTTGCACACACAGATAAGCAAACGTTGAAAACGAAGTGTTTTTTTCTTCCTGATAGGATGTCACTGCTTTAAAAAGCCCGATCATTCCTTCCTGGATCAGATCTTCTTCATCCCCACCTGCAAGAAAAAAGCTCCTTGCCTCTTTCCTTACCATATCCCTGTATCTCTCTAACAGACATTCCATCGCATCATCATTACCGCTTTGGATCTGTCTGAGCAATTTCTCATCAGAAATTGTTTTTAATTCTTTCATTCTTTATTTTCCCAGTCGTTGTCTTACAACTTCAAACGCCAGAACACCTGCTGCTACAGAAGCATTCAGTGAATCAATATCTCCTTTCATTGGAATAGATGAGATAAAGTCACACTTTTCCTTTACCAAACGGCTCACACCGCTTCCTTCATTTCCAATAACAAGCCCGATTGATCCTGTCAGATTCTGACGATAAATCACTTCTCCATCCATATCTGCACATGCAAACCACATACCACGTTCTTTTAATTCATCCATTGTTTTTCCAATATTTGTTACTTTCACAACTGGTGTATAATTAATCGCACCTGCAGATGTTTTTGCTACGGTTGGTGTAATTCCAACTGCACGATGCTTTGGAATGATCACTCCATGTGCACCTGCAAGATTTGCTGTACGAATAATCGCCCCAAGATTATGAGGGTCTTCAATCCCATCTAACAGGATAAAGAAAGGATCCTCACCCTTTTCTTCTGCTCTTTTAAACAGATCCTCAATCGTTCCATATTCATATGCTGCGACAATTGCAACAACTCCCTGATGATGTTCATTTGTCAGCTGATTCAAGCGTTCTTTATCTACAAATTTAAGAATCGCATCTGTTTTCTTTGCCTCTCTTACGATCGTACGGATCGGTCCATCCTGACATCCATCCAATACAAAAATCTTGTCAATTGGTTTCTTTGCTCTTAAAGCCTCGATCACGGCATTACGCCCTGCGATCAGATCTTCTTTATGATTCATGTTCTTCTCCTGTTTCTTCTTTTTTATTCAAATCAAAACCGATCCCGATCAATTCGATGATGCGGTCCATATCTCCTGCCAGATATAAATATCCAACCAAAGCTTCCACTCCAGTTGCTTTTCTGTAATCCATCATAGATGCATTCTTTGCAACAGAACCTGATTTGGAATTTCTTCCACGTTTATAAACAGCCATTTCTTCTTCTGTCAAAAATGGCTCGATCTTTTCAAACACTTCTTTTTGTGCAGAAGCTTTGACCATACTGCTTGATTTTTTGTGATACTTATTCACACTCATATTCCCTGCAGACATAACGATCGTTCGGATCACGATCTCATAGATCGCATCTCCAATGTAAGCAAGAGATAATGGAGAGTAACTTTTGGGATCCAATCCATCAAGATACAATCCTTCTTTGATCTTTTGAATTAAGCTCTGCTCCATTTTACACCTTCTCTTGTATCTTTTAATACGATACCCTGCTCTAATAACTGGTCTCTGATCTCGTCTGCTCTTGCAAAATCTTTGTTCTTTCTTGCCGCCTGACGTTCTTCGATCAGTTTTTCGATTTCTTCATCTAGGATCTCTTCTTCTTTTGTTGTTTCAATTCCAAGAACGCTGCAAAGATCTTCTAATACTTTTAGTACTTTCTTTGCATAGTCTGCACTGAAGTCTTTCACTGTTGAGTTTGATTCACGCACGATCTCAAAAATAGCCGAAACTGCATCTGCTGTGTTAAAGTCATCTTCCATTGCATCTTCAAATTTCTTTACAAGTACTTCTATATTAGCAAAATGTTCTGTTTCTTCTTTGCTTAAAGAACCTGTTTCTTCTTTAGCTGCCATCTCTCTGCATAGATCGATCGCTGTCAAGATACGGTCTAATCCTGTTTTTGCACTTTCTACTAAAGTATCACTGAAGTTTAATGGGGTTCTGTAGTGTGCACTTAACATGAAGAAACGGATCACCTGTAATGGATACTTTTCTCCAATTTCACGCACTGTAAAGAAGTTTCCTGCTGATTTAGACATTTTCTTATTGTTGATATTTAAGAAACCATTATGCATCCAGTAATTCGCAAACTTCTCCCCATTGCATGCTTCACTCTGTGCGATCTCATTTTCATGATGAGGGAAGATCAAGTCTTCTCCACCTGCATGAATATCAATTGTATCTCCGATATATTTCTTAGACATCTCAGAACACTCAATATGCCATCCTGGTCTTCCTTCTCCCCATGGAGAATCCCATGCGATTTCTCCTTCTTTCTTTGGTTTCCATAATACAAAATCAAGAGGATCTTCCTTTCCTTCTTCTCCTGTTACCTTGATCTCGCGATGTCCTGCTTCTAGATCATCAATATTTTTCTTGGAGAGTTTTCCATAATCTTTAAAAGATCTTGTCTTAAAGTATACAGTTCCATCTACTTCATATGCATGCCCTTTTTTGATCAATGTCTGAATCATTTTGATCATTCCACCGATTTCTTCTGTCGCTCTTGGCTGGTGGGTTGCAGGTTTGATATTTAACGCTTCCATATCTTGTTTGCATTCCTTAATATATCTTTCTGCGATCTCTGTTGCTGTTACACCTTCTTCATTTGCCTTCTTAATGATCTTGTCATCGACATCTGTGAAGTTTGAAACATAATTTACTTCATATCCTTTATATTCAAAGTAACGACGCACCGTATCAAAAATGATCATTGGTCTTGCATTTCCAATATGAATGTAGTTATACACCGTTGGCCCACAAACATACATTCCAACTTTTCCTGGATGCACCGGTACAAATTCTTCTTTTTGTCTTGTCAGTGTATTGTAGATTTTCATTTTTCTTTTTCCCTTCTGATTGCTTCTGAATTTTGATAATGTATAATAAATGTTTCCAGTGCCTGTCGTAATTCAGCATTCTCTCTTGCGAGCTTTTCGATATCCATATCAACTGGATTTGGAAGATCGATCTGGTCAAGCACAATACTCTGAATGCGATTGACTCTCTCTCCATCCTGTTTAACTACCTTACCTGGAACTCCGACAACAGTAGAATTCGGCGGTACATCAGATACAACAACACTTCCTGCACCAATCTTTGAGTTCTTTCCAATTGTAATAGATCCCAAAACCTTAGCACCTGAACTGATCATAACATTATCTTCGATCGTTGGATGACGTTTTCCAGTTTCATTTCCAGTTCCACCTAATGTAACACCTTGATATAAGGTCACATTATTTCCGATGATCGTCGTCTCGCCAATGACCACTCCATGCCCATGGTCAATAAAGAACCCTTCTCCGATCTGTGCACCTGGATGAATCTCAATTCCAGTTTTTCTCGCCCATTTCTGAGAAATCTTTCTAGCTTTGTAAAACTCTCCTTTCTTATATAATTCGTGTGCAACACGATGCCAATACAGTGCTTTTACATAAGGATACAAAAAAACTTCTTTCTCTTCCCTTAACGCAGGGTCTCTTAGTTTGATCGTATCATATTGGCTTTTCGCAAATTCTCGAAAACCCATCATAATTTCTAAACCTCCAATATATAGTATGTAATTTACAGGACTTTTTATATCATAGAGGATTCCATCAAAATTTTCTATAATACAAAAAACTCCGTCTCTAAATAAAGAGACGGAGTATATCCGCGGTTCCACTCTTTTAAAAGTTCCTGATCTTCTTATTATATATCTGACTAATATCACTTGATCAGGATACTTTCACTCGAATCCGTTAACGCCGGCAACGTACAAAACTACTTTATTCATCTTGTCTGCTCCCAGATGCATTCCAGACATCTTCCCTCAAAGCCGCTTCCAGCCGATGGCAGCTTCTCTCTGACAGTTCCAACTTGTCTGTACTAATTCTGTTCATTGCATTTAACTACGAATAGTTTATGCTTTTTCATACAAAATGTCAACAGATTCTTATTTTTCATACAAAGTATTCGTTATTTATTCTGGTAAAACTCTCGCCTTCACAACAGCCTTCTTCACTGCACTTCCTACAATGATCGCGATCACGATCTTTGCCGCATCTCCTGGAAGATATGGAATCACACCTGCATATAATCCCTGTACAAATGTTAAATGCATCTGTACACACAGCCAAATCGTTCCAAATGCATATGTTACTGCTGTTCCAAGTACCATACCAATTACTGCCATCACTATGTTCCCTGAGAATTTTTCTACAAAGAATCCACTGATCAATGCCAAAAAGATAAATCCAACCAAATATCCTCCTGTTGGTCCTGCAAGTTTAGCAAGCCCACCACTAAATCCTGAAAATACTGGAAGTCCTACTGCTCCGATCAGAAGGTATACAAGATAACTGATCGTTCCACGTTTCATCCCAATAACCATTACCGCAAAATAAATCACCAAGTTCGTAAATGAAATCGGTACTGGTGTAAATGGCAATGTGATCGACATTGGTCCTAAAATACAAGTTAATGCTGCCATTAATGCAATCAGTGTTAAATCCTGAATTTTCATTGTTTGTTGTTCCATAATAAATTTCTCCCTCACTTTTATTATTTTCCTGTACTGATTGCCATTATATATCATCAATTCCTTATTGTCAACTTTATTTTTTCAAAAGTTAACAATAAGGAATCTTTTGATCATCCTAAAAAAGTGTCTTCGACACTTCAACTCCCCTGCCCCTCATTCTTGAGGGGTGGG
>JAHZAT010000052.1 GCA_019423795.1 Clostridiales bacterium
AGTCTCCGTGTTTATATCCTAAAGCACCGAGTTCAGATTCGCTTTCTTCATAATTGTTGAAGACACCGTCTCCTTCGATCATTGGTGCAAGATCCTGATTTGCATCTCCACCATCAACATCTTCTCTTAATTCAACTTCTTCAGCGTTCTCGTCAAGAATTTTAACATCTAATGCCAGTGACTGGAATTCTTTTAATAATACTTTGAAAGATTCTGGAACACCTGGTTCAGGGATGTTATCACCTTTGATGATCGCTTCGTATGCTTTCACACGACCTACAACGTCATCGGACTTGAATGTCAGGATCTCCTGAAGTGTGTATGCTGCACCATAAGCTTCCAGTGCCCATACCTCCATCTCTCCGAAACGCTGTCCACCGAACTGAGCTTTACCACCCAGTGGCTGCTGAGTTACTAATGAGTAAGGACCAGTAGAACGTGCATGGATCTTATCATCTACCAGATGATGCAGTTTCAGGTAATGCATGAATCCGATTGTTACAGGACTGTCAAATTCTTCTCCTGTACGACCGTCTCTTAATCTTACTTTACCAGTTGTATCGATTGGTACGCCTTTCCATTCTTTTCTGTGGTCTCTGTTTTCGTATAAATAATCCATTACATCATCGTTAACTTTATCACGCCATTTTGCGTCAAATTCTTCCCATGATGTATTGGCATAATCATTTGCCATTCTTAATGTATCTGCGATATCGTTCTCATCTGCACCGTTGAATACTGGTGTAGCAACATTAAATCCAAGAACTTTTGCTGCTAAGGACAGATGGATCTCTAACACCTGTCCGATATTCATACGTGAAGGCACACCTAATGGGTTCAACACGATATCTAACGGACGTCCGTTTGGTAAGTATGGCATATCTTCTACTGGCAGAATACGGGAAATTACACCCTTATTACCATGTCGACCAGCCATCTTATCTCCTACAGAAATCTTTCTCTTCTGAGCAATGTATACACGAACGCTCTTGTTTACTCCAGGAGGAAGTTCGTCTCCATTCTCTCTTGTGAAGATCTTCGTATCCATAACAACTCCGTAAGCACCATGTGGCACTCTTAAAGATGTATCACGGACTTCTCTTGCTTTCTCACCGAAGATCGCACGTAACAGTCTCTCTTCAGCTGTTAATTCTGTTTCTCCCTTAGGAGTAACTTTTCCTACCAGGATGTCACCGGCACGTACTTCTGCACCGATACGGATGATACCGTTATCATCTAAGTCTTTTAAGACATCTTCACTTAATCCTGCAAGATCTCTTGTGATCTCTTCCTGACCAAGCTTAGTATCTCTGGCTTCTGCTTCATATTCTTCGATATGAACAGATGTGTAAACGTCATCCTGTACCAGACGCTCACTTAACAGTACCGCATCCTCGTAGTTATATCCTTCCCATGTCATGAAACCGATCAATGGGTTCTTACCAAGAGCCATCTCTCCGTTGCTTGTTGAAGCACCGTCTGCTAAGATGTCTCCCTTTTCTACTCTGTCTCCTACAAATACGATTGGACGCTGATTCATACAGTTACCCTGGTTGCTTCGTGCAAACTTGATAACATTGTACTCATCTCTCTGACCGTCATCATTACGAACTACGATCTTTGTACTTGTAGATCTTTCTACGACTCCGCCATTTCTTGCTGTGATGCAGACTCCAGAGTCATATGCAGCCTTGGATTCCATACCTGTTCCAACAACAGGAGCTTCTGTAGAAAGAAGTGGTACTGCCTGACGCTGCATGTTGGATCCCATCAGCGCACGGTTGGCATCATCGTTCTCCAGGA
Organism: Clostridiales bacterium; assembly: GCA_019423795.1. Lineage (GTDB taxonomy): Bacteria > Bacillota > Clostridia > Lachnospirales > Lachnospiraceae > Anaerostipes. The sequence goes on from JAHZAT010000052.1 coordinate 1,804, forward strand.
AAGGAATCATGGATGTAGCTACTGAGAATACCATCTTTGGAGATACGTCCATTAAGTCAAGGTTTACTTTATCAAATTCGGATGTTTCTTCACGGAAACGTCCAGATACGTGAGCATTTACGAAATGTCCATCTTCATCGACTGGTTCGTTCGCCTGTGCTACTACATAATTATCTTCTTCATCAGCTGTTAAATAAACAACTTTATCTGTAACAACTGGATTCTCAGGATCTGTTTTATCCAGTACACGATATGGAGCTTCGATAAATCCATATTCATTGATTCTTGCATAAGTAGCAAGAGAGTTGATCAGACCGATGTTAGGTCCTTCAGGTGTCTCAATCGGACACATTCTTCCGTAATGTGTATAATGTACGTCACGGACTTCGAATCCGGCACGATCACGAGACAGACCACCTGGTCCTAATGCAGATAAACGTCTCTTATGTGTTAACTCAGACAGTGGGTTGTTGTGGTCCATGAACTGAGATAACTGAGAACTTCCAAAGAACTCTTTCACTGCTGCTGTTACTGGTTTGATATTGATCAATGACTGTGGTGAGATAGATTCAATATCCTGAGTTGTCATTCTTTCACGAACAACTCTTTCCAATCTTGAAAGACCGATACGATACTGGTTCTGAAGCAGTTCACCTACAGCACGGATACGACGGTTTCCTAAGTGGTCAATATCATCATCATGTCCAATTCCATACTCTAAATGGATATTGTAGTTGATGGATGCTAAGATATCTTCTTTTGTAATATGTTTTGGAATCAATTCATGAATATTCTTCTTCAGAGCTTCTTTTAATTCTTCTCCTTCATATCCTTCTTCTAAGATCTTCTCTAATACAGGATAGAAAACATCTTCATGAACACCAATCTCTTCTGGATTGAAATCTACATATTCAGCAAGATTTACTTCCATGTTGGAAAGTATTTTTGTAGCACCTTCTTCTGTCTGGATCATAACACTTGCTACGGCTGCGTTCTGAATCTTATCTGCAAGTTCCATGTCCACATTCGTTCCAGCTTCTGCTAATACTTCTCCAGTTGTTGGATCTAAAACATCTTCTGCTAAGATAAATCCACTGATACGATTTCTTAATGCTAATTTTTTATTGAATTTGTAACGTCCAACTTTCGCAAGATCATATCTTCTTGGATCGAAGAACATGCTGTTGATCAAGCTTTCCGCACTATCTACAGATAATGGTTCTCCCGGACGAATCTTCTTATATAATTCTAACAGACCATCTTCATAGTTATCAGATGGGTCTTTTTCAATACTTGCAAGGATCTTTGGTTCTTCACCAAATAATTCTTTGATCTCTGCGTTTGTTCCGATACCTAATGCACGGATCAAAACTGTGATAGGCACTTTTCTTGTACGGTCTACACGTACATTGAATACATCATTGGAATCTGTTTCATATTCAAGCCAGGCACCACGGTTTGGAATAACTGTGGAAGAGTATAACTCTTTACCAATCTTGTCATGAGCAATTCCATAATAAATTCCAGGGGAACGCACTAACTGACTGACGATAACACGTTCAGCTCCGTTGATGATAAATGTTCCTGTTGCTGTCATTAAAGGAAGATCGCCCATAAAAATCTCATGCTGCTTGATTTCATCAGTCTCTTTATTATGAAGTCTTACTTTCACTTTTAAAGGTGCAGCGTATGTTGCATCTCTTTCTTTACATTCTTCAATTGAATATTTGACGTCATCTTTACATAATTGATAGTCAACAAATTCCAAGCTTAACTGATCGCTGTAATCTTCGATTGGGGAGATATCTTCGAATACCTCTGCTAATCCTTCTCTTAAGAACCAATCATAGGAATCCTTTTGAATTTCGATCAGATTTGGTACTTCAAGGACGTCATCCTGTCTGGCATAGCTGATTCGCATCCCTGTACCTGATTTTATTGGCTGTATTCTGTTCTTTTCCATGGACGTTTTTCACCTCTTGATCTAAACCTGGTTTATATACTACATCAACTGTAAGAAACCCTCTATCTTACTATATCTTTCTTACAATCTTATTCTTAATTTTACATAGAGTGTGGGCAGACAAACCCACATTAAGACATTTTCTTATATTACCACATAGAATTTATCATGTCAATAACTATTTTTAAATACATGAAAAAAGCCCCTGAAAATGTTTCTCATCTGCCTTTTTCATTAAATTCTTCACTTCTTTTCACTCTTATCTTGTAATAAAAAGATTTTGTATGTTACACTAGTCATAAACAAAGGCGTTGTAAACAGATATATGTTTATAGCGCCTTTTGCATTTATTAAGAAAGGAAATCTTAACGTGGGAATCACTTTAAAACACAACAAACTACTTTTGGCCGCCCCATGTACTGCATTTATTGCTGGGTTGATCTGGGATAAAGTATCCTCAAGAGTTGCCGTTGCATCTATCTTTATCAGTATGATCTGTGGACTCATTGCTTACTTTATGATTCCTGATGATAATATTAACTATTTTGTAGGTAATGTATTTTCTCTTTGTGTTCCGATTGTTGTTATCATGATCGGCTCTCTATTCGAGAAAGAACATTTTGATTTTGAACAATTAAATTATTTATTCTAATTGTCTATGTATGGTTTGCCATTGGAATTGCAGTGATCAGTGTATTTGCAATTCGAGAATTGTTTAGCTGGTTCAAGGTTCCAAACGAGCATATATCACAAAGCATTCAGAAAGGACCGAGAAAAAATTATGAAATGTAATGTTGTTTGTATACAAACTTATCCAAAAATGAATCAGAAAGAGGAAAATCTTTTTCATATGGAAACGCTTCTTCGCAAAGCTATGGAATCTCATCCAGATACTCAACTCATTATTTTCCCTGAGCTTGCTGTTACTGGTTATCAATGTGGTAAAAATTTTAAAGACTTGGCAGAAACTGCCACGATCAACTCTACATCCGTAAAAAAGATGAGTGCCTTAGCTAAGGAATTTCATGTTCATATCGTCTATGGAATGGCTGAAAAAGAAGAAGATATCCTTTATAATTCTCAGTTTTTCATTGATGACACTGGTGTTCTTCTTGGAACTTATCGCAAAGTTCATTTATTTGATTCCGAGAAAAATTATTTTACACCCGGAGATCAATTTAAAGTATTTAATACAAAGATTGGTCGTATCGGCTTGTTTATCTGTTATGACGCATTCTTTCCAGAAGCTGCCAGAAGTCTTGCTATTCAAGGAGTGGATCTCTTAGTTAATAGTACAAACTGGGAGAAACCTTATGACTACGATATAGCAAAACAAATGAAGCATGACTATTATACAATGTTGACGGAACGTCGTCCAGATGTTTATATTGCATGAATGAATATTGTGTCCTATCTTCTCTTTTTACGAGAAAGTTTTTATAAAAAAATAGACAGTGCTCTTTTTCATAAGAACGCTGTCTATTTTTTATTTTACTTATTTTTCCATAATATATTCTATAAGTTTATCTGAAAATTCCTTCACCACTGTATCTGCCTGATGGAGATCTTGTTTGATCGCTCCTTCTGGTGCATATCCAATGCATTTCATTTTGGCAGATTTGGCTGCCTTTACTCCTGCTTCGGAATCTTCGACCACGATACAGTTTGCCGCCTTCTGTCCAATTGCCTCAGCCGCCTTTTGAAAGATTTCTGGATCCGGCTTTCCGTTTTCACATTCGGAACCGCTTATAAATGCTTCAAAGCAGTCTGTAATTCCAAACGTATTCATATTTGTCATGATATCTTCTTTCAATGAAGACGATGCTACTGCCAGATGAAATCCTTTTTCCTTTAATGTACGGATCAGATCAACAACCCCCGGCATCGGCTTTAGTCCTTCCTGGTCGATCAACTCTTTTCTGGTTTTGACCCACTGATCTATATAATATAGAACTTCTTTATCAAGACTTTCAAATTCTTTCTTCATCTCTGTCCACATATATTCATGTGTTGTACCCAAGAACTTATCATGGTAATGCCAGTCAACTTCAATACCTGCTCGTTTTAAGATGAGATGTTTTGCTTTGACATTAAAATATTCTGAATCAGCGATCACACCGTCCATATCAAAAATCACTGCTGTAATCATACTTTCCATTACTGAAAACTTATAAAAAGTTATAAACCTTTATGTTTCATTCCTACTTCAACG
>JAHZAT010000053.1 GCA_019423795.1 Clostridiales bacterium
AAATCAACGCATGAGGGGAACTGGCTACATTTTAATTTCCAATCTGGTGGTATGTAGTACCAACGATCATCAATACATTTCTAGAAAGCTATGACTTTAGCGGAAAGAAGATCGTTTTATTTGCAACATCCGGAGGAAGTGGATTTGGAAATACAGTCAGTGAGTTACAGCCATCTGTACCGGGTGCAGATATTGTAGAAGGAAAACTTCTAAACAGAGCAGACAAACAAACCATTGAAAAATTTGTAGAGACATTATAGGAGGAGAATGAAAAATGGCAAAGATCGTACAGACAGCAGGAAGAGATGTACTTGGAGAATTTGCTCCACAGTTTGCACATTTTAATGATGATGTATTATTTGGAGAAAACTGGAACAATGAAGATATTGATGTAAAAACAAGAAGTATCATTACAGTAGTAGTATTAATGTCACAGGGGATCACAGATTCTTCTTTAAAATTCCATCTTCAAAATGCAAAAGACCATGGAGTTACACAAAAAGAGATTGTAGCGATCATCACTCACGTAGGATTTTATCCAGGATGGCCAAAAGCATGGGCAGTTTTTAATCTTGCAAAAGAAGTATGGGAAGTCAATGAAGGAGATCTTCCATATGAAGATGAAGCAATGAGAGCACATGCCAAATCCATGGTATTTCCGATCGGAGAACCAAATGACGGATTTGCGCAGTATTTTGTAGGAAACAGTTATTTAGCACCGGTTTCTACAGAACAGGTTGGAATATTCAACGTAACATTCGAGCCATCATGCAGAAATAACTGGCATATCCATCATGCAAAAAATGGTGGTGGACAGATCATCATTTGTGTTGCGGGACGTGGATACTATCAGGAAGAAGGAAAAGAAGCCATCGAGATGAAACCAGGTGACTGCATCAACATCCCACCAGAAGTAAAACATTGGCATGGAGCAGCCAAAGATTCATGGTTCTCACATTTAGCAGTGGAAGTACCAGGAGAAGAAACATCGAATGAATGGTGCGAAGCGGTATCCGATGAAGAATATGGAAAATTAAAATAAGAAATGATTTCTGGCAAAATATAAATACACACAAAAAAATCAATCGTAAATATTTGCGGTTGATTTTTTGTGCGTTTTAAGTTAATATGGAAATATAATAATAGGAATTATTATTGAAAATAAAATGTAAAAATGTTGTCATAACAACATAAAACAGGAAAAGATTTTGATAGAATCATAAATGCAAACAAAAGAAGCAATGCAAAAGGAGGACAAAATTATGAGTAAAGGAATAAATAGCAGAAAAGTAGCAGTGATCGGAACAGGATTTGTAGGTTCATCTTCTGCATTTGCATTAATGGAAAGCGGATTATTTACAGAAATGGTGCTGATCGATGCGGATAAGAATCGTGCAGAAGGAGAGGCTTTAGATATTTCCCATGGTCTTCCATTCGCAAGGCCGATGAAGATCGCAGCAGGAGATTATGATGATATCGTTGATGCAGCGATCATCGTTGTAACAGCAGGTGCGGGACAGAAACCAGGAGAGACAAGACTTGATCTTGTAAAGAAAAATGTAGCGATATTTAAATCAATCATTCCAGAGATTGCAAAGAGAAATTGTGAAGGAATCCTATTAATCGTTGCCAACCCAGTCGATATTTTGACACAGGTGGCAGTAAAACTATCAGGATTTCCAGAAAACAGAGTTTTTGGTTCAGGTACAACCTTAGATTCAGCCAGATTAAAATATCTGCTCGGAGAACATTTACAGGTGGATGCAAGATCTGTACATGCATGGATTATCGGAGAACATGGAGATTCCGAAATCGTAGCATGGTCAAGTGCCAATGTATCAGGTGTGCCAATCTCAGAATTTTGTGAGATGCGAGGATACACAGAACATGACGAACATATGGAAGAGATCGCACAGGGCGTTAAAAACAGTGCGTATAAGATCATCGAAAAGAAAAAAGCAACCTATTATGGAGTTGCAATGGCGGTAAGAAGAATCTGTGAGGCCATCATTCGTGACGAGAAATCTGTGTTGCCAGTATCTTCTATCCAGCACGATACCTATGGAATTGAAGGCGTTACATTAAGTATGCCAGCGATTGTAGGAAAAAATGGAATTGAGAAGCAGGTAAAAATCAAGCTGAATGAAAAAGAGCAGGAAGCGTTGAAGAAATCAGCAGATGCTTTGAAAGAAGTATTAGAAGATTTGGATATATAATGTAAAGCGAAAATTTAAAATATATGCAAATATACGCGAAAAATCAATCGTAAATTTTTACGATTGATTTTTCGCGTATATTTGCATATAATATAAACAATAAAATTGAAAGGAGATAACTGGTATGCGTGAAACAAGGACATTAGAGTTTAAAGAATCCATTACAAATACATTTTTAAAAACAGTCAGTGCTTTTTCAAATTATGATGGTGGAAGTATTCTTTTTGGAATTGATGATGATGGAAATATCAAAGGAATACCAGATCCAGTACAAGCGTGTTTAGATATTGAAAATAAAATTAATGATAGTATTTCACCTCAGCCTAATTATATCCTTGAACTACAAAATAATGAGCAGACGATAAAACTTACAGTAAGACCGGGGGAACAAAAGCCTTATTTATATAAATCAAAAGCGTATAAACGAAATGATTCAGCAACGATAGAGGTAGATACACTGGAGTTTTCACGACTTGTTTTAGATGGAAAAAATATTAGATTTGAAGAATTGCCATGTAAGAAACAGAATTTATCATTCGATGTCTTGCAACATAAATTAAAAGAAAGTGTTCAAATTGAATCGTTTAATAAAGATACATTAAAAACATTGAATTTATATAATGATCAGAATGGATATAATAATGCAGCAGGCATTCTGGCAGATCAAAATGACTTTCCTGGAATTGACATTGTAAAGTTTGGTGAAAATATCAGCATTATCAAAAAGAGAGCAACATTTGACAATATATCTATATTGGAAGTGTATGATAAGTCAATTGATATATTTAGAGATTATTATCAATATGAAGTAATCGAAAGTGCTGATCGAAAGAAAGTAGAAAAGGTACCAGAAGCAGCATTCAGAGAAGCAATTGCTAATGCATTGATTCACAGAGTCTGGGATGTAGAATCACAGATTAGGGTTTTGATGTTCGATGATAAGATAGAAATAGTATCTCCAGGAGGTCTGCCAGCTGGAATTACAGAAGATGAATATTTGGATGGTAAAATTTCGGTATTAAGAAATAGAAATCTTGCAAATGTATTTTACAGATTAGGGTTTGTAGAGATATTTGGAACAGGGATTAAAAGAATTAAGCAACTTTATGAAGAAGGATTACAAAAACCAGATTTTGATGTAACAGAGAATACAATTAAGATTATTTTACCAATATTTGAAAAGAATGCGAATCTGACAGAGGACGAGCGAAGGATATATAAAGTACTAAGTAAAACGATGTTAAAATCAATCAGTGATATTGCACCATATGTACCTTTTGGAAAATCAAAGACAACGCAGTTATTAAAAGAGATGAGGAAAAAAGGCGTTGTAGTTATTGATGGAAGGGGAAGAGGTACGAAGTACAGGATTAAATAATTGATATGATTATAAATTCTCTTTGAACATAAAAATTAAAGAAGGAAAGGAAGATTTATATGACAACACAAGAAACAATCAAAAAAGCAGTTGATTATGCAAAAGAAAATAATATCAAAAATATTGTAGTTGCAACAACGACAGGTGGTAACCTTACATATCTGGAAGATGAAAAAGATTTACATATCGTCGGAGTTACAAACGTTTATGATCAGGGACGAAATCAGATGCTAGAAGAAACAAGAAAGCATTTTGAAGAAGCAGGAATGGACATTGTCACAGCAGGACACGCCCTAAGCGGTGCAGAAAGATGCTTTTCTACATATTTTGGAGGATATGGACCAATAGAAATTGTGGCTAACACACTTCGTATGTTCTCACAAGGTGTAAAAGTATGTGTGGAAGTAAGTACTATGGCACTCGATGCAGGTAAGATTCCATATCAGGAGAAGATCGTAGCGATTGCAGGAAGCGGAAGAGGAGCTGATACGGTGGTATTGCTGACACCATCTTATACTAGATCTATTTTGGATACGAAAGTACATAAGATTATTGAAATGCCAGAATAGGATATAGACAGGGAAATTGTATTTTTATTGCCAATCAGTGGCTTTTTTATGTATCCATTTGTATCAGGATTTGCAGTGATCATGGGAATACTTAGCGCGGTGCTTGCAAAGAATTTGATTGTAGCGCGGTGCTTGCGATTGTGTTTTGTCTGTTTACGATTGGTGCGGATCTGATGATGGTGTTGGAATTTATGGGTGTGATAGGTTAGAAAAACAAAATGAAAGAGGAAAATTAATTGGAAGGAAATTTAACAAAATGACCAATTTTAAAAACACTAACGAAACTAGCAATTCCGATCATGGCATCATCGTTTCTAGGAACATTATACAATATTACAGATATGGCATGGATTGGCATTCTTGGATCAAAAGCAGTTGCTGGAGTCGGAGTTGGAGGAATGTTTACGTGGCTTTCGCAAGGCTTAGCAGCGATGTCAAGAATGGGAGGACAGGTACAAGTAGCGCAATGTATTGGACGTGGAGACAGGGAAAAAGCTCATAAGTATGCACAGGCAGCAGTTCAGCTGGCAACACTTATGGGACTTTTATTTGCAGCCGTGATGCTACTGTTTTTACATCCGCTGGTAGGATTTTTTCAACTACAAGACCCAGAAGCATTGCAGGCAGCACTGTCTTATACAAAAATAGCCTGTGGTTTGATTGTATTTTCATTTTTGACACTAACATTAACAGGAATCTACACAGCACAAGGAGATTCCAAGACTCCGTTTGTGGCGAATTTCATAGGACTTGTAACAAATATGATCCTAGATCCATTGCTGATCTTAGGCTTAGGACCAGTAAACAAATTCGGAGTAAATGGAGCAGCAATCGCGACGGTGAGTGCACAGGCAATCGTTATGTCAATTTTAATCCTAGGCGTTGTGATAAGGAAAAAGGAGAATGGATTAAAAGGGATCAATCTATTTGCCAAAATTCCATTCAAATATCTAAAAGGAATCTGCAAGATCGGTATTCCAACAGCGATTCAGGGAATGGTTTATTGTGGAATATCCATGGTATTAACTCGCATGGTTTCAGGATTTGGAGCAGAAGCAGTGGCAGTCCAGAGAGTCGGAGGACAGATTGAATCTGTTTCATGGAATACAGCCGATGGATTTGGAACAGCTCTAAATGCATTTATCGGACAAAACTATGGAGCTGGAAAGATGGATCGTGTCAGAAAAGGATATAAAGCTTCATTGTGCAGCATTGGAATTTGGGGAATATTTATTACAACGATGTTTGTTTTTCAGCCAAAAGCAATTGCACATATTTTCTTCCATGAACCAAAGGCAATTATGATCGCGATCGGATATTTGGTGATCATTGGATTAAGTGAAGTGTTTATGAGTGTGGAACTGATGACAGTAGGTGCGTTGTCTGGATTAGGAAAAACGCATTTATGCAGTGTGATCAGCATTTTATTTACTGGAGCAAGGATTCCGTTGGCAATTGTTTTAAGTGGGACATTGCTTGGTTTGGATGGTATTTGGTGGGCACTTTCTGTGACATCGATTGTGAAAGGAATCATTTTTGTGTGTACATTTTATAGGATTACAAGAGAAAACAGATAAAAATACAGGCGGCATTTACCATAAGACACAGATTGACTTAACATATAATTCAAATCATATGGAAGGAAGCCGTCTGACACATGATCAGACACGATATATTTTCAAAACAAATATGATAGGAGTAGAAAATGAAGTTCTTAATGTAGATGATGTGATTGAAACAGCCAATCATTTTTGCTGTATTGATATGATTATAGATCACGCGAAAATGACATTGACAGAGAAATTTATTATCAACCCGAAAGGTACATCTATCAGTAAACTAAGTAAGGCAAAGAAATCATTTACTGTAAAATGGAAGAAACAAAATACACAAACAACAGGTTATCGTCTGATATACTCAATGAACAGCAAATTTAAAACAGAAAATAAGTATGTTATGATAACAAGTAATAAAACAACCAGCAAGTCGATCAAAAAATTGAAAGCAAAGAAAAAGTATTATATAAGAATCTGTACTTATAAAACAGTAGGTGGTACAAAATATTATTCAGGATGGTCATCCGTTAAGTCGGTAACCACCAAATAAGCATACGAAGTAGTTCAAGGAAGGTTTACTTATGAAAATATATATAGATTTTGATGATGTTATCTGCGAAACAGCAAAATACTTTACAAAGATTGCAAAAGAATTATTTGATATTGATGTTCCATATCGAGAAGTTCAGTTTTTTAATCTTCAGAAATCATTTGATTTAAGTGAAGAACAGTATGATGAATTGATGAAAGCAGGGCATATTCCGGAAAATTTACTGGATTATGAAGAGACACCAGGAGTTTCCAAAGTGATCAACAAGTGGGTTGATGAAGGACATGAGGTTTCTGTTGTCACAGGAAGACCATTTGATTCTTATGAACCATCCAGAAGATGGTTGGATGAACATCATTTAGACAGAATCCCGATTTATTTTGTCGATAAATATGGACGAGAAACGTTCAAACAGGATCATACCTATAATCTGACATTGGATGAACTTTATCAGATGCACTTTGATTTTGCGATTGAAGACTCACCAGCTGCATTTGAGCATGTCCAGCATTTTAAAAATTGTAGAGTAGCTGTTTATGACCGACCATGGAATCAGAAGGCAAAATTTCCAGATGAAAGATTTATGAGATGCATGAATTGGAAAGAAATTGATGATATATTTGAGAAAATTGTAAACAAAGAAACTATATAATAAACAAATCTAAGGAGCTTCCTGTATAATTCAAATATAGGGAATTCTAGAAAAAGTGACATATTTTTCTTTCACAAGACATATATATTATAGAGGGGGTGTTTGCGATGTATCATCGTAGAGAATGTTCATGAGTTCATAATCCCCGGATTTTACGATATCTCTTGCATCCTCCAGGTCAGGCAGATGGTTCTGAGGAAGATTCTGCAATTGTATAATGCGACCCGTATAAATGTCAAAGAGATAAGGGCTACCAAGGGAAAAAAGTATGGTATTGTTCGAAACATCATTACCAGGAAGATAAGGTTCGGGCCTTAACGGAAGAAGATTTTCTGAAGGCTGTCGAAACGGTTTTAGAAAATCCCTATCAGCAGACTGTTGTACGGGATATAGAGAAACTGGTTGTGGGAAGTGACAGCATCGAATTCAGATTCAAAAATGGGGAGGCGACAACATGGCAAAGGAAATAACGAAGATCCCTGCTACCTTAAACAGATTCAATTTGGAACCAGTCGTGGCGATAAGGAAACGAAGGGTAGCCGGATATGCACGAGTATCCACGGATCGTGATGAACAGGCTACCAGTTATGAAGCTCAGATGGCCTATTATAAAGCCTACATAGAGAACCGGGAAGATTGGGAGGAAGATCGATTTGATTATCACAAAGTCAGTCAGCCGATTTGCACGAAATACGGTAGATTCCCTTTCTACCATCCGAAAATTGAAGGAAAAAGGTGTAGAGGTATATTTTGAAAAAGAGAACATCTGGACACTGGATGCCAAGGGTGAAATTCATCGCAACACGTTGACAATCGTGAATGAGTTGATGAGATAGTAGGAAGCCTGCTGTTGTCTGTGGAGAAATCTGCGGATGATGGCAGGCTTATTTTTTTGTTTGAGGTTTCAAACTTTTATGTGACAAACATAACTGTCTGTGCTATTATAAAAACGATATAAGCGAAAATGACTTTTGCGGAAACGAAAGTATCTTTATATTTTTTTATGCGTATACTTCCTATTATGGGATTGAATGATTGCAAAGTTGGATACTAATATTTTTTCATTATTACAGGTACAATAAGAACATGTAATAGCGGAAATGAGGTATAGTTACTTGCAGATAGAGAAGTATATTGCGGATAAAATAACATCTTTATGTGAAAAGCGTGATATCAGTAAATACAGATTATCGCAACTGTCGGGAATTTCCCAGTCGTCACTGGGAAGGATCATGGCGCAGGAAAACCTGCCGTCGCTGATCACACTTGAAAAAATATGTGCAGCTTTGGGCGTGACATTATCGCAGTTTTTTCAGGAAGGTAATTCAGAGAATCTGACAGAAAAACAGAAAGAAGTTCTAGGGATATGGAACGATCTGAGTACAAATGAGCAGGAAACAGTAATGTCAATGCTGCGTGGACTTCGGAAGTAGGAGAACAGTTCGAGTATATGTATCGGCTGTTCTTTTTTTGTTTTTGAACGTTAAAACGTTTTTTTCTTGTGCATAGTAGAATGTTAAAGTATAATAAAATCAGTTTTTGGCATAAGATTAAAGCTATAATAAGGAAATCGGCAAACCAGATGAAAGTCTGGGACGC
>JAHZAT010000054.1 GCA_019423795.1 Clostridiales bacterium
GTGAGGTTCTTCTTTCGTCTATTGACATTATTTATGAATTACAGGAATGCTTAAATTCACTTAAAATTCAATTCTTTCGCCTCGTCCATTAATATAAGCAATGTACTCAGGAATATTATCCTTATCTATAAAAAACTTCTTATCACTCCATGCACCTTCCATAGCCTTATTATAATTTTCTGGAGAGAATAAATCTGTTTTTACAAACTTTATTCTGGAAGAAATCACAGAACAAGAATCATCGTATTTTGTTTTTTCCTGATAAAAATGTCGATATGCCTGTATTTCATTTTCTCCACTAAAACGAATAATAAATTTATATACGCTATGTGGAAGTTCCTGTATTTTTTTATAAAGACAAGCAAATCTATCGTTTTGAATGCCCAAAAGACTTTTATCGTTTTCAATACTTCCGCTCATTTTGTATCCACCAATTAGTAAATACATTAAAAGAATGGTATTGTTTCTAATTCTAACAACAGCCTCATAATCATAAATATTATCCTTGTGAAAATGGTCATTTCTACAATCTTTTGCGAAGTTAAGCAAGAATTCGTGTACCTTTTCTCGCCCATTATCTGATAATCTCCATCCTTTTTCATTATCATGCAGAAACCATATCATCGGACCAAGGGTAATATTAAAATACTGTTCAAATTCTTTCTCAAACACTACTTGCCACCTACCTGTAGTTGGATTTTTCCTTGTAGTTTTTCCTTCGCAACGTTTTCCTTTTGGAACGGTATTACCGCTCAGTATCCATAATTTTTCATTGGATGGATAATCCAGATTAATCTTGAGTAATTTATAAATCAACTGCTCTATAGATTTCAAATAACCACATACTACGGATGTGTAATCAAAACTATTTCCACTTCTAAACACGTTATATTGGTATTCTGCTGTAACAAAGCACTTGGCAAATCCTTCATTTCCGAGTAATGATTTATATAACTCATTGCCCATAAAATTAAAATCACAAATTTTATAATCCTCTTCATCAAGAGAAATACCACTTAAATTCTTAGCATTATCTGCGTCCGAAAGCATCATGAATTGTTTGTCACGATAATTTTCGTGTGCTAACATAAAATCAATATCTTGCTTAAAATTTGATAAATATCGCAGAGATAACCTTGGAATAGTTTCAAAACCAACATCATCATTAGCTTCCTTGACTGCCTTTTTGAATTTATCTATTACTAAATTACAATCTAATTCTGAAAAGTACTCTTCAAGAAACTCTTTAAACGAAACACTCTTATAATGTAAATCGCCGTCTCGGTGCTTATAACTTTTTATATTCCAATCAATCTGAACTATACTTTCAAGCTGATATTTCTTAAGCAGAGGTCCTATTTCATTATCACACAATCTAGTGTATCTATATCCTATCTTTTTATTATCCTGGCAAACAATAAATTCAAATGGATAAATATCTTCTATAGATTCATTGCTAAATCTTACTTCCTTTTTCTTTTCAGGGCATAAACACTCAATTCCGAACAGATGAAATAATTCCATCAATGATTGATTAATTAAAATATCACGCGAATACCATTCTAAAGAACGTTCAAAATAAGCATACTCGTAAAACTCACTGTTTGCTGGCTCTAAAATTTCAAAAGCCGGCTGTAGTCTTCTTATTTTTCTGAAGTATCCATTCTCAGCAATTGAATTCACTGTCTTCAAGAAATCCCTTACTACCCCATCTATTATTTCTTCCGCCTGCTTTTGCAAATCTATTAGCATCTTATTCATCCCTCCGCTTCACTTTTTATATCCAATATATCTGTTGGTTTAGTCTTGTTATAAATAAAATAGGCACACAATCCGTAGATCATGTGCCCTGATGTGTTTTACTGACAGCAAGCTATAGCCTTTCCTTGTCTATTTTAGCAAGGCTGATTTCCTTGACGGCAAGAACTACTGTTTCTGCCAAGTCAATAAGAGCCAGTACGACTTCCTTATCCCATTTCATAGACGTTCCTCCTTTTTCAGAAAGTGCGGTACAAATGGTACCAAATTGAAGTCACACATCACTTAAATGATAGCACATTTTCTTATCTATTTCAATTGATTATACATTATCATTAGCCATGAACCCATTGATACAAAAATCATAATAGATTCGATGAGCAACATGCTGTAGCATTTCACCTATTCCCGTCAAACAATAATGCCTTTTATATTTTTCATAGTCAATATCATAACTATCATCTTTATAGCTTACCAAGCTATTCACAGCTTTACCATGAATAAAAGCACCTACGAATCAATTTTATCTATTTTTTCAATTACATTATCTTCAAATTGCTTAAAAATCTCCTCTCGATTATATATCATTTGATTTAATATACTATTTTCATCATTTATATACTTATATGGTTCAGTTTTATTAAAGTATAAACCATATACTTTTAATAAAAAATTATATTTTAATCCAGTATGTGCAAAATATTTCAAACTAGGTTTGTTCATGGATCGTATTAATTCTCTATCAAATTTCTTATACCATTGATGTATTCCTTCATATAATGGAACACTAACCCATCGTAATTCTTCATCTGAAATCCCTACTTTACGACATTTTACAGCGTAATCCATAAGAAAATTTTTAATATATACTAAATAAATTACAGATGTATTCCTCAAACAATATCCATATTTTCTATGTAATTCATTTAATACACTTGCAATTTCTGTAAGTGATTTATATGAATAGCAGCAAGCAGGTGTATAGACTTTTTCCCCAATATTCTCAAAAATCAATATGTCGTTATCTTCTGTAATACATAAATCCTCATACTGTGATAATATATCAATTTCTTTTCTTATTTCCGTAATACCTTCGTATTTTATCTTCGAAAGATCACTTGCAATCTTCAATTTTTCTGTATAAAGTAATTTAAAATTACCCAAGAAATGTGTTAATAGACTAGTTAATATAGCAAAACAAAAGATATAGTTGCTGTCATAATTTTATCTTGATATATAACAAAAAACTCTTTCACTTTATAATATTCTCCTAAAACTAATTTTCTGACTTTGTAAAGTATTAGAGATCTTAAGTCGTTCTATAGTGGTTCAGTTGTCAAGACAAAAATCTAAGACTTTCATAATGAACTGATAGGTTGATAAGTTACTGTATCTGTAGAGACGTACGTAGGATGAACGTAAACGGTAAATCAGTGTTACCGATAAATTTTTGATCACTGGATTTCTATCCAGTGATCTTATTTTTTACATTCTGTTGGCAGGTGTTCTGACCATGGTAATAGTTCTTCTAAAAAATCTAGATTTCTATCTTCCATGTGTTTTGGAATCTCTATCAGCAGATATTTTAAATATTCATATGGTTTTAACTGGTTCGCTTTGGCTGTCTCTGTAATACTGTAGATCATTGCACTTGCTTTGGCCCCATTTACTGTATCTATCACATGCCAGTTATTCCGCCCAACGCAAAAGCTCCGAATAGCAATCTCTGCATTATTATTATCGAGAGGTACTAATGGATCATACAAAAACGCTCTGAGATATCTTTCCTGATTCAGGCTGTACTGCATTGCGTTATATAAAGCACTCCCAGTTCCTACAGATCCTATGTTTGATCTTACCCACGAAAAGAAAGCATCGACCAATGGTGATACCTGTTCTTTCCTCCGTTTTTTTCGCTGCTCTGGTTCATACCCGTCCAGGCTGTTATCGGTATGATAGATCGCTCCGATCTGGGCAACTGCAGCTTCTGCAAGACTTCCTTTTGATGCTTTTTTCCCTAATGCTTTACAGATCTGGACATATTTCCGCCTTGCATGCGTCCAGCAGCCTGCAACTGTGATGTTTGCATTTTCCCTTGCAATCTTATGATATGCTTCAAAACCATCACAGACGATCGTTCCTTCATATCCTTTCAAAAACTCCGCCGGATGGCTTGAATTTCTGGTTTTCTGATATTCATACAAGATCACTGGCTGTTGTCCATCTTTTGTACCAGTACGATAAACCCACATATAACTGTTGCACATCGTATCCCGGCCGTCTCTCTTGACTTTGACTGGTGTTTCATCCGCATGGATCACCGGGCCCTGATAGATCTGCTGATGCATCCGGTCATATAATAAAGATAAATAGCGTTCACTGCTTTTGATCACCCAACTGGACATTGTCTGTCTTGAAATATAAATGTCATTCCTTTTAAATTCCTGTTCCAGACGATACAAGGGCATCGCATTCACATATTTAAAGTTCAAGACTGCCGCCAGTAGGGATGGCGTTACGATACTATTTTTTAAGATTTCGGAAGGACGTTCTGCACTTATGATCTTATCTTCATTTTTTGCACTGTAATAAGCGACATGATGCTCGATCACTTCGAAAGTTGCTGGATGAAAATCCAGTTTTTTATAAATCCTGTCTGGAAGTCTCCGATATCCATTTGGGAACAGCTCAGAAAGCTGTTTTTCAGAAAGTTCATGATATTCTTCCCGGACGGGAAGTCCTGACAGATCTTCATCACGTTTTCCTTTCGGTCTTTTTTTACGTTTATATGCAGAAATGACTTCTTCGATCAATGGTTCTTCTTCACAGTCTGTTTCTATCGTAACTTCAGCTTCGTTAAAACACAGAGTCAACTGATCATAGTCAAATTTCTCCGTTTTCTGAGCAAAACGATCTGTTCGTGACATGGTAAGCTGTTCATAGATCAGGTCAAACTTTCGGTTCAGTTCTTCTAACTGTGTTGTCTGTTTTTGCAGCTGTTCCTGTTGAGAAAGAAACAGTTCGATGATCTGTTTCTTTGTAAATCTGTTTAATTGTCCCTCGTTAAATATGATCTCTTTCATAAGACCACACTATCATAGAACATAAACGCATGTAAAGAGATATGAGACAACTTTTTAAATCCGTGGATAAAGTCATTTTGACAGGAATACTTTATCCACAGAATGTTCAGACGAAACGTGGATGATCTATTTTCTGAATACATTTTTTAGGCTTGATCGTCAGACCTTCCATCAGCCATCGAAACTGCTGGGATGTAAGCTTACATACTTCTTCCTGACTTCTGGGCCATTGGAATTTACTGGCTTTTTGTTCTAACCGTTTATAACAGAGTAAAAATCCATCACCTTCCCATATAAGTGCCTTGATCCGGTCTGTTTTACGTCCACAGAACATAAACAGAGTTCCAGGCTGAAAAGGATCCATCCCATAGGTTTGAGAAATGATGTTTGAAAGAGAATCGATTCCTTTTCTTAGATCTGTATAACCACACACAATATAAACAGCTTGAAGATCTTTTGCATCATTCAGCATTTTTCAGGTTCCTCAGCACACGGAAAAGAAGTTGTTCGTCCGTATTTTCATAGATACGAATGCGAAGATCATCCTGAAAGATATCAAGGAAAGAATCTGTGGTTTGAAGTTTTGAGGGATTTTTTTGTACACTCTGATCTTCATGAAACAGTTCTTTGGGTACGATTGCTAGATTTTCCTGAAGTTTTTCTTCAGATACTTGATCGAGATAAGCTTCTTTTACCTTTCTGACTCTGTAATAATATCCAGCTGCAGAAATCCCATAATTCTCTTTACACCATTCATCCAGAGGGATCTGTTGAGGTCGTCCTTTGGATTCCTGCATCATCTGAAACCATTCCTGCAATTGAACCTGTTGCGTGACTAAAGTTGTTTTTGACATAAACTATATCGCCTCCTAAAAAAATCAAGAATGTTAAGACTCAAACTTTTTTACAAGTCAAAAAAGTTAAGGCTTAACATTTTTGACCCCTGTTTAAAATCTTGAGTTAATTATCTCAGATTACTTTAGGATTTTGTAGAGAACACTGATTTACCATTTACATAAATATCACTTTTTCCAGATGAATTTCTTCAAAAATTCTAAGTACCCTTACCCTTTCATTAAAATAATAAACTGTATTGTATTTGGATTAAAAAAATTTTTATAAAACTCCCCTATCTATTATTCCAAGCACCCTTTATGTATTATTATACCATATTATTCTTTAATATCAGTAATTTTATCTAATGAACTTTATATACACATAAAAATAATCAAAACATATACATATTATAAAAATCACTGCCATTTATGACCATTCTATTTCATTTTATATCATTGTGCAATTAAACCTTTAGGTTAAAAAGTTAGTTAAACAAATATCGTTATCAGGCAAACCGATCCTTTATCATTGGTCGTATGAAAACGATCTTCCCTAAGATCCTGTGCCAGATGTTAGATTTCTCAGCAATTGATCGATTATATTCTGAATCCGTTCGCTGCAGATCACAGATCATTCCAGACCGATCCTTCCCTCGAAGGAAAAGTAAAACATATGGCCGGAATCATTTCAAAAATCAAAAGGTTGCTTTTTAATTTTTATAATTTCTAAAAAGCTTTCATTGGAAAGCTTTTTAAAGTGCGCTTTTTTTCAGGGTTTCTCTTGTATTTTTTCATGATAAAATCAATATTTTTTATAGAACTTTCAATACTTCTTAAGTTGAAGCTTAGTTGACCACATTGGCTACGGGACCTTAACAGGGGCCTCAGGAATACTTGCGTTTTCATATTCTTGATACAATTGGTTTTGCCTTATCTTTCACCTCAGTATCATATTCTTGTCCTGTAACATCAGATCTAGTATATCTCTCTGTAAATAAATCAATAATATTTTCAACATCTGTAAAATTTCTTAAATATATTTGATCTTCTCTCTCATCAAATATGTTTTTCCATCTATCAACTGTATGCACTTTATTCATAAGATCTTCCTTATCCATAGCTGCCACTGGATATTTATGTATCTGCATCATTTTCTTAGCATATTTTTTATTTGATCTACCCACATATTCACTAAGTTTATCTTGATTTTTAACTATTCCTACTCCAGCAATTAACAAAGCAGCTTTTTCTGCAGAAACTCGTATAAATTTTTCCAAATGTAAATGTCTTTCCATAAATTTAATTTCGTTTGTTACTATTTTATTTGACAAAATTAATAAATCAACATTCTTCGTAATAACAAACATTTGATCTTCCAGTTCTTTAAAAACATCTGTGTCTTCATGAGATTTTGGAATAATCTGAAAATGCTTTTTTTGTTTATTAGGTATAGAAGATGGTAGTATTCTCTGATATGCCCATAATCTTTTTAATTTTCCCTCACGTTGAAAAGTAAATTTAAATAAAATAGCATCCGCATTATTTTTATCTTCTATACTGAAATTTTTTATTTTAGGATCATCTGCCATTCCAATATAATCAAAAGGATAATAAGATTCATTTTGTTCAATTACATAAAATCTATTCTGTTCACTTGCAAGTTCATCTCCACTTGTAAACTGGCTTTCTTCCGAAAGATACTTACATCGAATTGTTTGTTCAATACCATCACAAATTCTTTGTTTAAATCCATCATTACTACTTGGATCACCCTCTTCTAAAATAAATTTTTTAATTTTAGGGTCTTCATTCTTCATTGCTATATAAATTTCAAATCCATATTTTTCATCTAAAATCTCTTTAACTTCTTCTATAATTATATTTTTTATCTCATTACTCATATTCGTCTTTCATCTCCTATTTTCATACACCAGAAAAACATTGTCTGAAATTTTTTTCCTCTTTATAGTATATCCTATTTCTATATTACCTCTCGTAATTCCTATACACTCTTTGTTTTTATATCTATCTAATTGTGTAGTTTCAAATCTAAATGAAAACACTTCATATCCCAAAATTGTTAATACTGGGTTTTGATAATATAAATTTGTTTTCCACATTAATGCAAATAACATAGTAATTAATATTATAAATACAATAATTCCTCTTATTGTATTTAAATCATCCATAGCCATTGGAAGAACATATGTCATAAAAAATGTTACTCCAGAATCTGAAAGTTTTTCAATATTTATAAGTGACTCTCCTTCACTAACAAATTCCGCTCTTTGCGAAACTGTAAATTTTTTTATACCATAAATCGAATATATTACCCATAACAAACAAAAAATCTCTAATAAAAATGTTATAAATAATGGATGTGTTATTGCTTTTATAAACGTTTCTTTGGGACTGCAAATACAGTTAATACAAAACATTTTAAGCAATTTAAATATTGCTAAATCAAAATACTTAATAAACAATATTAAAAATAACGGTGCAAATGATTGCATAATCAATGTCCTTTTTAATGACAAATTATCATTCATAAACATCATACCCCTTTCAATTACAATTATTTATGTTACACTTATTATTTCTAATATTGACTTATAAAAATATTTTAGTACCCCCACCTAATTTGATCTAATTGTTGTAAAAATATTTTTCCTAATTCTGGTTCAACCATTGCAACATAATATGCCTTTCCATATAAATATTCCTTAAATCCTATCCGTTCACAATTCCTCGTATATTCCAAATGCTGCTGAACCCCAAAGCGTTGACAATAATATATTTCTTGTTTCAGTTTTCTTTTAAATTTTTTAGGTATCTTCACTTCATCTTCTTTTACAATTAATCCTGTCACAATTTTTCTATGAGGATCTTGATAATAGCAGGTTTTCTTTTCGTTTATCTGAAACGAATATTTATTAACAATATTATACAAATCTTGCAATAAACAGAAAATATCCACATTGCTTGAAAATGACATGTCATCTGCATAACGAGTATATGTCATTTTTCTATATTTAGAAAATTTATCCAATTCATCATCCATTTCCTTCAAAATCAAGTTAGACATATATGGGCTCGTTGGAGCTCCTTGCGGTAATCGATTTTCAAAACAACAAATTTCTGCAAGTGCTTCTGCTGCGCTATTCTCATATCCCATTTTTAAAAATTCCTTTACAACCATATTTTGTGTAATAGATGGAAAAAAATCTTTAATGTCTATATTTAAAATATTTTTATGCCCAATATGTTTTTTTGCATTTGTTAAAATAGATCTATTTCTAACAAATCCATGACAATTATTACTAACTTTATTTTTCTCTAAAATTTCTGAAAGAATCCATTGTTGTCTTAATTTAATTGGTTGACTAGGTGCAGTAATTTTTCTTTTTTTATTCTTTCCAGAAATTTCAAATACATGATAACATTCTAGAATTATACTACCTAATCTTAAAATTTCATTTACATGATTTCTATCAAAGATTACTGGAAGTTTTTTATCCAATAAATTTGTAGAATATTCTATACATATATTTATATACTCTTGAGAATATTCTCCTTCCATCGCACCTTTTAATCGTTCTATATATTTATATTCATTCATATACAAACTCCAAAAAGAGTAATTGTAGAATAAAAAGTCACTAATTCTATCGGATAAGATATTTTACGAAAGAAATGCAACGCATGAATGAGTAACATATCTTATCCAAAAGTTAGTTGCCTTAATCTAGGAGGCGACTTCACCCCAATTCAATTACTCTTAAATTTATTATAACATATTCTTAGGAATATACAAATAATCCCAAGTAAAATTTTTATCTGTATTTCCTCGTTCCTTATCACTACAAAATGACCACTCATTCCACATAGGAAATACAAATTTTTTCCCTTTTTCACTTATTTTATATTTATGATCTTTCATATATACAAACCCTTCTTCTATAAGAGAATACACTATATCAACAATCTGAGTTTCTGTTAATCGCATCTCCTCTGTTAACATATCCAAATCTAATCTTTTATATTTGTCAATATATGTCATCAAAAGTCGTTTATATATTTCCATTATCAATACATCCTTTCCTATAAGCATTCATTCTATTTTTCCTCTTCCTCTCTTGTAAAGATTTTAATGTGATTCTTTTATACTTGTCCCGAGGAAATACAGGAATATTATCTTTTTCACATTTCCAAAAAGAACATAATGTATTATTTGGTGTATTATAATAAAATGAAAGTAATAATTTACACCCTCGAAAACCCATTACATAACTTTTATCTCCATCCATTCCAATTTCTTTCTCGTAGCGTTCTACTATATCCTCTATTTTTTTTACTTCGTCATAATTGAAAATATGATTACCTTTCATACAATTATCTATATAATTATTATTATCAAATATTTCTATTTCTAAATTATATTCTTTTTTTATCTTATTTTTAATAAAACGAATTGCACTACGAGTCATAAAAACGCCTGTTACTCCCCAAATATATTCATGAATTTTAAAATTTATTTTGATAGCTTTTTGTATAAATTGTTGAATTGTTTTTTTTAAAGAAAATCCTGTTCCTAATATATCATCTATAAAAATAATTGCTTTTATATCTTTTAAGCTATTCATGTCTAATTTTTCAACATCTGATACTATTTGACCTTTATCCATTCCCCATTCCTGGTTCGCAATTAATAAGTTTTCCCTTAATGAATCACCGCCGCTTGCTCTTCCTGTTGGACTTGATATTGTAACAAAAAGTATATTTTCTTTATTTATTCCTCTTTCATTCAAATTGTTATACATCGATTCACACAATTGCCAAATTTTATATTCAAATTCTCTTTGAGATATATAAATATAATTTTTAAATAATTTTATAAAATATTGTTTATCATCTTCTTCAAATCTTTCAATCCAACATGCCAATTTTTCTTGTAAATCAACAATTTTTGAATCGAAAATTTTCCCTTCTTTATATGCTATATCTCGACTTGCTGCATAATTTTTTTCTGTAATATTATTCATTTCATAAAATTTTTCCACAGCATCATCAATTTTTGCTTCCATATTCTTCATCCCATACATATTTTTATTTTATAAAAACAAATTAATAATATCTAATATTTTAAATCGACTTTACAATTTCCTTGAATTATATCAACCAATATAATATCTGCTGGTAACCATTCAATTGATCTTAATTTATCCTTTGTTAACCATCGAGCCGCCTCATGCTCTTTCAATACCAAATTTCCACTAACTACAGAACACCAATAACACCCCATAGACAAATGAAACTCCGAATAATCATACTCTATCGTATCAATCAATTCTCCAACTTCAATCTCTGTATCCAATTCCTCCATAATCTCTCTCTTCAAAGCTTCCTGTGGAGTTTCCCCTTCTTCAATCTTTCCCCCAGGAAATTCCCATCCACCTTTTAGATCACCATATCCTCTCTGTGTCGCAAATATCTTATCTCCGTCTCTTATAACTGCTGCCACTACCTTTATCGTCTTCATATCATTCTTCCTTTTCATTTTCTACTCGTAATCTAATCTATATTACTCTCTAAATACTGCAATAAATCATCTCGAACTGCATGTCTCATTTTTACTCTAAACTTCGCAATATCTCGTTCTTTTCCTTTATTATCTAATTTTTTTGCAGGCTTAACTTCTACAATATCGAACTGTCCCATATAATAAAATGTCGTTTCTGCATCGCTTTTCTTAACCATCAAATGTTTTCTATAAGCTTTCATCACATCTTGCGTATAAGAACTATCAATACCTCTTCCAATCTGAGTATCCCAACAGAATATTTGATTGTCTTCAAACATATCTGCATAATCAGGTTTTCCATCGATATATTCTTTACCATCGTCTTCTGTTTTTTCTTTATGATATGTAACAAAAATAAAAACATCATCATTAATCTTTTTCATTCCATACATCGTAGAAGATAAATCTTTACCACAATCCATCAGGAAACTAACATCTCTTCTTGAATATTTCTCATATAAAACAAATAGGACATCTTGATTGTTGTTCTGTATATATTTATCTTTATATCGTTGTAAACCTACAGAAATAATATCCTTTAATTCTTTATGGAATTCCTTTTCATTTAATTTCTGTGCAAAACCTTCTGCGCGTTGTATACTTTTATTTTCGCTAGCCTTTAAAATATCAATCTGTGCATATTTTTGATATTCTGTCTCATTACTAACAAAATGACCTTCTAAAACATTAAGAGTACTCTGAATACCATCCATATTCAAAAGATACCCAAATTCTGCTGAAACTTCTCCCTGTAATTTTTCTATAGAAACTTCTTCGTGATTCAACATCAGTTTCAACAATTCTAGTTCCTGCGGGCGTACTCCACTTAAAACTGTTTTTGATAAGTATTCCAATATTAATAATTCTTCATCTGAAACTTCTTCTACTTTTTGATCTTTCTCTAAAGATTTCAACATTGCATAATAAGTCTTATATTCTCGAATAATAATCAATGGATCAATTTCTTCATTTTCATAAAAGTCAATTAATCTTGGAATTCTACCTAATCTATTCTTCAAAGAAATATAACTTTCCTTTATAAATGCCTTCATACCTTTCATTTTATCAACAGCATTAAAAATCCGTTCTTTAGATATTTCATCAAAATGAATTGTAGATGCTCCCGGAATCAGACTATTTCCACTGACTACATATTTTCTTACATTATCTTTGTTATAACTACGATCCCCAGACAAAGCAATCGGTATCATAAAATTATTCTTATAATTTCCAATAAAATCAAGTATCACTACATATTCTTTATCTTCTGCTTTTCGAAGTCCACGTCCTAATTGTTGAATAAATACAATCGGTGATTGTGTTGGTCTTAGCATAATTACCTGATTAATCTCTGGTACATCGACACCTTCACTAAAAATATCTACAGATAAAATATAATCTAACTCATTGATATCATCATTAACCAAACGTTCAATCGCATCTCTTCGAACATCTTCTGAATCTGCGCCACTTAATGCTAATGTACGCCAACCATGCTCATTGAACTTCTTTGATAATTCATTTGCTTCTTCAATTCTACTGCAAAAGATCAGACCTTTTACTCGATTACCACTGTACCCATAATATTCTGCTTGCTCCATCACATATTTTACACGGTCATCTGAAGTTAAACGTCTAAAATTCTCTAGTTTTTGCTCTTTTGTCATTTTCTTATCATTGACTATCGTATCATCAATAATTTCTAAATCTGTAATTCCAAAATAATGAAATGGACATAATAAATCTTCTTCCATTGCTTTTTGCAATCGAATCTCGTATGCAATGTTATGATCGAAGATCTCATAAATATTACGACCTTCTATATGATCATCTCTTTTATCAGGTGTTGCTGTCATTCCCAGTGTAAATTGTGGAGTAAAGTAATCCATAACCTTTTTATAGCTATCTGCTGAGGTATGATGAGCTTCATCATAGATACAACATTCAAAATGATCTCTTGCAAATCTTTCTAAATTTTCTTTTTTAGATAATGTCTGTACTGTTGCAAAAATAAAATCTGCATCATAATCATGATATTTACCAGTAATCAATCCCATTTTAACAGATGGTCCAAAAACTTTTTGATATGATTTTAATGCTTGTTCTGCGATTTGCTTTCTATGTACTAAGAATAAAACCTTCTGATATCCTAGCTCTCGAACAGCAAATGCCGATGCATAAGTCTTTCCAGTTCCTGTACTGGATAATAGCAAAGCCTTTTCTATTCCTTCTGATCTCATCTCCATAAGATTATTGATAAAAGCTAACTGCATCTTATTTGGTTTTAATTTATAGCTTTCAAAATCTACAATTTGTTCTTTTGCTGCTTGTCTTTGTTGCTTTTTGATGATTTGATTTTGTAAATATCGCTCTTTATAATCATCAATGAATTCTTCATAATATTGACTATTTGGTGACATCCATAAATTCTTGAATTCATTTAAAATTTCTTGTGCAACTTCTCCTTGTTCTGTAGAAACAATCTTTGTATTCCATTCTCTATTTTCTGTAATCGCTTTTGATGTCATATTAGAACTTCCGATAATGATTCGATATAATTCATCTTCACGGAATATATATCCTTTTGTATGAAATCCTCCAACCTCAGAATTTGTTCGAAACATTTTTAATTCAATATTTTTCAACTGAGCCAATCGATCTAATGCTTTGGGTTGACTAAATGTTAAATAGTCTGTTGTGAGAATTTTCCCTGGAACTCCTTTTTGTTCTAATTCTCTTAAAATCATAGATAGCGATTCAAATCCACTATCAGTGATAAATGCTACACTGATAAAGAATTCATCACATCGTTTTAATTCTTGTTCCAAAGAAACAAGAACTTTCTTTCCTTGTTTATGGTCGTTGTAAACAAATTCTGGTCTATAAGCTAAACTTGAATTATTGGATTGATCTATAAATGCGGTTGTCAAACCTGATATTAATTCTCCAGCTTTTTGATCTTTCATAGCTCCTCCTTGCCCTTGCCATTTTCATAATTTACAATCCCTATACGTCTTTAAATATATATTTTTTATATGATTTAGAATAAATTCTATTCATTGTATTTAGAATATTTTGTTTTTGATTTTTGTCTATAAACTGTTTACCACAATGTGGGCAAACAGCTATCGTATCCTTGTAATTCCCGAAATTAATAAATTCATATCTGTACCGTGCTCCATCTTCAGGACAAATGTTGCTTATTTTTTCTACAACATAAAGTATATCTTTATTATTTTCTGATACTGTGTCCCTGTTTATTAATTTATTTTGTATTACACAAACTTTATCATACATGATATCTATATAATCTTTATTCTTTTTATAATCATTCTTACCAATGTATGTTATATCACAATGTCGACATATTTTTAGTTCTATTTTTTTATTTTCATCTATTTCATTAATCAATGTTTTTTTACAAAATAAGCACTTATTAGAATATGGATAAACTTTTTTGCTATCATTTAAATTTTTCTTTTCACAAATTCTTTTATCTTTTCTTCTATCTAAAACTAACAAATCATCGAAATTTTTTTCAATTCTATTAGTTTCTATATGCAATCCATCATCTCTTGCTTTTGTATCTGTATACAATATAAAATGATGTTTTTTATATTTAAAGCCTATAGTAATCGCTTGCTTCTTTTTTACCTTTTCAAATTCCTCATATTTTAAAATAACAATATCACTCTCGCGAAAATTTTCTGTATTAACACATAATAAACAAATTAATATTGGCATTTTTTCTTTTAAATAACAATTTTTCAACTTTTCTTTATCATCTTTTGAAAATGTAAACTGGCAACTCCAGTAGTTCTTTCTAGTTCTCGAATTCATACTTGCATATTTGAAAAAAAGAATATATTCGTGTTTTGAGGAATTTGTAATCATTTTATATATTTGTTTTGATTCTCCATCAGCTAATATAAGTGTTGGTATCGCATCTGGATTTTTTTGTAATATCGTTGTTAATATTGCACCATAATAAAAATTAGCTTTTAAAACTCTTCCCATATTTATTATCTCCCCATTTAATATCATTATCTACAGTATATCATACAATTTATACACTTGTCGTCTATCTTATTTCCACATCTTATTTCCACTCAAATCATCTCATCAATAATATGGTGAAGTCTATTTAATGATCTATTAAGGCTAGTACCCATAGCTTACATTTGTACAAGTTCATATCTAAGTGAATTTTTATTTCTTCACTAGCTTTTTATGTTTACAATATTTTTAATAATAAAAAGGACACACACCCTCAAAACAAGGATATATGCCCTTTAATACTCACTAAAAAAATATCAAATTAACTCTAACAAAGAATCAATCAATTATTTCAACTGAGCAGCAACCTCAGCCGCAAAGTCTTCTTCTTTCTTTTCAATACCTTCACCAGTTTCAAAACGAACGAATCCTTTGATTGTAACATTAGCTCCGTTTGCTTTAGCAACCTGTTCTACGTATTTTCCAACTGCCTGTTTTCCGTCTTCAGCTTTAACATAAGCCTGATCTAACAGACATACTTCTTTTAATTCTTTGTTCAGACGTCCAACGATCATCTTTTCGATGATGTTTTCTGGTTTGTCTGGGTTTTCGTTCATAGCCTGAACTTTTAAGATTTCTGTTTCATGCTCGATGTAATCTTTAGAAACTTCATCTCTGCTTGTGTATTTTGGAGAAATAGCTGCAACCTGCATTGCTACGTTTTTAGCCATCTCTTTGATCTCGTCGTTAACTACGTCTGTAGCAACTTCTACTAATACACCGATTTTTCCACCAGCGTGGATGTAAGATGCAACAAATCCGTCTGCTGCAGATACTTTAGCGAATCTACGGATGTTTAAGTTCTCTCCGATAACAGCGATCTTACCATCTAATGCTTCTTTTACAGTTTTTCCAGCTTCTGCTTTAGATTCTTCTGCTAAGAATCCTTCGATATCAGCTGCTTTTGTTGTAAGAGCCTGATCAGCTACTTCTGCTACATATGTTCTGAATGTATCATTCTTAGCTACGAAGTCTGTTTCAGAGTTAACTTCAACAATTGCTGCTTCTTTTGCATCTTCAGATACTGCTACTGCAACAAGTCCTTCAGCTGCGATACGTCCAGCTTTCTTTGCTGCTTTTGCAAGACCGTTTTCTCTTAAAAATTCAACTGCTGCGTCCATGTCTCCGTCTGTGTTTGTAAGAGCTTTCTTACAATCCATCATTCCGGCACCAGTCATTTCTCTTAATTCTTTTACCATTGCTGCTGTGATAGCCATGATTCTTTTTCCTCCTAAAATGAAAATGTGAATAAATTATTCAGCGTCTTCTGCAACTTCTTCAGAGTCTGCATCGATTCCCTGGTTTGCTTCGATAACTGCATCAGCCATAGCAGATGTGATCAGTTTTACTGCACGGATCGCATCATCGTTTCCTGGGATGATATAATCTAATTCTTCAGGATCGCTGTTTGTATCTGCGATTCCAACAAGAGGAATTCCTAAAGTATGTGCTTCCTGTACACAGATGCTTTCTTTCTTAGGGTCTACAACGAAGATCATGTCTGGAAGTCCACCCATTTCTTCGATTCCACCTAAGTTCTTCTGTAATTTGTCTTTTTCTTTGTTAAGTTCGATAACTTCTTTCTTTGGAAGTACGTCAAATGTTCCGTCTTCTTCCATCTCTTTGATCTTTTTCAGTCTAGCGATTCTAGATTCGATTGTTTTGAAGTTAGTCATCATTCCACCTAACCATCTCTGGTTTACGTAGAACATTCCACAACGTTCTGCTTCAGCCTGAATAGAATCCTGAGCCTGTTTCTTTGTTCCTACGAACAGAATCTTTCCACCCTGTGCTACACATTCTTTTACTGCATTGTAAGCATCGTCAACCATTCCTACAGATTTCTGTAAGTCGATGATATGGATACCATTACGCTCTGTGTAGATGTATGGTGCCATTTTAGGGTTCCATCTTCTTGTCTGATGTCCGAAATGTACACCTGCTTCAAGTAACTGTTTCATTGAAATAACGCTCATTTTAAATCTCCTTTAGTTTTTGCTTCCGCTATTTTCATCGTTCTGACAAACCTCTTGGGCACTTATCAGAATTCCAATAGCGTGTTTATTTTTACCTATGACAGTATATCAGACCTTGTCCTTCTTTGCAAGAACTTTTTCATTAATTATAAAAGAATTAATCAAGCTTTGTGATCTCGTCAAATATAAAGTCATTCACTACCTTAATATAGGTTCCTTTCATACCGGAAGATCTTGTCTCGACAACTCCGGCACTCTCTAGTTTTCTTAATGCGTTTACGACAACGGATCTCGTGATCCCGAATCTGTCTGCAATCTTGCTTGCGACTAAGACTCCTTCATTTCCTTCTAATTCTTCTAAAATATGAAGCACTGCTTTGTGTTCTGTGAAGGATAAAGTACTGATCGCGGAATCTACGATTCCTTTCTTTCTTCGCTCCTGTTCCACTTCTTCACTTACGGATCTTAACATTTCAAGTCCGACAACGGTTGTTCCATACTCTGCTAAAATAATATCATCAATGGAATAATTTTCCCTCTGGCGGTACATAAATAATGTTCCGAATCTTTCCCCTGCGATATCGATTGGTGCGATGATCGCATAATAATCGTCAATATCTGACTCAAATCCTAAAGTGGAAAGGCTGACGTTTTCATTTGTGGAAAGGATCGTTAATAGTCTTTCATTTAATGAAAAATCAACATAATCTTTGACATTTCCTGAGATCAGCTGATGAAGGACTTCGATGTGGTCTGCTTCATTTTTTCCTAGGATCTTTCCTTTTTTGCTGATTACAAGGACATTGGAATTCATAACTTCTGTTAAGACTTTACAGATGTCGTTAAATACAACTTTCTGTGAATTATTGTTATGAAGTAATTTGTTGATCTTTCTTGTTTTATCTAGTAACTGTATACTACTCATCTATATTTTATCTCCTTATTCTGAAACTGACTCCCCGGAAGTTTCTTTCTCTTTTGCTTCTTCTGGCATGCTGCATACGAATCCACATTCTTTATTGGAACATACAAGCTTCTTTCCTTTTTCGATCATATAGCTTCCGCATTTCTCACATTTGACTGTGGATGGTTTCTGCCATGACATAAATTCGCATTCCGGATTGTTTTCGCATCCGTAATATTTTCTTCCTTTTTTCGTTTTCTTTAAGACGACTTCTCCGCCACACATTGGACATGGGATTCCGACTTTCTCGAAATGTGGTTTCGTATTTCTGCATTCTGGGAATCCAGGGCATGCAAGGAATTTTCCGTATGGTCCGTATTTGACAACCATGTTTCTTCCACATTCATCACAGACAACGTCTGTTACTTCGTCTTCGATCTTGACTTTCTCTAATTCTTTCTCAGCATTTTGAACGGCGATCTCAAAGTCTGGATAGAAGTTTTCAATGACGGATTTCCAATGGACTTTTCCTTCTTCTACCATATCAAGAAGTCCTTCCATCATCGCTGTGAAGTTCACATCAACGATACTTGCAAATGCTTTCTTCATCATGTTGTTGACTGCTTCTCCAAGCTCTGTGACATATAAGTTCTTCTTTTCTTTGACAACATAACGTCTTGCTGTAATCGTTGAGATCGTTGGCGCATAAGTACTTGGTCGTCCGATTCCAAATTCCTCTAATGTCTTAACCAGAGATGCTTCTGTGTAATGTGCTGGTGGTTGTGTAAAATGCTGTTTTGGTTCTAGTTCATTTAATGTAAGTTTTGTATTCTCATCGATGGATTTTAACATTAAGTTTCCTTCGGATTTTTCATTGTTAATGTTATATACGGATAAGAATCCATCGAAAGCGATCTTGCTTGCAGATGCGTTAAAACGGTAATCTCCGGCTGCGATCTTTACAGATGTATTTTCGTATTTGGCTGGTGCCATACGGCTTGCCATGAAACGGTTCCAGATCAGCTGGTATAAACGGAACTGATCTCTTGACAGCTCGTCCTTGATGCTTGCTGGTGAATTTGTCATGTAGGTTGGGCGGATGGCTTCATGGGCATCCTGTACTTTCTTGTCGTCTTTCTTTGCGACAGTTCCTTCTCCGACAAACTCAGCTCCATAAGCTTCTTTGATATATTCTTTGGCTGCTGCATCAGCTTCCACAGAGATACGTGTGGAGTCTGTACGTAAGTATGTGATCAGACCGACCGTTCCCTGTCCTTTGATGTTCACACCTTCGTATAACTGCTGTGCGATACGCATGGTTTTCTGTGGTGCAAAATTTAACTTGCTGGATGCATCCTGCTGCAGCGTACTTGTTGTAAATGGAAGTGGGCTTTTCTTTAATCGTTCGGTAACTTTTACCCCTTTTACTGTGAATTCTTTTCCCTTTAAATAGGATAAGATCTCATTCATCTCTTCTTCACTGTGGATCTCCATTTTCTGATCTTTGGTTCCAACAAGTTTCGCTTCTAAAGGCTTTTTGCTTCCTTTGACATCTAATAAGGCTTCGAGCGACCAATATTCCTGTGGAATAAATAAATTGATCTCTTCTTCTCGATCACAGATGAGCCGCAGTGCTACAGACTGAACTCGTCCAGCACTTAATCCTCGTTTGATCTTTGCCCAAAGAATTGGGCTGATCTGATATCCTACGATTCGGTCTAGGACACGTCTTGCCTGCTGTGCATCGACTAAGTTCATGTCGATATCTCTTGCATGTTTGATGGAATCTTTGACCGCTGTTTTTGTGATCTCATTGAATGTGATACGGCTGTAGTTCTTATTTTCCAATTTTAATGCGTAATATAAATGCCATGAGATGGCTTCTCCTTCACGGTCCGGGTCAGTCGCGAGGTATACTTTGTCTGCTTTCTTTACTGCTTTACGAAGAGCTGCTAATACTTCACCCTTCCCGCGGATCGTAATGTACTTTGGTTCAAAGTCATTCTCGATATCAATTCCTAAGGTACTCTTTGGCAGATCGCGAACATGCCCGTTGGACGCGATCACTTCATAATTTCTGCCCAGAAATTTTTTAATTGTTTTTGCTTTCGCCGGTGATTCGACGATAACTAGATATTTTGGCATATAGTATTACCCCTTATTTACATTTTTTTGATATATAAATTTTGATGAGTCTGTTTGATATATCCTTTCGCTTCTAATTGAAATAATGCTTTGATCACTTCTTCATAAGAAAAACCGGATGCACTTAAGATCTCATCAATATGTTTCGGTTTCAAACTCAACATATCATACACCCTTTTTTCTGCCTTTGCAAGAGATTTTGTATGAAGCTTTGGAAATTTTCGTGAAATTCCTGTGAATTCTGAAAATTCTGTCAAAATATCGTCGACATTTTCAACCAATTTTGCGCCTTGTTTGATGAGTCCGTGGCAGCCTTTGGAATGTTTATTGGTAATCATTCCGGGAACTGCAAATACTTCTTTATTCTGATCAAGCCCACAATCCGCTGTGATCAGTGATCCGCTTCGCTCTCTGGCTTCTGTCACAAGGATTCCATCACTTAATCCACTGATGATCCGATTCCTTTCTGGAAAATGCCATTTAAGTGGTTCACTGCCTGGCGGGTACTCGGAAATAACTGTCTGATTCGCATACATGTCATAAAATAACTGAAAATTCTCTTTTGGGTAAATGAGATCGATCCCACATCCTAAAACTCCAACAGCTTGTCCATTTTTATTGATTATCTCTCGGTGAACCGCCCCATCTACGCCTCTTGCGAGGCCACTGATAATCTGTACACCTTGCTCTGCCAACTCTTTTGCGAATTTTTTCGAGATTTCAAAGCCGTAAGTTGTCGGAAATCTTGACCCTACGATCGCAATTGACAGTTCTTTTTCTTCATATGGCTGGCCTTTTTGAAAGATGCCATAAGGAGCATCATAAATTTTTCTTAAACGATTCGGATATGCAGCTTCTTTTTGAATGATAAAACGGATATTTTCACGATGCAAAGCTTCATAGTCTTTCTGAATCATTGCTTCATCTCTTGAGTTGATGAAACGACCGTATTCAAGATCTGTCATGCGTTCCTTTAGGATTTCTGGGTTGATCTTATAGAGTTCTTTTGGATGAATGAAGATATCCATCAGTTCTTTTTGTTTCTTGATCGGCAACATGACTTTGCCACACAGCCAGTACCAGTATAATTTATCTTCCATATTCCAGCACCTCTCTGATAAAATCTGTGTTTCGAAAAGTCATAGCTTCCATTAAGTGAATCGGTTTGATCTCGGATTCATTTTCCATCAGCATGATTGTTAACGTTACTTTTAAAATCTTATCCATTCCTCGTCTTGTGATCTTGCCGGATTGGTAGGCAATGTCTAAAATCTCTTTGCATTCTTTCGATAAATGAATGATCTTGTTTAACTGTATGTGGCTTAATTGACTGATAGCATTGCAGGAATCATTTTTTAGTAAATTTTTTTCTCTTTGGATGGTTGTTTTGATCCGTTTTTTGATCTGACTGGACGTTTCTACCATTTCTTTTTGTTTCGCTTTTTGTAAGTTGTGATCTTTTTTACTGATACATAAAACCATGTCAAATCGGTCTAGGATCGGCCCTGATAATTTCTTTAGATAACGTTTCTTTTCATGATAGGTACATCGACAGATCCCGTCTTCCAGTCCATAACCGCAAGGACATGGATTCATCGTTGCGATCAGTTGAAAATCGGCTGGAAACTGATGATAGATCCCATTTCTGGTGATATCGATCGTTCCATCTTCCAGTGGCTGTCTGAGTGCTTCGATACATTCGGTTTTAAATTCCATAAATTCATCCAGAAATAAGATTCCATGATGTGCTAATGTGATCTCTCCTGCGGTCGGTGTCTTGCCTCCTCCAAGAAACGCTGCCTTGGGGATCATTGGATGTGGCTGGCGAAATGGACGAGTGTTGTCTTCTAAATATCTTTGGATTCCTGTCGCATCGTAGATCGCCTGAACTTCCATTTTCTCTTCTTTTGATAATGGTGGAAGGATTGTCGGAATTCTTCTGGCTGCCATTGTTTTTCCTGATCCCGGAGATCCAATGATCAGTAAATGATGTCTTCCAGTGACAGCAATTTCTATCGCTCTTTTTAAATGTTTCTGACCTATGATATCGCTAAAATCTTCTTCTGTTTCTTCTTTCTGATATTGTGTTGTATCTATGCAGCATCTTTGTTGATACGTTCCATGAAAATAGTCCAAAACATCTTGTAAGCTATCCATAAATATGACTTCGATATCTTCCATTCCTCTTAGGGAATTGGCATCTTCCCTTGCCGCAAAAAACTTATGGATTCCTTTTTTTCTTGCTTCTAAAACAATTGGAAGACAGTTTCCAACCCCTCTGATCTTGCCATTTAACCCTAATTCTCCCATAATGCAGATATCCTCTAATTTGCTTGCATCGATTAAATTCAGACACCCTAAAAAAGCCACGGCGATTGGGAAATCGAACGCAGTTCCATTCTTTCTTATATTGGCTGGGGATAAGTTGACTGTGATCTTCATAGATGGCAGGGGATGGCCGATGGAGCGTAGTGCTGATGCAACGCGCTCTTTTGCTTCCATGGATTCTTTAGAAAGATAGCCTACCATGGTGAAATATGGCAGGCCATTTCTGATCTCTACTTCGACGTGGATGAGTCTTCCGCTCACTCCACTGACGATTCCTGTGATTACTTCCTGATAAATAGTACTCAACTCCTTCTCTGCTCAAAAAAGAAGCTGGTTTCAAAATGATATGGTTAGTCTATCACAAAAGTAATATTTTTACAATACTGTATATTCAAAACAATCGTACTTATTTCAATAATTTCTTTAATTCACTCATAAAGGTGTTCACATCTTTAAATTCGCGATAGATGGCTGCGAATCTTACATATGCAACTTCATTTAAGTCTTTTAATTTGTCCATGACCATCTCTCCGATCACGGATGACTCCACTTCTCTTGTTCCCATGTTGTAGATCTTTGTCTCGATCTCATCGATCGCTGCTTCGATCTGTCCCATGGAGACTGGAAGTTTGTGACAGGATTGTACGATTCCATTTCTTATTTTGCTTCGGTCATAAAGCTGTCTTGTCTTATCTTTCTTGATAACGCTTAATGGTTCTGTCTCTATCTTCTCATAAGTTGTAAAACGCTTTCCGCATTCATCGCATTGTCTTCTTCTACGGATCGCATTGTTGTCTTCTGCCGGTCTGGAATCTACGACTCTGGAATTCTCGCTTCCACAATATGGGCATCTCATCTTCTTGTACCTCCGTGTTTTTTTCTGCTTGAAGTATATCATTTTTTGCCATAAAATAAAAGCTTTTCTTTTATTTCAGGCATTCTTTTTCGTTGATATCGACTAAAATGGTGTCTCTTCCGATCCTCACGACACATTTGTATGGAATTTTATAGATTTTATTCTTTTTCCCAAGGCACAGGATCATCTTTGTTGTTTTGGGCACGATCAGATAGCAGATCTGTCCAGTATGTATTTCAAATTCGAGGTCTAAGACAAATCCTAAGCATTCACCGGTGTTACAATTGATCACATCTTTTTGCCGAAGTTCGAGAAATTTCATGTCGGAAATCCTTTTTCTTCCTATTATAATAGTATTCTTTTTTTCGATAAATAGACGCAGAAAAAAGCAGAAGATCCAATCTCTAGAATCTTCTGCTTCTTTATTATTATCATTATGAAGAAAGATTAAGCTTCTTTCTTTTCTACTGGTTTTTTAGGTGCTGGTTTCTTAGGAACTAATTTCTTTCCTGTAATGATTCCTTTTGGACATTTACCTGCACATAATCCACAACCTACACATTTTTCATAATCGATCTGTGCAATGTTGTTTTCAACCTTAATTGCTCCAAGTTTACATACTTTTTCACATGCTTTACATCCGATACATCCTGCTTTACATACAGACATTACCTGTTTACCGAATTCTTTAGAGCTGCACTGTACTCTTGTTTTCTTATTTTCTGGTACAAGGTCGATTAAGGATTTTGGACATGTTTCTGCACATTTTCCACATCCTACACATGCTTCTTCATCGATGTGAGCGATTCCGTTCACGATAGAGATCGCATTTTCTGGACATACTGCTGCACAGCTTCCAAATCCCATACATCCAAATTCGCATCCTTTTGGTCCTGCACCTGGTACGTTCATCGCTTCGATACAGCTCTGAACTCCTGAGTACTGGTATTTGTCAGATGCTTTTTCGCAAGTTCCGGCACATTTTACGAATGCGACTTTCTTCACGAATTCTCCTGCTTCTACACCCATGATCGCACTGATCTTCTCAGCTGCAGCTGCTCCACCAACTGGACAGCCGTTCACTGGTGCTTCTCCATTTGCGATTGCTTTTGCAAGTCCATCACAACCTGCGTATCCACAACCACCACAGTTATTTCCTGGAAGTTCTGCACGGATAGCCACTTCCTTCTCGTCTACAGGAACTTTAAATTTCTCTGAGGCAATTCCCAGTAAGATTGCGATAAGCAGACCGGTTCCTCCGACAACAACCATGGCAAGTAAAATTGCTGATATATTCATCTTCTTTACCTCCTAAATAAGTCCTGAGAATCCGAAGAATGCGATCGCCATTAATCCTGCTGTTAACAGTGTGATAGGCATTCCTTTGAAAGATTCTGGGATGTTGTTGTATTCCATCTTTTCACGGATACCAGCAAGGATCACGATAGCAATTAAGAATCCTACAGAGATACCAATACCATTGACTATGCTGGCGATGAAACTATAGTCGTTCTGTACGTTTGTTAATGCTGTACCAAGAACTGCACAGTTTGTTGTGATCAGTGGAAGGAATACTCCCAGAGATTCATATAATGCTGGCATAGATTTCTTTAATACCATTTCTACGAACTGTACTAATGCTGCGATTACCAGGATAAATACGATCGTATTTAAGTATGTTAAATCTGTTGGTACTAATAAAAATGTATAAATTAAATTTGTAACTGCTGATGCGATGGTAATAACGAAGAGAACGGCTGCACCCATTCCGGCTGCTGTCTCAACTTTCTTAGAAACTCCAAGGAAAGGACATAAACCAAGGAACTGGCTTAATACAACGTTATTTACCAGGGCTGAGCCGATGGCAATTAACAATAAACTTTTCATTCTGATCCTCCTTATTTGTCATCTACAGTTGTGTCAAAAAAGCTTCTGGAACCACAAGCACTGTTTCCACAGTGAGCACAGTCTCCACATCCACTTGTCTGTGGCTGTCCTGGTTTCTGAGGTTTTTTGCTCTTAACTTTATTCTGGATTGCTACTAAGCATGCAAGTACAAAGAATGCTCCAGGTGCCAGAATAAAGATTGTGATTGGTTCATATGCAGATGGCATTACCTGCATTCCAAAGATCTGTCCTGCTCCTAATAATTCACGGAATGCTCCTAAAATTGTCAGGGCAATTGTAAATCCAAGTCCCATTCCAAGTCCGTCAAAGAAGGAGTTGATCGGTCCATTCTTTGCTGCAAAGGATTCTGCACGTCCAAGGATGATACAGTTTACTACGATCAGTGGGATATATAATCCTAATGCATCGTTAACTGCTGGAACATATCCCTGTAATAAGAACTGTACGATCGTTACCAGAGATGCGATAACTACGATGTATCCTGGGATACGTACACGATCAGGGATAACATTTCTTAATGCGGAAATGATCATGTTAGAAAACATTAATACGGCTGTTGTTGAAAGCCCCATTCCTGCACCGTTGATCGCAGATGTTGTTACTGCTAATGTAGGACACATACCTAACATTAATACGAAGGTAGGGTTTTCTTTTACGATACCATTAATCAATCGTTCCATTGGATTTGGTTTCATGTTTAATTACCTCCCTTCAGGCTCTTTGAATATGCAACACAGCTGTTAACTGCACTTGTGACAGCACGGCTAGTGATCGTTGCACCACTGATGGCATCTACTTTAGAATCATCGTTCTTACCAGATCCATCTTTTACAACTTCAAATCTGTCTGCTTTTTTGTTTTTAAAGTTACTCTTAAATTCTGGTTCTTTAGCTTTCATACCTAAACCAGCTGTTTCGCTGATGGATAATGTTTCATAACCATTGACTGTTCCATCATCTCTGACACCTACGGATAAAGTTACATCTCCACCGTATCCTTCTGGGTTTGTTACAGAGAATACATATCCAAGTTCTTTTCCGTTTTTGTCAACTGCTTTTACGACTTCAGAAATTGTGTTCTGTCCAAGATCATTTTTCTTTAAGACAGCTGCTACGTCTTTCTGATCTAATTTTACTGTATCAAATTTCGCTGCATCTTCGAATACGGCTTTGTAAGCTTCCTGTTTTGTCTTCTCTTCCTGTGCGGCGATCGGTGCTTTTGTTACGTTATATACGATACCTAAAAGGAGTCCTGCAATTAATGTGATCACACATAATTTAATACAATC
Organism: Clostridiales bacterium; assembly: GCA_019423795.1. Taxonomy (GTDB): domain Bacteria; phylum Bacillota; class Clostridia; order Lachnospirales; family Lachnospiraceae; genus Anaerostipes. The sequence goes on from JAHZAT010000054.1 coordinate 26,720, forward strand.
CATTACGAGATTCTTATTCATTGCTCTTACCTCCTTTTTTTACGATTCCAAATGGAGTTGGTACTGTCACTCTCTCGATCAGTGGAACTAATAAGTTGGCAATGATGATAGAGTAAGATACACCTTCAGCCATTGGTCCGAACAGACGGAATAATCCAGTTAAAATACCAAGAACGATCGCATAGATGATCTTTCCGTTCTTTGTAATTGGAGATGTTACGTAGTCTGTTGCCATGAAGATCGCACCTAACATTAATCCACCACTGAAGATCTGTGCTGCCATGTAAGATAGATCAAATCCATGACCACCGAAGATCAGTACGAAGATTGCTACAACTGCAACGTAAACACATGGGATGATTGGGGAGATAACTTTCTTAAATACTAAATATACTCCACCGATGATCAGTAATAATGCGGATGTTTCACCGATCGTTCCTGGGATAAATCCTAAGAATGATTTCATAACATCAACGCTTTTTCCCTGTTCCATAACAGCAAGTGGTGTTGCTGTTGTTACACCATCATATGTAAATGTTGTCATTCTTGCTGCAAATGAGATCATTAAGAAACATCTTGCACCAAGGGCTGGGTTCATGAAGTTCTGTCCTAGTCCACCGAATACCTGTTTTACAACGATGATCGCGAAAATTCCACCTAAGATCGGCATCCAGAATGGTGCCTCTGGTGGTAAGTTTAATGCAAGTAACAGTCCGGTTAATGCCGCACTTAAGTCACTTACTGTGATTGGCTGTTTCATAAGTTTCTGGTAAATATACTCAACGACAACACAGGTAGCAACAGAAATTGCAACTGTCAGTGCCGCAGATGCTCCAAAGATATAGATACCAAAAATTGTAGCGGGTAGTAATGCGATGATAACATCTAACATAATCTTTTGTGTTGAACCATTATCTCTTACATGAGGATTGGCTGACACATGATATAATGTTTCGCTCATATGTATCTCTCCTTTATTTCTTTCTACGGTTAGCTAATACCTGTTTACGACCTGTCTTCATGGACTGTGCAAGGTTACGTTTTGCTGGACATACGAATGAACATGATCCACACTCAACGCATTCTGCTCCATAAAGTTTTTCAAACTCGTCAAACTTGTTATGATCTGCTAATACAGATAATTTTGCTGGCATCAGCTTCTGCGGACAGACGCTTACACATCTTCCACAACGAATACAATTGCTTGGCTGGTTTGCAGCAACTTCATCTTTTGTGAACGCTAAGAAGCATGAGAATGTTTTCACAGCTGGTACGTCTGTTGTAAACATTGCCATACCCATCATAGGTCCACCAGAAATGATCTTTTCAGGCTGTGTTTTAAATCCACCAGCTGCTTCAATCAGTTCTTCTACATTTGTTCCTGTACGGACTTTAAAGTTGCTTGGGTTTTTGATCGCATCTCCAGTCACTGTCACAATACGTTCATATAATGGTTTTCCGTCTTTGACAGCTTCTTTGATCGCTACGATCGTAGCTACATTATCAACGATGCATCCTGCATCTGCTGGTAACATGCTAGAGTTGATACTTCTTCCTGTTGTTGCATAAATTAAAGAACGCTCTGCACCCTGTGGGTATTTTGTCTTTAATGTTGCAACACTGATTCTTGCATCACCTTTTACCAATGCTTCTACTTTGGCAATTGCATCTTTTTTGTTATCTTCAATACCAATGATACCTTTTGCTTTTGGGAACATATCAAGTACGATATTTAATCCTTCAATTAAAAGTTCTGGTGTTTCCATTAATGTGCGGTAATCACCTGTGATATAAGGTTCGCACTCGGCTCCATTTACGATGATATACTCGATCGCATCTGGATCTTTTGGAGCTAATTTTACATGTGTTGGGAATCCAGCTCCACCAAGTCCTACGATTCCGGCTTCTTTGATCGCTGCTAAGACTTCATCTTTAGACATCTGGTCATAAGGTTTTGTCTCGTATGCAACCTCTTTGAATTCTCCGTCATTCTCAATTACGATAGAGTTAACTTTTGCTCCGGCTGGAGTCATTCTTGGCTCGATCGCTTTAACAGTTCCTGAAACAGAGCTGAAAATGTTTGCGGATACAAATCCTCCAGCTTCTGCCACCTTCTGGCCTACTAATACCTGGTCACCCTTGCTAACGATTGGTTTTGCAGGGGCACCGATGTGCTGACCTAAAGGTAAAACAACATCTCCTTTTGGCAGGTATTCGGTGATTGGTGAATTCTTTGCAAATTCTTTACCATCCGCTGGATGAACACCTCCGCTAAATGTAAACAATGCCATTTTAAGCCTTCCTTTCTTCTTTACATTTTTTTCCATTGCGAAAAAAAAGAGTTCTCATGAAATGAAAACTCCTTTGAACACAAGACTTATGATATCATAGTCTTTTTTATTTTTCAATGTTTTTTTAACATTTTCTTTATATTGCATACAAAATTCTGTGTTTTTTCTTCAGAATTCCTTAAAATTCTGAAATAAGTTAACAATTCTGTCGACGCTACTACATTATTTACGGATCTGTCCATTGCCATAAATGATAAACTTGGTTGTTGTCAGTGCATCTAATCCCATTGGTCCTCTGGCATGAATCTTCTGGGTACTGATTCCAATCTCTGCTCCAAATCCAAATTCAAATCCATCCGTAAATCTTGTGGATGCATTCACGTAAACAGCTGCCGCATCGATCTGATTTAAGAATTCTTGAGCATTCTGGTAGGAATCTGTGATGATCGCTTCGGAATGTCCTGTATTATAATGATTGATATGTGCCACTGCCTCGTCAAAACTATCAACAGTTTTGACAGAGATGATAGAATCTAAGTATTCTGTTCCCCAGTCTTCTTCTGTTGCTGGGATGACCTGATCATTTAAGGCACAAACTCTCTCATCTCCACGGATCTGGACACCTTTTTCTAATAAAGCTTCAATGATGGCTGGACCATGACTTTCTAAGATGTTTTTATGTAAGACTAAAGATTCGCATGTATTGCATGTTCCAAGTCTCTGTGTCTTTGCATTGATGATGATGTTCACTGCCATATCTTTTTGTGCAAATTCATCAACATATACATGACAGTTTCCTGTTCCTGTCTCAATAACTGGAACTGTGGAATTCTTTACAACGCTCTTAATCAGTCCTGCACCACCTCTAGGGATCAGAACATCTAAGTAATCGTTTAACTGCATCATCTTTGTTGCTGTTTCATGACTTGTATCTGTTAAAAGCTGAATGCTGTATTTTGGCATGTGACATGACTCTAATGCACTCTGAATCACGTTTGTAATCGCAAGATTTGAGTTGATCGCATCGCTTCCACCGCGCAGAAGGCATGCATTTCCTGTTTTAAAGCATAATGCAAAAGCATCGGCTGTTACATTTGGACGGGATTCGTAGATAATTCCAACAACTCCTAATGGTACTGTCTTCCTTCCGATCAATAGTCCGTTTGGTGTTTTCTGCATATGTTCTACGGAACCGATTGGATCGTGAAGTTCAGCTACCTGACGAAGTCCTTCTGCCATTGCTTCGATACGGTCAGGATTTAGGGATAAGCGATCGATCAATGCCTCGCTCATATCATTGCTTTTTGCATTCTCTACATCTTTATAATTCTCACTTAAGATATATTCCTGATTCTGTACCAGACATTTGGCTGCTTCTCTTAATACTTCATTCTTATCTTCAATCCCTGCTTTTCCAAGAATTATCGATGCTTCTTTTGCCTGTTTTCCTAATTGTTCTAACATTACGAATGCCGTTACTGAAAACTTATAAAAAGTTATAAACCTTTATGTTTCATTCCTACTTCA
>JAHZAT010000055.1 GCA_019423795.1 Clostridiales bacterium
CCAAAGAAGGATTTTCAAGGGTTTCACATCGTGGCAAGCCACAGTGATTCTCCAACATACCGTATCAAAGAACAGCCTGAGATGTCCGTAGAGAAACATTATACGAAATTAAATATTGAACGATACGGAGGAATGATCCCGGAAACATGGTTTGATCGTCCATTGTCTGTTGCAGGACGTATTATAATAGAAGAAAACGGACAGATCAAAGATCAGTTGGTCAACGTTGACAGAGATCTTATGATCATTCCGAATCTTGCAATTCATATGTCAAGATCTTCAAATGAATCAAAACAGTTAAATCCACAAAAAGATCTCCTGCCATTATGCGGGGGAAATCTTACAAAAGATGGTTTTGAGGAAATGATCGCCAAAGAAGCAGGAGTTGAGAAAGAAGATATCTTATCTTATGATCTGTTTTTATATAACCGAATGAGAGGAACAACACTAGGAATCAACGAAGAATTTGTTGCAGCACCTAAATTAGATGACCTTGAATGTGCATATTCATCCATCGAAGGAATGTTAAATGCAGAGCTTTCCAAAGATTATGTCACAGTATGTGCGGTCTTTGATAATGAAGAAGTCGGAAGCGGTACAAAACAGGGGGCTGGATCAACATTTTTCCCAGAGGTATTAAAAAGGATCAGTTATCTTTGTGGAAAAAATGAAGAAGAATATTATATGGCGGTGGCAGACAGCTTTATGTTATCTGCAGATAACGCTCATGCAGTTCATCCGAACTATCAGGATAAGACAGACCCTACGAACCGTCCGTATATCAATGAAGGAATTGTACTAAAATACAATGCATCACAAAAATATACAACCGATGCGAATTCAGCGGCACTCGTAAAATATCTGTGTAAAAAAGAAAAGATTAAGTGTCAGGTATTCTTTAACCGTTCGGATATGTTAGGCGGTTCGACACTTGGTAATATCCTGACTGGACAGGTGTCGATCAAGGCAGCAGATATCGGACTTCCACAGCTATCCATGCATTCAACATACGAAACTGCCGGATGCAAAGATTTAGATGATATGATCACACTGATGGGATCTTTTTATGAGCTTGGAAAGGAAGTGCAGATTTAATGGAAGAAAAACATTTGCAGATGTCAGAGAGTTTTTTCTTAACAGCAATTCTTGCAATCGTAGGAGGCTTTCTTGATTCCTACAGTTATTTAATGCGTGGACATGTATTTGCAAATGCACAGACAGGAAATATCGTATTGTTTGGTGTGAATCTTCAAAAGCGGGATTTTACACAGGCATTTTACTATTTTGTTCCAATTCTTGCATTTGCTGTGGGCGTAATTCTTGTTGAGATCATAAAGCATTTTTATAAGGAAGAACATAAGATTCATTGGAGACAGAGAATTGTGGCACTTGAGTTTGTGCTGATAACGGTTGTTGGATTTATTCCGCTGGGACAATATGATGTTGTGGCGAATGTACTGATTTCTTTTGTATGTTCTATGCAGGTGGAGACATTTCGAAGGGTTCATGGGCATCCATTTGCCAGTACGATGTGTACTGGTAATTTAAGAAGTGGAACAGAAGCACTGTGCCAGTACTTTAAAACAGGAGATAAGACATTAAAACAAAAAAGTTTACGATATTATGGAATTATTACTTTTTTCATTATTGGAGCAGTGATCGGAGGATTTTTAACCGGTCGTGCAGGAGGAAGTTCTATCTTTATCTGTAGTATTTTGCTAGCGATCGCAACGATCTTGATGGCAAAAGAGTTCAGAATCTGATAAAAAGACTGATTTTACAAACATTTAACAATGTTTGCGAAATCAGTCTTTTTTTCTTTTGTGTTACTCTTCAGGGAAAACTTCATTTACAAGTTGACAGTATTCCTCATACTCATGAAATTCTGAAAGATCAGCAAAACCTTCGATCATTCCACGATAATACCAACTCTGCATCTTCTTATCCTTCATATTGAATCTCTCCCATAACTCTTCGCCAAGGATGTTATAATCCCGATAAAGTGCACGGATGTTAGCAAGCTTGTCACCAAGGGCGATGATCTTAGCGTTGCGGGATGCACGGTTCTTTAAGAAATCGATCGTATGGCCTTTTCTCTCAACCCATGTCTTACTCTTATCTTCACTTTCCTGATAGACATAAGAAGCAACGATATCACCGAATTCACGACGGATGTCTTCTATCGAGATTCCGTCACAATCTTCAACAACATCATGAAGGACAGCGGCACAAAGCATATCCTGATCGAGAGTCATAGCGGCAACGATGGCAGCAACTTCCATAGGGTGGATAATAAAAGGAAGATTGGTGCCTTTTCTTGTCTGACCGTTGTGGGCATTTGTTGCGTAGATAACGGCTTTTTCAAACATTGGAAAACTCCTTTATTAAAATAAGTTAGTGTAAAATAATTGTTAAGATAATCATAAAGCATTTTTTTTGGGTATTCAAGTAGGAAATCCAAGAAAATAGAGAGGAAAATACTTTGTCACTTTAAAGCGTGTCAGTGTTGACTTTTTAAATACAGGAAGTTAAAATAAAAACTAAGTGTGATCAAAGAATGAGAAGATTTTGTGATCACCGCAAGAAAAAAGGAGAGTAAAACAATGACAGACAGCAATTTTACGATCGGATTTATCGGTTTAGGATTGATCGGTGGATCCATTGCGAAGGGAATAAGAAGAGTTTTTCCAAATTATACACTCATTGGAATGGATGAAAACCCGGATACGATCAAAAGTGCATTGGAGGATGGAATCATTGATTCAATTGCTACAGACTGCAAAACAGATTTTGCGGAATGCAACTATGTATTTTTGTGTGCACCGGTTCAATATAATGTAATGTATCTAAAAGATCTGAAAGGATCGATTAATGAAAATTGTATTTTAACAGATGTAGGAAGTGTAAAGGAAGAGATTCACTTAAAGATTGAAGAATTAGGAATGGAAGAATACTTTATCGGAGGACATCCGATGGTAGGATCAGAGAAGGCAGGTTTTTCTTTCAGTTCTGACAGATTAGTTGAGAATGCTTACTATTTTATCACGCCAACGAAGAAAGTCAGCGAACAAAGAGTGAAAGATTTTACAAACTTCATTGAAGAATTAGGAGCATTAACGATCATTCTGGATTATAAGCAGCATGATGCCTATACTGCAGCGATCAGTCATGTACCACATATCATGGCAGCAGAACTGGTACATATCGTAAGTAATATGGATACAGATGATGGAATCTTAAAACAGTTAGCTGCAGGTGGTTTTAAAGATATCACAAGAATCGCATCTTCATCTCCAGTCGTATGGGAACAGATTTCTTTATCAAATAAGAAGAATATCAAAGAATTACTGCAAAAAGCACAGAATCATTTAGGCTATGTGATCGCAGCACTTGATATGGAAGACAGAGAATATTTGAATAATTATTTTAAACAGGCAGGAGAATATAGAGATTCTGTGCCAGACAGTGCGGTTGGTCTGATCCAGAAATCTTACGAGATCTTTATTGATATTCCAGATGAACCAGGAACGATCGCAACAACGACAACCTTGCTTGCTTTGAATCATGTAAGTATCAAGAATATTGGAATCATTCACAACCGTGAATTCGAAGAAGGTGTTTTAAAGATCATGTTATATGATGATGAATCAGCAAAGAAGGCGACAAAAATCTTAAGAGATAAAAACTACACAGTATACGAGAGGAAATAAAAACATGAAATTAACAAAAAGTGCGGGACTTAGAGGAGAATTATCAATTCCAGGAGACAAATCGATCAGCCATAGAGCAGTTATGTTTGGATCTTTAGCAAAAGGAACAACACATATCAGCAATTTTTTATCAGGAGCAGACTGCCTGTCAACGATCGATTGTTTTCGTAAGATGGGTGTTTTGATCGAACAGGATGGAACAAACGTTACAGTCCATGGAAATGGCCTTCATGGCTTAAAGGCACCAAGTGAGACATTAGATGTAGGAAATAGCGGAACAACAACAAGATTGATCTCAGGAATCCTGGCAGGTCAGGATTTTGAAACTGTATTATCTGGAGATGCATCCTTAAATAAACGTCCAATGGGAAGGATCATCAAACCATTAGAACAGATGGGTGCAAAGATTACAAGTGTGAATGGGAATGGATGTGCACCATTGAAGATTGAAGGAACAAAATTAAATGCAACACATTATGATTCTCCAGTTGCATCTGCACAAGTAAAATCCTGTGTGTTATTAGCAGGATTATATGCAGATGGCAAGACAAGTGTGACAGAACCAGCATTATCAAGAAATCATACAGAATTAATGCTTCGTTCTTTTGGAGTGAAAGTAGAATCACATGATACAACAGCGACGATCACACCTCCAGAAGAGATGATCGCAACAGATATCGTGGTTCCAGGAGATATTTCTTCAGCAACTTTCTTTATCGTAGCAGGACTGATCACACCAAATTCATGTATCCGTTTAAAAAATGTTGGAATCAATCCAACAAGAGATGGAATCCTGCGTGTATGTAAAGATATGGGAGCTGATGTTACATTAGAAAATGTAATCGATAATGGGGGAGAGCCAACAGCAGATATCGTTGTAAAGACAAGCAAATTAAAAGGAACGGTGATTGGTGGAGAAGTCATTCCAACATTGATCGATGAGATTCCAGTTATTGCACTGTTAGCAGCATTTGCAGAAGGTGAGACAGTGATCAAAGACGCGGCAGAGTTGAAGGTAAAAGAGTCTGATCGAATCGCATTAACGGTTGATAATCTTGTGAAAATGGGTGTTGATGCGACAGCGACAGACGATGGAATGATCATCAAAGGCGGTAATCCATTACATGGAGCAAGCATCAATTGTAAATACGACCATCGAATCGCTATGACATTTTCGATTGCAGGAATCAATGCAGAAGGAGAAACTGTGATCGAAGATTCAGAATGTGTAGATGTGTCTTATCCAACATTTTATGAACAGTTAAATTCATTGCAATAAATAAAATGCTATGATAAGAGTTTATAAGGAGTAGATAACAATGGAAAAGAAATATTTCTTTTTTGATATTGACGGAACATTGACAGATAGATCGACAGGGAAGATCGTGCCAAGTGCCAGAGAGGCGTTGGATCGTTTAGAAGCAAATGGACATTTTGTTGCGATTGCAACTGGAAGAGCACATTACAAAGCACGTAAATTCACAGAAGCCAATGGGTTCAAAAATATGGTCTGTTGTGGAGGCAATGGCTGTGTGATCAACAATGAATTAGTGGAAAATATTCCTTTGGATAAAGAAGGGTGTTTACAGATCATTCATCAGTCAGAAGAATTAGGGTATGGATGGTGTGTAGCTCTTGATGATACGAAAGATGTCTATATGACAGACGATAAATTTCTAAGACAGGTTGGAAAGAGAAAAGAACCAACCAGATATATCATCGATGATATGTTAGATATTGACAGTGTCGACGCGATTTACAAGATTTATGTAGCTATTCCAAAAGAGGAAGAAGAGAAACTTACAAAGAAAGAGTTGATCGGGCATTTGAGATTTGAACCAGAATATTTAATGTTCCAGCTAGATAATAAACGTGGTGGTATTGTGAAGATGATGGAATATCTTGGCGCAGATATTAAAAATGTGGTTGTATTCGGGGACGATTACAATGATATGGATATGTTCTGTAAAGCCTGGTTTTCCATTGCTATGGGAAATGGATGCCAGGATTTAAAAGATATGGCAAGTTATGTGACCGATACAAATGTCAATGACGGTATTAAGAAAGCATGTGAACATTTTGAATGGATTTAATAAAGTAAAACAGCAGACAGAAGATACATCGGAGGGAAATATGAAACATTTAAAATTAGGGAAGATACAATGGATCGCATTATTGGTTGTCAGTGCAATGTTTGTGAATTTATGCAGCCATATGGTATTGGCAGCAGCAAGAGATGGAAATGATCCGGCACAGGGAACAACGGCAGAAGCAACAACAGCTTCAGAAGCGACAACAGAAACTACAACGGAACAGCAGGAAGAGACACAGTCTATGGGAGAATATAAAGCATTCTGGTTTTCTTTCTACGATTATGACTCTTATCGTGCAAAATATAAAAAGAGAACGGCAGCAAATTTCCGTACCTACTTTACAGGAGTTGTCAAAAAAGGAAAGAGTCTTGGAATGAATCGCGTGATCGTGCAAGTAAGACCATTTGGAGATGCCATTTATAAGTCAAAGTATTTCCCTTGGTCCAAATATATTTCTGGAAAACAGGGAAGAAATCCAGGATTTGACCCATTAAAGATCATGGTAGAAGTTGCACATGACAATGACATGAAGATCGAGGCATGGGTAAATCCATATCGTGTAACAACAGGTTCTACGAATTATAAGAAACTTGCAAAGAATAATCAGGCAAGAAAATGGCATGCCAAGAAGTCTACAAGAAGAAATGTATTATCTTATGGTGGAAGTTTGTATTACAACCCATCCAAAAAAGCGGTCAGAACACTGATCACAAACGGAGTAAAAGAAATCGTACAAAATTATGATGTCGATGGAATTCATATGGATGATTATTTCTATCCATCTTTTACAAAACGTAATGTCAAAAAGGCATTTGATGCAAAAGAATACAACAAATCTTCTTATAAGAAGAAAAAGAAAAGTATCTATACTTACCGTCGTGCACAGGTAAATACTCTTGTGAAACAGATGAAAAAAGCAGTAAAAAGTGTAGATCCAAATGTATCATATGGTATCAGCCCAGCAGGAAATATTGATAATCTGACGAGTAAATATTCATATTATGTAGATATCTATAAATGGCTAAATTCTACAGAGTATGTTGATTATATCTGTCCACAAGTATACTGGGGATTTAAACATCCAACTGCCAAATTTAATAAAGTCACAGACCGTTGGATCAAGGCGGCAAAGAGTAAGAAAGTTAAACTTTATATTGGAATCGCAGTATATCGTGCAGGACATAATGTTGGTCAGAATCGTGCAGAACGAAAAGAATGGAAGAGTGATACAAAAGTCTTGAAGAAACAGGTACAGTATGCAAGAAAGAAACATGTGGATGGATTTGCATTCTTTGACTATCAGGATCTAAAGAGCAAGACAAGTGCCAAAGCAGTCAATCAGCTCAAAACAGTTTTAAAATAAACAGGAAATAAATATTGCAGAGATCATTGCATAGAGATATGTGATGGTCTCTTTTTAGTTACAGCAGATTTCTTTTCATGTAAATTACACTATATAAGAAATCTACAGCGAGTTGACATAATATGAAAAATATAATATTATATGTCGTATAATATGATGCAAGGAGGATGCCAATGGTTTTTAATACAGGAGCTGCGCTGTTAGATGCGGTAGTTCTGGCTGTCGTATCAAGAGAAGAAGAAGGTACGTATGGATATAAGATTACACAGGATGTAAGAGAAGTGTTAGAAGTATCAGAATCTACATTATATCCAGTATTAAGGAGACTTAAGAAGGATGGCTGCTTGGAAGTTTATGATAAGCAATACGGCGGCAGAAACCGCAGATATTATAAGATCACATCTGTGGGAATAGCACAGCTTTCGTTATATAAAAAAGAATGGAAACAATATTCCCAGAGAATATCTGGAATTTTTGAAGGAGGAGAGAGAGTATGAACCGGGAGGAGTACTTAAAGAGATTATCTTTTTTACTAAAAGATCTTCCAGAAGAAGAAATTGAAGATGCGATCGCATATTATGAAGATTATTTTGAGGAAGCAGGAGAAGAGAAAGAAGAACAGGTGATCAAGAAACTTGGTTCCCCAGAGAAGATCGCGAAGATGATCCGTGATTCTGTACAGGAAAATCAGGCAAGCAGTGAGTATACAGAAGAAGGATATAGACAGGAAACTTACGAAGATTACCAGCAGATGAGTAGAAAAGACTCACAAAAGGAAGCCAAACAGGGCAGCAGATGGCATATGAAGGGAAGAAGAAACCGGAATATCATTTTGATGATCTTAATTCTTGTCTTTGTGGGAAGCTGGCTGATTCCTGGTATTTTTGGCATTGTGATTGGAATTGCAGGAGGAATTTTTGGCAGTTGTGCAGGATTGTTGTTTGGAGGACTTGGGTTGGTTGGCGCTGGAATTTATAAGATGTTTACGACAGTTCCATATGGTTTATTGTTGATGGGCGGCGGTTTTCTGATGATCACTGGTGGAATTTTGTTATTATGGTTCCTTGTATGGATCTGTGCAACTGCCATTCCATGGATCATTGCAAAGATCCGTGAATTTTGGAACAGAAATTTTGGGAGAGGATGTGAATAAGTTTGAAGACGTTTAAGAAAGTATGCATGATATTAATATCAGTAACAGCTGTTGCAGGGATCGGATGCATCATAGCAGCATTTGTTATGGGTGCAGATCCAAGACAGATCCGAAATTATACAGAAGGAAAGACAAGCGGCAAATTACAGACAGAGGAACGAAATATAAGAGCAGATCAGATCCGGAAATTAAATATTGATATTGGAAGTGGAGATGTGAAGCTACAAAATGGGAATCAGGATCGTCTGATCATAAAGAAAAAAGGAAGCTGGGAGCCAGTGATATTAAAGTCAGATGGAGAGATTGAAATCAAGCAGAAGAGCAGACATTTTAAATTATTTTGGTTTCAATCAAACGATGAGATCACAGTTATTCTGCCCAAAGGAGTTACCTTTGAGAAAGTTTCCATGGATTGTGGCAGTGGAGACATTGCGTCAGATTCTTTGAATATCACAGACGAACTTGACATAGACTGTGGAAGTGGAGATATTGATCTGACAACGATCACAACATCAAAGACAGAGATTGATCTGGGTTCTGGAGATGTCACATTGACAATGGCAGGAACAGAAAAAGATTATAACTATAATATAGATTGTGGAAATGGAGATGTTAAGATTGGAGATATACTTTTCGAAGATGATCTAAAAAAACGAAATATCGATGCATTAAGATGGATTAATATAGATTGTGGAAGTGGAGATCTTACGATCGATTTCGATAATACAATATTGTAAAACAAAGTAACAGATAGATGGAGGAAAAGGAAATGAAGAAAACATTATATAAATCAAGAAAAGACCGTTTTTTATTTGGTGTATGTGGAGGATTAGCAGAATATTTTGAGGTAGATCCAACTTTGGTACGAATCCTTACAGCAGTATTATGCACAACAGGAACAGGATTGTTGTTATATATTGTGGCAGCTGTTGTCATGCCGGAGCATGTCGAGTAATTGTCTTTTTCTTGAATCAATCCAAAGAATGTGATAAAATAGACAATCATGTCAAAATTCAGGTCAAATAAGACTTTGATCATGAAGATAAATACACATAAAGAAGAGGAGAAATCATATGAAATTACCAATATTGATCGCAATGGTTCTCTATATGGCAATGGTTATCTGGATTGGTGTCATTTACAGTAAGAAGACAAAGACATCCGAAGACTATTTCCTTGGAGGACGAGGACTTGGACCATGGGTTACTGCAATGAGTGCAGAGGCATCTGATATGAGTAGCTGGCTGTTGATGGGACTTCCTGGACTTGCATACGCAACAGGATTCAGCCAGGCAGGATGGACAGCAATCGGATTGATCCTTGGTACATACTTAAACTGGAAGATCGTGGCAAAGAGATTACGTCATTATACGGAAGTAGCAGATAATGCGATCACAGTACCAGACTTTTTCAGTAACCGTTTCAAAGATGATAAGAAGATCTTAAGCAGTATTTCCGCAATTATGATCCTTATTTTCTTTACAGTATATACAGCATCAGGATTTGCTGCGTGTGGAACGTTGTTTAACTCTGTATTTGGATTAAATTATCAGAAGAGTATGATCGTCTGTGCGATCGTTATCGTATTATATACATCCATGGGTGGATTCTTAGCAGCAAGTACAACAGACCTGATTCAGGGATTATTAATGTCATTTGCCATCGTGATCGTACTGATCGTTGGAGTTGTGAATGCAGGTGGAGTAGCGAATGTTATTGCACACGGTCAGGCAATGGAAGGATTCTTTGATGTTATGAAGTACCATGATCCAGCAACAGGAGGTGCAGTATCACAGGGTGTGATCCCAATCTTATCCGGACTTGCATGGGGACTTGGATACTTTGGTATGCCACATATCCTTGTAAGATTCATGGCGATTCGTGATCCACAAGAAGTAAAGAAATCAAGAAATATCGCAATGATCTGGGTATTGATTTCTTTAAGTGTAGCCGTATGTATCGGATTTACAGGAGCAGCACTTTATCCCAATGTAGCAGAATTAGCTGGAAATGGAAATCAGAGAATCTTTATCTACATGACAACACATTTATTTAAAGGACTGATTCCATTATTTATGGCAGGAGTTATTTTATCAGGAATTCTTGCAGCAACAATGAGTACATCTGATTCGCAGCTTTTAATTGCATCATCCTGCGTATCAAAGAACTTATTCCAAGGATTATTTAAGAAAGAAATGTCTGAAGAAAAGGTACTGTTAGTTTCAAGGATCACAACGATCGTGATCGCATTGATCGGTATCTTTATCGCAATGGATGAAAACAGTTCTGTATTCGGACTAGTAGAAAATGCATGGGCAGGATTCGGTGGAGCCTTTGGTCCATTAACACTGTTTGCATTATTCTGGAAACGAACAAACTTAAAAGGAGCAATCGCTGGAATGTTAAGTGGAGGTATCATTGCACTTGTATGGCCAGTGACTCTGGGAAAATTAGGTGGAATTTTTGGAATCTACTGCCTGTTACCAGCATTTATCGTATCTTCTATTCTGATCATCGTAGTTAGTTTATGTACAGAAAAACCTAGTGATGTTATGGTGAAAGAATTTGAAGAAGCAAAAAGCCTCAATGATTAAATTGTGATTTGAATGACGAAAATTATTGGTGGAATATTATAAAAAGAGATCATATGTTTGCAACCCACTCGCGTTCGGACTCCCACGTAGCTGTACTAAGCTCCTGAATGGTCTAATGACCATCCACTCGCTAAGTGCAGACGTGTCCGTACGGTTGCCAACACATGATCTCTTTTTATAATATTCAAATAATTTACGTTATTCAAACCACTACACAGTGTGTATGTTTTACTGTATGGGCATTTATAATAAACATTTGTCTGTTACTAAAAAATTTGAAAACCGATAACGTTCAACATACAATACTTAATTTTATACGAGAATGTCTTCAGGTATTCATAAAAACATAAAGAAAGATAGAGGTACGAAATAGTAGAATTCCATAGGATTTTTTGCAAAATCGCAGCCAACACGGGCACTGTTTGAACGCAGTGAGTTGTGCAGGAGTGTTGGCGGATCAGCGTTTTGCAAAAAATCCGTCAATGGAATTCGTTTTTCGTACCTCTATCTTTCTTTATGTTTTTATGAATACTCGATACATTTCCGTTATACAACTTAAAATTTCAAAGCACTTTTCTTTTTTGTATACATACCATGATAGTATAAAAGAAGAAAAGGAAAATAGAGATGAATCAATGTTATTGTGATCGATCATCAGGAATGTGTGAGCATGGTCATCGGCATGGTGGAGTGGATTCTATGCCGGTTGCTATGCAGTATGTTCCATGGCAGCATTGGAGCAGGATTTATAGTCCGGAAGAAGGATTACAATGTGGAACGATCTTTCCAGAGTTGAATAAACCATTTTATGGGAAAGGGGCGTGCCGGTAATGAATCAGTATGATAAGAAAAAGTTGTTAAATTATATTGATGCAGTCAGCTTTGCATTGATTGATACGAATCTGTATCTTGATACACACCCAAATGACAAAAAAGCAATGGACCATTTTAATCAATATCAGAAGGCAAGAAAGCAGGCATTAAAAGAATATGCGAGAAATTTTGAACCATTGACGATTGATAGTGCAGATATAGATGATCATTTTACATGGGCAACGGATTCTTGGCCATGGATGAAGAGGGGAGGTTGTTGATATGTGGAATTATGAAAAACGATTGGAGTTTCCGGTAAATATCAAACGAACAGATCCCAAGATGGCACAATTGATCATTACGCAGTATGGTGGTCCAGATGGGGAATTAGGAGCTTCGATGCGGTATTTGTCGCAGCGATTTGCGATGCCATATAAAAATGTTTGTGGGGTGCTAACCGATATAGGTACAGAAGAATTAGCTCACTTGGAAATGATCTGTACGATCGTGCATCAGTTAACTAGAGATCTAACTCCAGAACAGGTAAAAAAATCAGGGTTTGGAGCTTACTATGTAGATCATACAGCAGGTGTATGGCCACAAGCAGCAAGTGGTGTACCGTTTAGCGCAGCGACGTTTCAGTCTGTGGGAGATCCGATTACAGATTTAAGTGAAGACCTTGCTGCAGAACAAAAAGCAAGAACAACGTATGATAATTTGTTAAGGCTTATTGATGATCCAGATGTTAGAGAGCCACTGAAATTCTTACGAGAAAGAGAAATCGTGCATTTCCAGAGATTTGGTGAAGCACTGAGGACTGTACAGGATCATTTGGATTCTAAGAATTTTTATGCGATCAATCCAGCATTTGATCATAGTGGTAATTGTAATAAATAAATATATAAAAACAGTTGGCATAAAAAGTAAAAATTATGTCAGCTGTTTTTTATTTTTTGAAGTAACAAAAAGTTGAAAATATATGACAATCTGTTATAATAAATCAAAAATGAATAGTTCAAATATGAATTAATTAATAAGGAGGGATAAATTCATGAAGATCAATATAGAATTTCCGAGAAAGTTGTTAGAGGTATATAACGATGCATGTAAGCCGTTATGCAAGAAATTAAAATTACCACAGACAGCTTTTGATATTTTAATGTTTTTAGGAAACAATCCACAATACCAGACAGCCAGAGATATCGTAAAGATCAGAAATATCAAAGCAAATCTTATATCAATCAACGTAGAGAAACTTGTGAAAGAAGGTTATTTAAGAAGAGAAGAGATTAAAGGTGATCGAAGAAAAACAAAACTGATTATTACGGAAAAAGCACATCCAGTGATCAAAGAAGGACAGCAGTTACAACAAGGATTTGTAGATCAGTTGTTTGATAATACAACACAAGAAGATAAAAAAATTTTTATCCATGTAATGAAAAATATGGATAAGAATTTAGATGATATTTTGAAAGGTGGAAACTAAGATGAATATATTATTAACAATCGCAGTAACATTTTTTGCAGGAATGGGAGCCGGGCTTGGAACAGGATTTGCAGGGATGAGTGCAGCAGCTGTAATTAGTCCGATGTTGATCACATTCCTTAAGATGGACCCGTATATGGCAGTTGGAATTGCATTGTCCTCTGATGTATTAGCAAGTGCAGTATCAGCTTATATTTATGGAAAAAATAAGAATCTTGATATAAAAAATGGTATCATCATGATGATAAGTGTGTTAACATTTACAGTAGTAGGAAGCTATATTGCAAGCTTACTTCCAGCTGCAACGATGGGAAGCTTTTCTGTATTTATGACATTTTTATTAGGAATTAAATTTATCGTGAGACCAGTTATGACAACCAAAGAAGCCATGCAAGGAGTTTCAGCAAAGAAACGTGCAATTCAGTCAGTGGTCTGTGGGATCATGATCGGATTGATCTGTGGATTTGTTGGTGCAGGTGGTGGAATGATGATGTTGCTCATTTTAACGAGTGTATTAGGATATGAATTAAAAACAGCTGTTGGAACGAGTGTATTTATTATGGCATTTACTGCATTTACAGGAGCTGTTTCTCATTTTATGATTGTTGGAGCACCGGATTGGACAGTATTTATCTTATGTGTTGTATTTACGCTGATCTGGGCAAGGATCGCAGCACGATTTGCCAATAAAGCAACACCAGAGACATTAAATCGTGCGACAGGTGTGATCCTTGTGATCTTAGGGATTGTAGTATTAGGATTTTCTATGCTTTCATAAAGAATATTTACGAAGGAAGGAATTTTTAATGAAGAAAAATCTGGTTGTGATCGAGGAATTAAAAAAACAGGGAAAAGCATTATTAGATGCGAGAAGAGATAACTTTGTCAGACAAAGTCTTTTGTCAGATGAATTTTTGAATTTTATGCAACAAAATAAGAAGCCGTTTGATCTTTTAATGTCATATTATGAATGCGCGATCATGGAAGTGGAAACAAAATTCAGAGTATTAAATCATGAATTATCTTTGGAATATGATAATAATCCGATTGAGAGTATTAAGACAAGAGTCAAATCATACGATAGCATTTTGAAGAAGATCCGAAGAAAAAATATTCCATTAAATCTAAGGGCGATTGAAGATAATTTAAAAGATATTGCCGGGGTCAGAGTTATCTGTTCATTTCCAGATGACATTTATAAATTAGCAGAAAGTTTCTTAAAGCAAGATGATATCACACTGATCGAGCGAAAAGATTATATTAAGAATCCAAAGCCAAGTGGATATCGAAGTCTTCATCTGATCGTACAAGTACCGATCTTTTTACAAAATGAAAAGAAGATGGTGAATGTTGAAGTGCAATTTCGAACGATCGCTATGGATTTCTGGGCAAGTCTTGACCATAAGATGCGTTATAAGAAAGAGTTGTCTGATGAAGAAGTGGAAATCCTTCAGGAAGAACTTTATGATTGTGCAAGACAAAGTGCAGTACTTGATGAGAGAATGCAGGGAATCAGGGATCGTATTACAAAGAAACAAGAACAGGAAACGATATTGTTAGAAGATAAGAACAGCAAAGACTGGTTATAAAACATAAGTGTGACAAACGTACATATAGGAGATATCATATATCAGGAAATGATCATAGATATCTCCTTTTTTTATTCGTTTCCACATTAATATGGAAGCTAATGTAATTGCAAGAAATAAGATATCAATGGTATTCTAGTTACAGAAAGAAAAACGTTAATTAACAGATTAGGGGTGATTGATTTGATTCGTCGACAAATCGAATTATTAAAACTTTTGTCAAAACAAAGGGAATATAAACCCGCATCTTTCTTTAGTAAATCATTAGATGTTTCGACAAAAACGATTTACACAGATATTACTTATCTTCAAAGTGAAGTTGAAAAGTATAAAGTTGATCTGGTCAGAGCTCCAAGAATAGGAATTCGTCTGGAAGGTGAAAAGGAAAACATTCAGCATATGTTAAGAGACCTTCAAAAGGATAATCTGTCTGAAGATGAAAAATATACACCGGAGTATCGCAGATTGTGGATTTTAAAGAAGGTATTGATCGATTGTGAAACAATCACATTGGAATCAGTATCAAAGGAATTTTTAGTAAGTAAAACATCACTGTATCAGGACATTGCAGTGATCAATAAATCAATCGAAAGTCAGTCAGATGTAAAACTGGAAGTTGGAGAATGTGGAATCTGTATTTTAGGAGAAGAAATCGAGATACAAAATGCAGTGAACAATTATTTGTTATCAGAATCAAAGGAAGAAATGTTTTCTGATTTTACGCACAAACTTGGAAACTTTTTTGAACTTGATGTGATAAAAGCAGTTTCAGATCTTATTTTAAATGATTTTGAAGAACTGACCGAAGTGCTTTCAGAATATTATCTGAAATCTTTATTGGTAACATTGATCATGCAAAGTTCAAGATTGCTCAAAAAGAAACATATGAATGAGGAAACAGAAATTTCTTACAACAATATCCGGCATATGGAGACATACATCGTGGCAAATAGTATTGCGGAACAGCTGAAATATCAGCTTCATATTACATACAGTAATAATGATATGGAATATTTATGCAGACAGTTATATGCCCACAGAGTGACACATCATGTAAAACATATGCGGACAGACTATGAAGAAACGGTAAGAGATGTCATCAAGAGAATGAGTGAGATTCAAAAGCTTGATCTGACAAGGGACAAGAAATTATATGAGTCATTGTTATATCATCTGCCACCGATGATCTTAAGATTGCAAAATAATATTCAGATCGTAAATCCGATGCTTGATAATATCAAACAGGAGTATCCGGAACTTTTTACAACGATGTGGTATGCACTTACACAAATAGAATTAAGGTATCAGGTAACATTAACAGAAGATGAAGTTTCACTAATCTTATTACATTTTCAAGTGGCATTAGACCAATTTGAACAAGTTGGAAATATTGTTGTTGTATGTACCTATGGAGTTAGTTCTTCCCAGCTCATTTTAAGCAGGGTAAAACAAATACTTCCGGCAAAAGATAATATTACGGTGACAACCACAAAGAAATTAAAAGAGATCGATCTTAGTAAAGTAGATCTGATCATATCATCTGTTGATATTGAAGATCCAGAGATTTCTTATGTGAAGGTAAATCCGCTGCTTACAAAAGATGATTATGCCAATATCCTAGATGCATATACAAAACAGGTATTACTGATCAAAAATAATGTGTGTGATAACCAGAAAAATGGAATTAAAGCACCGACATTGAAAAAATATTTGGAAGGGAAATTTATTTTCCTTAAACAAGATCTTGATAGTAAAGAAAAGTGTCTAGATTTTATTATTGATGTATTAGAAAAAGATAATGCAGTGTATGATGAATTTAGGGAAGCTATTTACAAAAGAGAAAAACTTGGTGTGACATGTTTGGATACAGGTGTGGCACTGCCACATGCAGATCCGCAGACGATTAAAAAATCCAGAATAATCCTATTAACTTTAAAACATCCCGTTGACTGGGGTGGAACTTTAGTATCACTGATCGTTGTAACTGCATTTCCAGAAGAAGAAATGAACCAGATTCGGGATGTGATCAATGAACTCTATCAGCTTATTGGAGAAAAAGAAGATGTAAATACGTTTATAAGATTCGAAACAATACAAGAAGTTTTAAAAGTATTTCATGAATCATGATATGAAAGGAGAACTTGAATGTATTTTGACCAGAGATTGTGTTTCTTTCATCAAAAAGTGGAAAGTCAGGATCAGTTGTTTCAGATGATGACAGATAAAATGTTAGAAGCAGGATGTGTAAAAGAAAATTACTATGAAGGAATCAGTAACAGAGAAAAAGAATATCCTACAGGATTATTAGTAAATCAGACAGGCTTTGCGATTCCGCATACAGACTCTGAGCGAGTGAATAAATCGCAGATTTGCTTTTTATCATTAGATGAGCCAATTGAATTTGAAGATATGGTGGATAAAAGTCATAAGATTTCAGTGGAATTGGTATTTATGTTAGCAATGGCACAGCCACATGAGCAGGTAAATACATTACAGAATTTGATCGCACTGTTTCAGGATGATGAAAAAGTAGCAAAGTTGAAAGAATGTAACACAGAGAAAGAACTTATGCAGATTTTAAATGCATCAGGAATTGAATAAGCGATAGAGAAAGAGAGAAGAAGAAATGTTAAGTGTATTACAATGGTTTATCGGATTAGGGTCAACGGTATTTTTACCGATCATTATTTTCATATTAGGTATTATTTTTGGAGTAAAACCAGCAAAAGCAGCGATTTCAGGTTTTACAGTTGGAATTGGTAGTATTGGTCTGAATCTGGTCATTGGATTATTATCAGATAACCTTGGAACGGCAATACAGGTAATGGGAGAACATTACGGATTTTCACTAAATATTATGGATATTGGTTGTGGTGTCGGTGGACCGCTGGCATTCTCAACAACATTTGGAATTATATTGATCCCAATGTCATTGATCGTTAATTTATTATTTGTCATGCTTGGGTGGACAAAAACTTTAAATGTAGATATCTGGAACTTCTGGTTTCCATGTTTCCTTGGATTAGTTGCACAGGCAGTTACAGGAAATTTTGTTACAGGAATTTTAGGAGCACTAGTTGCAGTTATGCTTCAGTGGTTATTAGCAGACATTTTCCAGAAGAAAGTTAGTGAATTTTTTGGATATCCAGGAATTGCAATTTCTCATATGATGGCGTTATCAGGAGCATTGATCGCAGTACCATTAAACTGGATTTTTGACAGAATTCCGGGATTTAATAAAATTGAAGCCGACTCAGAAACGATCGCAAAACGTTTTGGATTTTTTGGAGATACAGTTGTTATCGGAATCATCATTGGAATGATCGTAGGATTCTTGGCAAAATATGATTTCGCAAAAGCTGCACAGTTAGGAATGGCAACAGGTGCGGTTATGAAAATCATGCCAAAGATGGTAGCAATGTTTATGGAAGGGTTAATGCCAATTGCAGAAGCTGCCAAAGAATTCGCCAATAAGAGATTAGGTGGAAGAAGTGTAAATATTGGTATGGATGCTGCTCTAACTGTTGGACATTCTACAGTTATGAGTACAAACTTATTAATGGTACCAATTTCTTTAGCATTAGCGATCATCTTACCAGGAAACCAGACCTTACCATTCGGAGATCTTGCATTCTATGCATTTGGAATCTGTCTAATGATCCCAATTTTTAGAGGAAATGTTGTGAGATCTATTGTAGGATGTAGTATTTATATGGTATCTATGCTGTATCTTTCTACATGGCTTGCACCAATCATTACAAATGTATTTAAGATCGCACATTATAATGTTGGAACAAGTGGACAGGTAACATCCGTACTTTGCGGTATCTGGCCAGCGGGATTATTCGCAGTTGCAACAAAATCATTAGGAAATATTGGATTAGCAGTGATTGGAGTTGTCGTGATCGCATTACTAGTATATGTAAATAAAATCAGAGCACAGAAAGAAAATTAGAATCTTTATAAAATAAGATATTTCATAGGAGGTAGTATCATGAAAAAATTATTAATTGTATGTGGAGCAGGACATGCAACATCCACAATTGCGGTAGCAAAAGTCAGCGCATGGTTAGAAAAAGAAGGATACAGCGATAAAGTAAAGATTTATCAGTCTAAGATTGCCGACGAATTAAATAAAATTGATGATTATGATGCGGTGATATCAACAACGATCGTGCCAGATTCTATCAAAGATAAAGTCATTCAGGGATTACCATTATTAAACGGAATGGGAGTAGATCAGGTATACGATCAGTTAAAAACAAGACTTGGATTATAGGAGCAGATCATGGGAGTTTTTTTTGGAGAAGTGACATTAGAAACAGTTAAAGGAAGAGCATCTTATCATGACATTTCTGATGAAATCAGAGAAAATATCAAAAAATCTGAGTTAAAAAATGGATGTGTTGTCATATCAAGTGCGCATACCACATGTTCTCTGTATTTTGACGAATGTATGCATGACACAAATTACTGGGGAGATGAATATCTGCAGGCAGATATTAATGATGTGATGGAAAAAATTGCGCCATCCATGAAAATGGAAAATCAGTATCATAGTCCAGGACCAAAACATATTGAATTTGGATTAAGTCTTGGATCTAAGGATTATCCAGCAGAAAAATGGACAATGCTTAATACAGATGCACATCTGAAATCTTCCATTTTTGGCAGCCCGTCATTAACATTTATCGTAAAAGACGGAGAAATCCAACTTGGAGCTTTGGGAAAAGTCTATTTTGTAGACTGGGATCAGTTAAGAGAACGAACAAGAAAAGTACAGATTATGGTGATGGGAGAATAAAAATGAAAATTATCAGTCCTTCATTATTAAATTCAGATACATATCAGATTAAGGAGCAGTTTGAAGCATTAGAAAAATGTGGAATAAACTACATTCATATTGATATTACAGATGGACATTTTGTACCAATGATCTCGTTTGGCGCAAATACAGTAAAAGATCTGAGAAAACATACTGATTTTGTACTGGATTGTCATCTGATGGTTGAAAATCCAGAAAATCTGATACCAGTGATTGCGGATGCGGGGGCAGATATCATCACCGTGCATACAGAGGCAACGAAGCATATCTACCGATCTATTCAGACAATCAAAAAGTGTGGAAAAAAAGCTGGAATTGCGATCAATCCCGGAACTCCGGTATCTATGATCAAGGAGATTTTGCCAATGGCTGATCTTGTCCTTTGCATGACCACTAATCCCGGTGTGTTTGGAGAAAGTTTTATTCCATCAGTTGCAGACAAAGTAAAGAATCTTTGTGAATTGAGAGAACAAAAAGGATATTCTTATCAGATTCAGGTAGATGGAAGCATTAATGATCAAACAGCCATTGTGTGTAAAAAGGCAGGCGCAGATATTTTTGTTTCAGGAAGCTATATATTTGGAGGAAATATCGAAGAACGAATTCACAAGATTATGGATGCAGGAGAAGAGATGTGAAAGTAAAAGAAAATTTAGAACATATTTTAAAGGAACTTCAAGACGCAACTTTTAAAATAGAAGAAGAACAGATTGAAAATGTTTTAAAACTGATAGCACCAGACAAAAAGATATTTTTAACTGGAAAAGGAAGATCAGGGTTGGCGGCGAAGGGTTTTGCAAACAGATTGATGCATCTTGGATTTCAGGCGTATGTCATTGGAGAAATTTCAACACCACATACGAAAGCTGGAGATCTATTGATCATAACATCTGGGTCAGGAGAAACAGATGCCTTGGTCAGTATTGCAAAAAAAGCCAAAGAATCTGGACTATATCTTGGACTTGTTACAATGAATCCGCAATCCACACTGGGGAAAATGGCAGATGGGATGATCATACTTCCAGGTGACTCCAAAGGAAATAATGAAGAGAAACATTCGATACAGCCAATGGGAAGTCAGTTTGAACAGATGTCATTTTTAATCTTCGATGCAATCGTATTAAAACTTATGGAAAACTGGAATCAGACATCGGAGCAGATGTTTATGCGGCATGCAGATTTAGAATAATGATATCCATGCGTTGAAAGATGATGTGTGGGAAGAAAATATCCTGTAAGATCAGATAAATTATGTTTGGTCTTACAGGATATTTTTAGATGTCATAATTAAAAGGATATTTCTTAAATTGTAATTTCTGACAGACTGTGATAGAATAGGACAAGTATTAAAAAAAGTATAAAAATTTGTTAAGAAAGTGTTAATGAATTGAGGGTAAAAAATGAATATTATCATTGTTGGGTGTGGTAGAATCGGTTCTACGCTTGTTGAGGAATTAAGTGGCGAGAACCATGACATTTCCATTATTGATGAGAAAGCACATGTTGTACAGAAACTTGCTGAAACACATGATGTATTAGGTGTGATCGGGAATGGAGCAAGTTATAGTATTCTGTCAGACGCAGGAGTTGAGACAGCAGATATCATTATTGCAGTTACGAACTCTGACGAATTGAATCTTTTGTGTTGTCTGATCGCGAAGAAGGCAGGAAGATGTGAGACGGTTGCCAGAGTGAGAAATCCTGTTTATTATGATGAGATCAGTTTCATAAAGGAAGAGATGGGAATTTCTGTTGTGCTGAATCCAGAATTAAGTGCGGCATATGAGATTGCAAGATTACTAAGATTCCCTTCTGCAATGGAAGTGAATAAGTTTTCTAAAGGCAGGATCGAGATGTTAAAATACCGTATCCCACATAATTCTAAATTAGATGGAATGACATTGATCGATGTCAGTAATCAGTTAAATTGTGAGATATTGATCTCTGCGGTAGAGCGTAAGAAAGAATTGATCATTCCAAATGGTTCTTTTCAGTTAAGAGAGAAAGATATAATTTCATTTGTTGGAAGGCCAAACTGTGCAATGGAATTTTTCAGGAAGATTGGGGAAAGAAAGAATCAGGTTCATGAAGCAATGATCATAGGTGGAAGTAAGATTGGATTTTATTTATCAAAATTACTTGTTTCTAGTGGAATTGGTGTAAAACTGATCGATAAAGACAGAGATCAATGTGAGAGATTAAATGAGAGTATTCCAGATGCGATGATCATCCATGGAAATGGAAATGACCATGATATGCTGTTAGAAGAAGGACTGACGGATGTAGATGCATTTATTGCCCTTACGAATCACGATGAGGAGAATATGTTTCTGTCTCTGTATGCACAGAGCCAGAGTGATGCAAAATTGGTCACAAAGGTACAGAAATTGAATTACGATGCCATGATCGAACGATTAGATCTTGGAAGTATGATCTATCCGGAATATCTGACAGCACAATATATTATTCAGTATGTAAGAGCAAGACAAAATTCCATCGGAAGTAATATTGAGAATCTCTACAAATTAATGGATGGAAGAGCGGAAGCACTGGAATTTCATATTCAGAAAGGTTCTCCAGTCATTGGAAGACCAATTAAAGATCTGTTATTGATTGATAATCTGCTGATCTGCAGCATTTATCGTAAAGGAAAACCAATGATTCCAAATGGTCAAGATCATATGGAAGAAGATGATCTGGTGGTAGTTGTCACAACTAAAAAAGGATTACACGATGTCAAAGACATCTTAAAGAGAGGATAATGGGGGCAGGGTATAATGAATTTTTCAATGATTCGATACGTAATAGGCTTGGTAATGCTCTTTGAGAGTGCATTTTTATCACTTCCTTGTCTGATCGCATTAATCTATCATGAGAAGAAAGGTTTTTCTTTCTGGATCATGCTATTTGTATGTCTGATCATCGGAATTCTTTTTGTTATGAAGAAACCAAAGAAGACAGTTTATTATGCAAAAGAAGGTTTTTTAACAGTTGCGATCAGTTGGATTGTGATGAGTTTTTTTGGAGCACTTCCATTTGTGATCAATGGAGATATTCCATCGGTTGTAGATGCGATGTTTGAAACGGTTTCAGGATTTACTACAACAGGATCAAGTATCTTAACGGATGTAGAAGCATTAGCAAGATGTAGTTTATTCTGGAGGAGTTTTACTCACTGGGTAGGTGGTATGGGTGTATTCGTGTTTGTATTAGCTGTCATGCCATTGGTTGGTGGTCAGAATATTCATCTGATGAGAGCAGAAAGTCCAGGACCATCTGTTGGAAAACTGGTTCCTAAGATTCGAAAAACATCTATGATCTTATATAAGATTTATATTTTTATGACTATTGTGATGGTAGTATTGTTGCTTTTAGGAAAGCTTCCATTATTTGATTCGCTGTTACTTGCATTCGGTACTGCTGGAACTGGTGGATTCTCGATATTGAATTCAGGGTGTGCATCTTACTCACCATACATACAATATTTGATCGCGATCTTTATGATCTTATTTGGAGTAAATTTTAATGTATATTATTTTATTTTGATCAAGAAGTTCAAAGATGCGATCCATTATGAAGAATTAAAATATTACTTATTATTTATTGGTGCATCTGTAGCAATGATCACATATAATATACACAGTTTATTTCCAACGATCGAGCAGGCATTCCGCCATGCACTTTTTCAAGTAGGAACAGTGATCACGACAACCGGATATGCATCAACAGATTTTAATAAATGGCCGGAATTTTCAAAGTTTATTCTGGTAATGCTGATGTTTTCAGGAGCATGTGCCGGAAGTACCGGTGGTGGTATGAAAGTATCAAGATTGGTCATTATGTTAAAGACCGTCAAGAAAGAGCTGCTCTCATACTTACATCCAAGAACGGTACGTAAGGTCAAATTCAACGGAAGAATTGTAGAACATGAAGTTATTCGAGGGATCAATGTTTATATGATCGCATATGCATTTGTACTGATGTTTTCTGTACTGATCATTTCTATTGATAACTTCGATTTTACAAGCAATTTTACGGCAGTTGTTGCAACATTGAATAATATTGGTCCTGGGCTTAATATCGTAGGACCAACTGGAAACTTTTCAATGTATTCGAATCTTTCCAAGATCGTTATGATCTTTGATATGTTAGCGGGAAGACTGGAATTATTTCCAATGTTATTGTTGATCAATCCATATACATGGAAAGAAATAAAAATAAGAAAAAATAAAAAAAATAAGAAAGAGGGCCATAGCATATGAAACGTAATACAGATTTTATGCTTCGTGATATCGCAGGTGAAGTAATTCTTGTACCAACAGGGGCTGCAACTCAGCAGTTTAATGGAATGATCACATTAAATGAAGTGGCAGCATTTATTTGGAAGAATTTAGATGAATCGAAGTCAAAAGAAGAATTGGTTGATAAGATCATGGATGAATTTGAAGTAGATGAAGAAACAGCAAGGACAGATGTAGAAGGATTTGTCGGAGCACTTTATGAACATGGACTGGTATTGGATGAATGAGACAGATTGCAAATAACGTTTATATCCCGGTATTGAAAGATCTGGTAGAAGAGGGAAAAGAAGTCAGCATGATGATCAGTGGGAGCAGTATGAATCCGTTTTTGATCCATCAAAGAGACTATATTTTGATGAAGAAGCCAGAAGAAGAATTGAAAGCTGGGGATATGGTGTTTTTTCAGAGAAGAGATGAGGCGTATGTGATGCATCGGATTCATCACATCAACAAGGAGGGAAAACTGTTTATTATCGGAGATGCACAGGTAGATATGGAAGGACCGATTGACAAAGAACAGGTTTTTGCGATCATTACAAAAGTAAAGCGTAAAGGAAAATGGATCGCACCTGGAGATTTTTGGTGGGAGTTTTTTGAACATATCTGGCTTCATTTGATTCCATTTCGGAGATTTTTGATGAAATTATACGGAATTCGAAGATAAAGGGTGGTAATATTTTACGTATTACCATTCTTTTTTTGTTATCAGACATAGATTTTTTTCCAAATTTATAGTATCCTTAAAAATAAAAGATACAAAACAGGAGGAAGATCAATGGGACGTGTATTTAAATTCCATAACGACGTAGATACAGATCAGATCATCGCGTCACAATATTTGTTATTGCCAAATATTGAAGAGATGAAAGTATATACTTTTGAATCAATTGATAAAGATTTTGCCAAGAAGGTAAAAGAAGGAGATATTGTTGTAGCAGGAGAGAACTTTGGATGTGGATCCTCAAGAGAACAGGCACCAAGCGTACTAAAAGCCTTAGGTGTCAAAGCAGTGGTTGCCAAATCATTTGCAAGAATCTTCTATAGAAACTCAATCAACATTGGATTACCAGTGATCATCAGCAAAGACTTATACGATAAAGTGGAAGACGGAGCTGACATTGATATCAACCTGTCTGAAGGATGGATCAAAACAGAAAACGAAACCCTTCCATGTACCAAACTGCCACCATATATGCAGAATATTCTGGATCACGGCGGATTGATCAATTTCTTAAATGAAGGGGAGGAATAGTAACATGGGAATGACCATTGGAGAA
Source organism: Clostridiales bacterium (assembly GCA_019423795.1). GTDB lineage: Bacteria > Bacillota > Clostridia > Lachnospirales > Lachnospiraceae > Anaerostipes. The sequence goes on from JAHZAT010000055.1 coordinate 25,205, forward strand.
AAGATTATCGCAAGAGCTGCGAAAGTAGATCAGGTAAAAGCAGGAGAGATCCATACGATCGAAGTTGACCGTTTAATGAGTAATGATGGAACGACACATTTAACAATTGATATGTATCATAACCAGTTAAAACATCCAAAGATCGCGGACAAAGACAAACTGGTATTTATCATGGACCACAATGTGCCTGCGGAGAATCCAAAAACAGCAGCAGCACATAGAAAGATGCGTAATTTTGCAAAAGAGCATGAGATCAAATTATATGAAGGAAAAGGTGTCTGCCATCAGATTATGGTAGAGAATCATGTATGTCCAGGAGAATTTATCATGGGTGCAGACTCCCATACGTGTACATATGGAGCTTTAGGAGCATTTGGTACAGGAATCGGATGTACTGATTTCTTATACGCTATGGTAACAGGACAGTCTTGGGTATTAGTTCCAGACACGATCCGTTTTAACCTGCATGGTAAATTAAGAGAAGGTGTATACGCCAGAGATTTAATGCTTTCTATCATCGGAATGGTTGGAGCAAATGGATGTAACTACAAGATCATGGAATTTGCTGGAGAAGGTGCTCATAACCTTGATATTGATGAACGTTTAGTTCTTTGCAATCTTGCTGTTGAAGCAGGAGCTAAGACTGGAATCGTTGAGCCAGATGAGAAAGTTGTAGAATACGTAGAAAGTCGTGGAAGAAAAGCTGAGAACTTATTCAAGAGCGATGATGATGCGGTATTTGAGAAAGTTTATGATATCAACTTAGACGAGATCAAACCAGTTGTTGCAAGACCTCATCAGATCGATGATGTTGTGGATGCCAAAGAAGTCAATGATGTGAAGATCGATGAAGCATTCTTAGGATCATGTAACAATGGACGTATCGAAGAATTAAGAGTTGCTGCTGAAATCTTAAAAGGTAAGAAAGTAAGTGACAGCGTAAGATTTTTGATCGCACCAGCTTCCAATGAAGTTTATATGCAGGCATTAGATGAAGGTCTGATCGATATTTTCATGGAATCTGGAGCAATGGTTATGAACTGTAACTGCAGCGTTTGCTGGGGAAGCTGTCAGGGTGTCATCGGGAAAGATGAAGTTTTGATTTCTACAGGAACAAGAAACTTCAAAGGACGTGCCGGACATCCGGATTCTTATGTATATTTAGGATCAGCAGCGACGGTCACAGCATCAGCGATCGCAGGTAAGATCACAACAGCAGACCAGATTTAAGGAAAAAGGATAGAATAGATATGGAACAGTTTAAAGGAAAGGTTTGGGTGCTTGGAGATGATATTGATACAGATATCATCATCCCAACAGAATATCTGGCACTTCCAACCGTAGAAGATATGAAACAGTATGGATTTTCTCCACTTCGTCCAGAACTAGCAGGACAGATCGGTGAAGGAGATATTATCGTAGCAGGAAGCAACTTTGGATGCGGTTCTTCAAGAGAACAGGCACCAGAGATCATCAAAGCATTAAAAGTTAAATGCGTCATTGCCAAATCATTTGCACGTATTTTCTTTCGTAATTCCATCAATAATGGATTACTGTTAATTGAGAATGACAAGATTCAGGATGCAGTTAAAGAAGGCGATGAGATTGAAGTTACTTTAGGAGAGAAGATCACATATAATGGTACAGATTATGAGATCCATTCCCTTCCAGATAACTTGATGGAGATCATCAACGCCGGTGGATTAGTAGAAGCCATGAAGAAAAGAAATGGGGTGAAATAGAGATATGGGACAGACAATGATTGAAAAGATCATCAGCAGAAACGTTGGTGTGGACAGTGTAAAACCAGGACAGATCCAGACAGTAAATGTAGACCGTGTTATGATTCATGATATCTTTATTCCATTCGTAGCAGAGAAATTCGAAGAAATGGGATTTACAAAGTTATGGGATCCAGACAAAGTCGTATTGATCTATGACCACATGGTACCAGCAAGTACAATAGACGATATCAGACATTTCAAGATCGGTGATGCATTTGCCAAGAAATATGGCATGAAAAATGTTCACAGAAGTGATGGGATCTGCCATCAGTTAATGACAGAATGTGGATATGCGAAACCTGGGAATATCGTATTCGGAACAGACTCTCATACAACAACTTATGGTTGTGTTGGATGTTTCTCTTCAGGAATCGGTTATACAGAGATGGCAGCAATCCTTGGAACAGGAGAGATGTGGGTAAGAGTTCCAGAGACGATCAAAGTAGTCATTGATGGAAAACTTCCTGAAAATGTAAGTTCTAAAGATATTATCTTACGATTGATCGGAGATTTAACAGCAGCTGGAGCTACTTATAAAGCATTAGAATTCTCTGGAAGCACAGTTGATGAGATGAGTGTTGCAGCCAGAATGACAATGTCAAATATGGCAATCGAAGCAGGAGCGAAAGCAGCACTTTTCGCACCGGATGAAAAGACAGCTGAATATTCTAAGGTAGATTTAGCTGATGTTGATTGGTTATATGGAGATGAAGATGCTGAGTATTGCCAGACAATTACATATAAAGCAGAAGATTTAGTACCAGTAGTGGCATGTCCATCACAGGTAGATAAGATCAGAGCTGTCAAAGAAGTCGAAGGAACAGAGCTTGATCAGGTATTTATCGGATCTTGTACAAACGGAAGATTAGAAGATCTGAAAGCGGCAGCAGAGATCTTAAAAGGAAAGAAAGTTGCTGATTATGTAAAATTGATCGTAACACCAGCTAGTAGAAAGATTTATAAACAGGCAGTGGATGCTGGATACATGAAGATTTTGGCAGAAGCCGGAGCGATCATCACGCATCCAGGATGTGGATTATGTTGTGGACGTGCAGGCGGGATCATGACAGATGGAGAACGTGTTCTTGCAACAAACAACCGTAACTTCTTAGGAAGAATGGGAACGTCAAAAGTAGAAATCTACTTAGGATCACCTAAGACAGCAGCTGCATCAGCAATCGCAGGTAAGATCGTAGAAGCATAAAGTGAACATATGAGGTAAAGATCCTCATAAATATAAAGAAAAAGTACATTGGGGGTCATTAGGACTCCCATTTACTATGTAGATGGAGTTTTTTATGACAAACTTATTAATATCATTATTTATTAAAGACAAAGAAAATGTAAAGGATGCAAAAGTAAGAAATGCTTATGGAAAGATGGCAGGGATTGTAGGAATCTGTTGTAACATCTTCTTATTTGCAACCAAATTTTTCGCAGGAATCATCACAGGAGCAATCTCTATCACAGCAGATGCGTTTAACAATTTATCTGACGCAGCATCTTCTATTATCACACTTGTCGGATTTGGAATGGCTGGAAAACCAGCAGATGAAGATCATCCATTCGGACATGGAAGGATGGAATATGTATCAGGACTTGTTGTATCTATCCTGATCTTGATGATGGGAGTGGAATTATTTAAAACATCAGTAGAAAAAGTGATTCATCCAGAGGTGATCACAGAACAATGGATTTCTTATGTAATATTAGTGATCTCGATCGCATTAAAATTTTGGATGTATATGTTTAACAAAGGAATCGGATGGAGAATTCACTCTGAAACGATGAAAGCGACAGCAGCGGATAGTTTAAATGATTGTATTTCAACAGCAGCTGTTGTTGGAGGAATGCTTGTATTCCATTATTTTCATTTAAATATTGATGGAATTGTCGGAATCTTTGTTGCATGTTTTGTACTCTGGGGTGGTTATGAATCAATCAAAGATACCATGAACCCCCTATTAGGAGAATCCCCAGATCCAGAATTGATCGCTAAGATCACAGAGACTGTATTAAATCATAAGATGGTCATCGGAGTTCATGATATCGTTGTTCACGACTATGGTCCAGGAAGAAGAATTGTCTCTTTGCATGCAGAAGTTCCATACAATAAAGACATGATGGAAGTACATGATCTGATGGATCATATTGAAATGCGTTTGATGGAAGAATATCACTGCGAAGCAACAATCCATATGGATCCTGTAGTGACGGATGATGAGGAAGTGAATGAGACAAGAAAAGAAGTTTTTAATATTGTTAAGAAATATGACAAGACACTGTCAGTTCATGACTTTCGAATGGTCAAAGGGCCAACACATACGAATGTGATCTTTGATCTTGTGATTCCTTATGGGAAAGATTATGAGCCAGAGAAGATCGTGAAGGATCTTAAGCAGAAGATTAAAGACGAGATGCAGGGGAAACATTATGCAGTGATTCGTGTAGACAGATTCTGATTTGTAG
>JAHZAT010000056.1 GCA_019423795.1 Clostridiales bacterium
TCTCGCATTCTTTAACCTCGCTGTGCGGCATACTCATATATAATAACAGCACTATCCTAATATGTCAATACTTATTTGTCGAAAAATTGGATTTTTTTCTTTTTTTCTTGTAATCTCCATAATTCCGAGTTTTGTAATGTCTACTGCGACTGCTTTTTTTGAGTCATCATTTAAATAATGCTGCATTACCTGTAATAATTCTTTCTCATCTTCTTTTGATCTCATATCAATGAAATCGATCATGATGATCCCGGATAAGTTTCTTAACCGGATCTGTCTTGCTGCTTCCTTTGCAGCTTCTAAATTTATTTTCTTAATATGTGTTTCCTGATTTTTCTTTCCGATAGATTTGCCAGTATTCACATCAATAACTGCCATTGCCTCTGTCTGCTCAATATAAAGAAATCCCCCAGACTTCATAAAGATCTTTTGCTTAAATACTTCTGACAGATAATGACGGACTCTGTATCTGCGGTCAATATCTCCTGCCTCATAACAGCATAAAGATACCTCATAGCCTTTTTCTTTTAACTGTTCATACAGATCTTCCTGGTCTGTTACAATACTGTCTGCTGCTTCTGGTTTTATATCACATACAAGAACTGACAATGCATCATAATTTGTATCTACAAGCTGTGGTGCTTTGCGGTATGACTTCTTACGGACAATCTGCTGATACTTCTCTGCGAGCATATCCGCCTCATAAAGCACATCTTCCTTATCGGCTTTCGCTGCCTCAGTACGAATAATAAAACCATATTCCTGTGTCACCAGAGGCTCTGCCATCTCTCTTAATTCCTGTTTCTTGTCTTTTTTATGAATCTTATTAGAAATCCCTACAGAAAGCTTGTCTGAAGTCAGCACAAGATATTTGCCAGTTAATTCAATCTGGTCTGATAACATTGGGCGTTTTTCCTTCGTCGCCTCTTTCTTTATCTGCACCAGAACTTCATCTCCCGCTTTATATTGCTTATGTTGCATGGAAAGAAATCCCATCTCATCTTCATCAAACTCGACAAAAGCTCCATTGATATTTTTCACAACATTTTTTACGATGCCTGTGTAAATATTTCCGATTTCGATTTTGGCTTTTTCACTCACACATTGAAATTCCACTGGCTGGTGATCTTTTAATAACATACTTACCAGATGGTCTTTCATCTTTGTGATCACAATCTCTGTATACGCCATTATTCTTTGATACTAGGAATTTCTACAACTGGATCCGTCTCTGCTTCATAGTCAATTCCTTCCTCATTAAATCCAAACATACGATAAAAATCTTCCCAGTAACCATCAACATCTGCCAGTTCCTTGACATTATCTGTATCAATCTCTTCCCAACGCTTCTTCACTTCATTCTGAATATCATCACGAAGTTCCAGATCATCCATTCGAATCCATCCATGTTCATCTGTGACTGTATCTGCTAATAATTTCTTTTCTTTAAATAAACGTTCAATCTGTTCGATACATCCTTCATGAACATTATTTTCTTTCATAACTTTATATAATACAGACATATATAATGGAACAATCGGAATTGCTGCACTCGCCTGTGTTACAAGCCCTTTATTTACAGAGATCAGCGCCTTTACTCCAACCTCTTTTGTAATCTCATCAGCTGTCTGATGCAGATGTTTCTTTGCTGCACCAATCGTTCCTTCATAATAGATCGGATAAGTAAGTTCAGAACCAATATAAGAATATGCAACCGTACTTGCGCCTTCAGATAATACATCAGCATCCTTTAAAGCCTGCATCCATAACTTCCAGTCTTCACCACCCATAACTTTGACTGTCGCTTTCACTTCTTCTTCTGTCGCTGCAGGAATGCTCTTCATTCCAATACTATTATCTTTCAGGTTAAGATTCTTATTTGTAAATTCCTCTCCTGTTGTCTTTAGGACAGAACGATATGTTTCTCCATCTGGTGTTGTTCTTCTTGGTGCTGCGAGACTGTATATAACAAGATCTACTTTACCAAAATCTTTTTTGATCGTTTCGATCGTCAGATCTTTAATTTCCTTAGAAAATGCATCTCCATTGATTGTTTTTGCATAGATTTCTTCTTCATTTGCAAACTGTTCAAATGCTGCTGTATTATACCATCCAGGACTTGCTGTCTTCTTTCCATTAGATGGTCGTTCAAACATGATTCCAAGTGTATCTGCATGACATCCAAACGCTGTTACGATTCTTGATGCCAGTCCATATCCTGTAGAGCATCCGATCACTAAGACTTTCTTTGCTTCTCCAGGAATTTCTCCCTGCGCTTTTACATAAGCGATCTGATCTGCTACATTCTTCTTACATCCTTCTGGATGTGCTGTTAAACATAAATAATCTTTGACTCTTGGTTTAATGATCATAAATTTTCTCCTTTAAAAAACATCAGTCCAATAAGGCAGATGTATATTTTACTAAAATCTGTTATTTAAAATTATAATATGTATCTGTTTTATCTGTCAAATTTTTATGCTACATATCTTAAATTTTTGTTGGATATCTTCAAAAAGATTTCTTTCTTTGAATCTCTTATATTTTTAAAGTTCTATCTTAATGCACAAAAAAGACATCTCTCAAATTGAGAAATGCCTTTTTGATCTTACTGAACAATTCTTCTTACTGTTACGATCTTTCTGTATCTTGCATTGTTAGAGATTTTAATTCCACCTCTTGGATATGGTGCTGAATTACTTGCGTGTACAATCTTGTTATTTCCCATGTAAATTGCAACATGTCCGCTATAACAAATTAAATCTCCTGCTTTCGCATTCTTAATTCCACCTTTTACTTTCTTACCATATCTTCTCTGTGCACTTGAAGAATGAGGAAGGCTCTTTCCAAACTTCTTATATACACCTCTTGTAAATCCAGAACAATCTGTTCCTTTTGTTAAGCTTGATCCACCGTATTTGTATTTATTTCCTACAAATTTCTTTGCATATTTAACAACCTGCTGTCCTTTTCTGCTTGCTGCCTGAACTTCCTTTGTCTTTGTATGTACATTCATTGTAACTGCCGCCGATGCCATTGCTACTAATACTGCTAGTCTTAAAATAATCTTTTTCATATTGTCTCCTATATGTATATCAATTTTTAAATTTATTTCAAATGTTTCGTTCAACAGTTAATATTGTACGATACGCAGCAACATTTGTCAACAGTTTTTTAAGATTATTTCAGTTTGCTTAATATTTTTGTAACATTTCTGTTTTTTCTCTTTAATAAATCCAAATGACGTTTTACGATCACTACTTCCTGATCTGTAATATCTCCATCACTAAACTTTGCTTTTTCAATAATCCCGTATGTCATCAGTTCAGCTGTTTTCCTTGATTTTCCTTGGTTTTCTCCATATTTTTTTAATTTATTTTCGTAGTAAAGAATCTTTTCTTTGTTGTCCATTTTCTTTAACTTCTGCAAGTTTTGTAACATTTTTATTAATATTACAACAACCAAAATAATTGCAATTATTGCTACAAAATGCAATACTTTTTTTACATTTGTCACAAATTGTTTTTTATTTGGTACAATCGCATTGCTCTGTTTATCCAATTTTTGTACTTGCTCATATGCTGTTTTACCTGTATTCATCCCAGTAACTTCCACAGGCAACCACCCAATGTGCTTAACATAAACTTCTGCCCAGGCATGCGCTTCATAATCCGTCACTTGTGCCTTTCCAAGTCTCCACTGATCAGATCGAATCTTATACCCTTCTACATATCTTGCTGGAATCCCAGCATTTCGAAGCATAAAAACTGCTGCCGATGCATACTGGGTGCAAAATCCTTTCTTTCGATCTTTTAAGAAATAAACTATCGGATCTTTTCCTTGTGGTGTCAACCCTGGACGATAACTATATTGGTAATTACGTTTTAAATAAGACTGGACTTCTTCAATATTTTGATTCTCTGATTTCTTTAAATCGGTCTTAAGATCTAATGTTTTTAAACATTTTTTTATGGAATCTGGTATTTTTAAATATTCTTTTCTTACATAAGTTCCATAATCATCCATCGTCTTTATGTAATCTTTTTCCATGATCTCTTCCATTGTGCTTCCGATTTTAGAAAAATCAAGCCTTTGTTGTGCCTGAAATACTGCTTTGGGATTCTTTGCCTGATAATATACCATGTCATAATCCTTGCGACTGTTTGTCCTGCTGATCATGCTATCAGAAATAACATTTCCTTCTATCTGGCTTATATCACAAAAATATGGAAACAAAAGATATCGATCTTGTTTCTTCTGATAAGAGATTTTCAAGTTCCTTTTTTCCGAAAACATCATATCTTTATCCGTTTTAATGTAATCTTTATCATATGTAACAAAATCGTCCATATGAAGATCTGGAAATAGAAACGGAAGTTCTATTGCTGACTCACCACCATATACAATGGTGTCTTTCGTACTTGCTATCCACTTTCCATTTACGTAGTCACTGCTTACATAACTTTTCAGATAAAGATCATCTTTTTCTGGCGCATAAACCTGAAATAATTTTTCTCCTGTCGGTGATACTTCTCCCACTGAAGCAATATCCCCATTTCCAAGTCCTCCTTCTGCTACATAAGATTCACCTTGCGTCATCTTTCGAATCTGTACTAAGATGCTACGCTTGATCATTGTATCTGCAGGAACCGTCGTTTGGTCATGAAAATATAATGGAAAGATCATCAAAATACATAAAATACCAATTAGTCCCGCAAATTCCTTTTTCCCTTTGCGTAAGCTAAAATAAACGATCCATGATCCAAGAAATAAAAAGAATACAGCAGAAATACTATATGGTGCCACAATCAAAACAAAGCACTCCATCACCCCTGTTAAAACAAACAAGATCAACGGATATTTCCTTAAAAATGATAAAAGTATCCCTGCAATCAGAAGAAAAAATACAACCGCCAACACACTGTCTCTACGGCTGTTTTCCATCTGTACTGATACATAATAATAAAATCCAAGATCCATACTTTGATTCAACGCAAGTGCCATTTTATTATTGATGATTCTGAATCCATTTAAAAGTTGTGTATGAAACACCGCTAAAAATAATCCAGCCATAATGATCATCAGATAAACTGTCTGTTTCAACCGATCACATAACGTACATATTCCAAGAAACAGTACAACACTTCCAGAAATCATAATCCATTGGTATCTGGAAACCCTAAATCCTGCAAAAATCCCCCATATGACAGAGGCAAAAATAATCGCAGGCAATATATATTCTATTTGTAATTTCCTATTCTTCTGCATTATAACTCCATCTCATATAAATATTTCTGGATACTTTTTATATTATCATCAAGTGTAATTGCCTGGATATTAGGAATTTCCATAGATATCTCTGATATTCCACACTCAAATATATCCGTAAAAAGTTCTTCATATTGTTCTATATGCTTTAATAAAAACATATGGTTTCCATAATAGATTTCTTGATTTACCCCGGCATTCATATAAAATAACAAAACGGAATAAACCACTGCAAAATAATCAGAAATTCGATCTTTATTTATATCTTTAAGGCTAATTGCAATCTTTACACTTTCCTGTGCTTCATCCTCATTTTTTCTAACCCATAAATCTCTGGATGTAGCATAAAGGTTCCAATGAATTCTTGATAATCTGTCTCCTTCCCGGTATTTCCTTACTCCATCATATTCAAATCCCTGCTCACAAGAATTCATTTTCTTGAGTCGATCATTCATGGTTCCTAATTCATAAGAATGTGGCATTACAAGAATCCAGATTTCTTGTTGTAAATATTTTTTTATTTTATAAATTCCAGTAAGATCTTCCCATGAAACAGATATCAAGCGAAACACAACATGATCGCATTTTTTCATTTCTTCTGTCAAAAGCAGATTGTCTATCTTCTGATTCCATCGAATCTTCTGTCTTATTTTGTTTTTAGTTCCATAAAATTTTGATTCAATCTCATATTCAACTTCAAAAATATAATCATCATTCCTTGTATTAATTCCAGAAATCTCTGGAATGATCTTGATCATTTCTCCTTGAGTTATGATCCGTTCTTGAACATTTGCCTTAAATTCCAGCTGTTTTTCCTCTTTTTTGCAGCGACTGATACTATAAATCAAAATAAGAAATAAGGATGCCATAAGGCACCCTCCAATCCAGTTTCCATAAATGATCCAGTAAACAGCCTCAAATACTATGACAAAAAAATACATCTTTATCCTTTCTGATTGCCCTTTGGAAGTGGAATCTTGTAAAAAATGTCTTTTAAAATTTCCTTCCTTGTCTTTTTCTGAATCCTTGCTTCTTTACTTTTTATAACTCTGTGTTCAATTGTTTCAAGAAATACATTTTTTATATCCTCTGGTATCACATAATTGCGTCCATCAAGATATGCGTTAGCTTTCGCCATGGATAACAATGCAATCGTTCCTCTTGGACTGATCCCAAGCTCTAAATCTCTAGATCTTCTTGTTTCATTTGCAATTTCTACAATATATCTAATAATATCTTCATGAACAAACAATCCTTTAACTTCCTTACGAGCTTTCTTTAACTCTTGTGCTGAAATCTGTTCTTTGATATTCTGCTCTGTCAGATCAACACTTCCCTGCATAAGCATCTGCACTTCACTTTCCATATCTGGATAACCAAGGGAAGTTCGAATCATAAATCTGTCTAACTGTGACTCTGGAAGTGTATGCGTTCCGATTGATCCAAGTGGATTCTGTGTTGCAAGCACAATATATGGATCCGGCAGATCTCTTGTCACTCCATCGACCGTAATCTTTCCTTCCTCCATCGCTTCTAATAATGCTGATTGTGTCTTCGGAGACGTTCTATTGATCTCATCCGCAAGAAGCAGATTCGTCATTGCTGCACCTTCCCGATATTCAAAAGTTTCACTTTCCATATGATAGATAGAAAATCCTGCAATATCTGTCGGCATAATATCCGGTGTAAACTGAATTCTCTGATATGAGAGACCTAAAACCTTCGAAAAAGCCAATGCAAGTGTTGTCTTCCCAACCCCTGGAATATCCTCGATCAAAACATGCCCTCCGGCAAGAATTGCTGTCATGATCTGATGAACTGTACGCTCTTTGCCGATCATGACACGATTGATCTCTTCCATTGATTTTATGACTTTTTTATCCATCAAGATTTTGCTCATATTATCTTCCTCGTTTCGCTGTCATAACTATAATTGCCATAACAACTGCCAGACTCGCTAATGCTGATGCAAGTCCAATATAACCACTTCCAGTAACTCCAGATAAGATATACCCAATACTTGCACATAACGCTACCGTTAACGCATACGGCATCTGTGTTGACACATGATCAATATGCCTGCATTGTGCACCCGCAGATGAAAGGATCGTTGTATCCGAAATCGGAGAAATATGATCTCCACAAACCGCTCCCGCAAGAATCGCTCCTACACAGACAGACATCATCATATAATTACCACTTAAAATTGTAACAGAAATAGGGATCAAGATTCCAAATGTTCCCCAGGATGTTCCTGTTGCAAATGCAAGTCCCAAGGAAATCAAGAAGAAAATAACAGGCATCACTGCGATTGCCATTGTACTTCCTCCAACTGCTGCCTTTACAAATCCTTGAATATTTAAATATTCAGCTCCACAAATTCCTGATAATGTCCATGCAAGACAAAGAATCATGATCGCAGATGTCATTGCTTTAAATCCTTGTGCAAAACTTCCACAGAAATCTACGAACGCAAGAACTTTTCTTGGAATATATAAAATAAACGTAAAGATCAACGTTAAAAATGATCCTAATACTAGACTTCTCGCGCTAGAACAATTTGCAAATGCTTCTGCCAATGGAACTCCCTTAAAGAACCCTCCAGTATACAGCATAAACCCAATGCATGATGCGATCAAAAATAAAATTGGCAGAATCAGATCTTTTACTTGTCCATGCCCAACGATCGGCACTTCTTCTGCATCCTCCACAACCTCTTCTAAATGTGCATTCAGCTCGTACTGTTTCATCTTTGAATAGTCAATATTTGCAATGATCAAAAATGCTAAAAATGCTAATGTAAGCAATGCATAGTAATTAAATGGGATTGCATTTAAAAATAAAGTGAATCCATCAATATTACTACCTGCTGGTAAAGATGATCCAACTGCTGCTGCCCAACTTGAAATTGGTGCAATGATACACACCGGTGCTGCTGTTGCATCAATGACATAAGCTAGTTTCGCTCTTGTAACTTTATATTTGTCTGTTACTGGACGCATAACTGTTCCGACTGTCAGACAGTTAAAATAATCATCAACGAAAATTACAACGCCAAGACAAATGGTTGCAAACAACGCCTGTCTCTTTGTACGGATTGCTTTCGCTGCCCACTTTCCATAGGCTCTGGAAGCACCAGATTTTGTGATCAGTGCTACCAGAATTCCCAATAATACTAAAAATATCAAAATATCGCAATTGGCTCCAATTTTCTCTCCCATGATCGCAAAAATCGTATCCATGGCCTTGATCAAATGAAAATCATGATACATCAAGGCGCCTGATGCGATTCCGATCATCAGCGATAAATATACCTCCTTGGTCACTAATGCCAAAATAATTGCGATCACCGGCGGAAGAATCGCCCAAAATGTACCTGTCATGTATATTTACTCCTTAATCCTTTAATCTCTGTAATAATTGATGAGACATCCTTTTAAGATGATCTCTCTCTCATCATCTGTTAATTCACCTAATGTTAAGGTGATCTCTTTCATTCCTTCATTTACTACATATGCAGGAATGCTTGTAAGTTTGTCTTCTACCGCTTTGCGGATCTCTGGAACAAAGATGTAATCTTTATTCTTAAATGGAAGGTCACCCTTCTTGATTGTAAATGGTAACATACCCCAGTTGATCAGGTTGGAACGGTATCTCTTTGTCGCATATTCATTTGCGATATTTGCCCATCCACCTAATACTTTCTGGCAGGAAGCTGCCTGTTCACGTGCAGAACCATCTCCTGGTTTTACTGCAAAGATCGTACTTCCGATTCCTAGATTATCCTGAGTCACATCTGCATAAGATTCTTTGACCGTTGCTAAGATATCTTTCACTTCTGGAAAAGCTTCGGCTGCATCTTCACCAGCTTCGATTGCTTTCTGTGCTTTCTGTACTTCTTTTGCAAGTCCTACATATGCAGGATCTTTTCTTGATAATGCAAACTCTGCAAGTCCTAATGGGTTAGAACGATAAGATGAAGTCTCTCCTGAAGGAATCAGTTCATCTGTTGTTGTAACAGGATCATGAATTTCTGAAACAACTTTTAACAACATATTCTGTGGAAGTGCAGACATCTCTGGCCAATCTTTGATGTTTGGTCCAAACTGAATCTCTACAGATGGATCTGCAACACCTTTGCTGTCAAATACACGATTATCGTAAATTGTCTTATCAAAATGATATTTTGGAATAAAATCACTTGCTTCCACATCAGTTGCAGCTGTTAAATATCCTTTATTCGCTGCAGTTGCCGCGATAGAACGTGCATCCATTAATGCTACAGAAGAAATCTGACCATTCTGAAGTTTAGAGCCTTCACGATTTGGAAAGTTTCTTGTTGAATGACGAATACTGAATGCATTATTCGCAGGTGTATCTCCGGCACCAAAGCAAGGTCCGCAGAAAGCTGTCTTAACGATCGCACCTGTCTGCATCAAATCTGCAACTGCTCCATTCTTCACCAGTTCCATATAAATTGGTGTACTTGCAGGATAGACACTTAATGTAAATTCGTCAGAACCGATACTTGCTCCCTTTAAGATGTTAGCTGCCGCACAGATATTCTCATATCCACCACCAGCACATCCTGCAATGATTCCCTGATCGACATAAAGTTTTCCATCACGTACTTTATCACGTAATGAATAATCAACAGCTCCATCTAAACTTACTAATGCACGTTTCTCTACATCTGCTAAGATATCATCAAGGTTTGCATTCACCTCTTCGATCGTATATGTATTGCTTGGATGGAATGGCATAGCGATCATTGGTTTGATCTTATCTAAGTCAACTTCCACGATTCCATCATAGTAAGCAACTTTTCCAGGATTTAATTCCTTAAAGTCTTCAGATCTTCCATGAATCTCATAAAATTCTTTGATCTTGTCATCTGTTCTCCAGATAGAAGACAGACATGTTGTCTCTGTCGTCATAACATCGACACCGATTCGGAAATCTGCACTTAAATTAGACACACCAGGTCCGACAAATTCCATAACCTTATTATTTACATAACCTTTTTCAAATACTGCTCCAATAATTGCCAGTGCAACATCCTGTGGCCCGACTCCTTTGACTGGTTTACCTTTTAGATAAATTCCGATTACTTCAGGCATGTTGATATCATAAGTTCTGTTAAGAAGCTGTTTTACAAGTTCTGGTCCCCCTTCTCCCATTGCCATGGTTCCAAGTGCTCCATAACGAGTATGGCTGTCTGATCCAAGAATCATCTTTCCACCGCCTGCTAACATCTCTCTTGCAAACTGATGAATAACTGCCTGATGAGGTGGTACATAAACTCCACCATATTTCTTTGCAGCTGTTAAGCCAAACATATGATCATCTTCGTTGATCGTTCCACCAACAGCACACAGACTGTTATGACAGTTTGTCAAGACATATGGTACCGGGAATTTTTCAATTCCTGATGCTCTTGCTGTCTGGATAATTCCAACAAACGTAATATCATGGGATGTTAATTTATCAAATTTGATCTGAAGTTTTTCCATATTTCCGGATGTGTTGTGATCTCTCAAAATACCATATGCGATGGTATTTTTCGCAGCATCCTCTTTGGATACTTTTTCACCGACAAGCTGCTTTAAAGCTCCGGCTTCAGATTCTTTTACTAAAGTTGTTCCGTCTACAAGATATGCACCTTCTGAAAATAATTGAATCATGTATCTGTCCTCCTGCAATGCATTTTTCTAATTATTATAACATACTTCTGCACTTTATGGAAGTAAAACGTTAAAAGGCGCAGACATCGAAGCTCTGCACCTTATGTATTTTATTTACCTTAAATGAGAATCAGATAAACTGTTGCAATTGAAATAACGATCTGAATGATCGCAAATCTGAAAACTGTCTGTGTATTAGACCATCCGATCTTTTTGCGAACATGATCATGAAGCGGCATGGTTGTATTTTCAAAAATATGAATCTTTAAAAATCTTAATAATGCCACCTTTAAAAGTCCTAAACCACCATCAAGGATCAGAATTAACGCTACTAATAAGAATAAGAACGGACTTCCTGTCTTAAGCACTGCAATACTAATAAAAATTCCCATTGCACGGCTTCCTGCATCTCCCATCATCAGACGGCTTGGTGTTGCATTATACCATAAATATCCAAGGATACATACAACAAACAGCAGGATGATATATGGAAACTGTGTTTCGTTACCACGGATCTGGTCGATCACATAGATTGTCATTAATGTAATGATCGTTAATGTTCCTGATAATCCATCAACCCCGTCAGAACAGTTTGTGACATTGATTGCTGCCCATACTAAGACGATCGTAAGGATAAAGAACAATACTGGTGGAATGTAGAATTTCACACCAATCGTTGCAAGCTCTACATAAGTAGAATTAAAATGCATATAGTTAAGTGCTGCTACTGCCGCTACAAGGAAATCAAGAATTCCTTTTTTCAGCTCACCCCATGGCACTTCTGCTGCATCATCCAAAAAACCTGTTAACATTTCAATGAACACAAGTACCAGATAGATAAACATCTCTACAGACATCTCTCCAAACAGCAATGCTGCAATACAAAACACAGAAATAAAGATGATTCCTGCACCCCTTGGTTTTCCTGCGGATAACTTTCCATTATGTGCAAATTCTCTTCCATGATCTCTTGGCAGCCAATCATTTAAAAAGGATGTCAGGATACACGTTGCAGAAAATGCAAAAAATACTCCGATAAATGCCGTGATCGGTAAAACTTCTCCGGCAAACATATTTAACATTGGTATTCCTCCTAATTATCTTTTGATATGCTCTTTTTTATCACACAATTATTTAGTATATCACGGATTTCAAATATTGCAATTCCCTTTTTTCTATTCTTGCTTCATTTTTTTTACTGTTTTTAACAGCTCTTTTGTATCTTTTGTAATATCTTTTGCACCAAAAATTGCTGAAACTACAGCAACACCATCAATCCCTGTTCCTGTTAAAGCATCAATATTATCTTTTTTAATTCCTCCGATCGCCACGATTGGTATATCCACAGCTTCTTTAATCTTTTTAATTTCTTCTTTGGATACAACATTCGCATCTTTCTTTGTCGATGTCGCACATACGGCTCCAACTCCTAAATAATCTGCTCCACCTTTTTGTGCTTTCAGTGCTTCCTTCACATTGTGAGCGGATACACCTATGATCTTATCTTCTCCAAGAAGTTTTCTTGCTTCTTCCACAGACATATCATCTTGTCCAATATGTACTCCGTCAGCATCTACTTCCAGTGCAACTTTGATATTATCATTGATCACAAATGGAATCTGGTATTGTGCTGCCAGTTTCTTCATCTCTCTTGCTTCTTTTATAAATTCTCCCTCTGAAAGCTTCTTTTCACGAAGCTGCAAAAAAGTAATGCCGCCTTTTAGTGCTTGTTTTACCTGCTCCATTAGTG
Organism: Clostridiales bacterium; assembly: GCA_019423795.1. Classification (GTDB taxonomy): domain Bacteria; phylum Bacillota; class Clostridia; order Lachnospirales; family Lachnospiraceae; genus Anaerostipes. The sequence goes on from JAHZAT010000056.1 coordinate 12,703, forward strand.
TGACTTCTTTCGCCCATGCTCTGTCTGTGACTGCGTATAATGTCATTGTTTCAGCTTCTACTCTCAATCTGATTACTCCTTTCCATCCATGTTTCATCTATATTACTCATCGCATCTATAAGATGCACTTTTAACGTTCCTGTTCCTTTTGCATTTTCTCTGGCATATTCCCCACAGATTCCCATTGCAGAAACTGCTGTGACTGTTGCTTCTAGGATATTTCCTTGGTTTGCCCCGATAAATCCTGCGATCACGCCATCAAGCATACACCCGCATCCTGTAATTCTTGCCATTTCCGGAACACCATTTTTTATAAAATAAACAGTTTCTCCATCTGTTACAAGATCAGTTTCTCCTGTGATCACAATAACAGCTTTTGTTTTTACTGCCAGCTCTTTCGCCATCCTGATTACTTTTTTCTGATTATCTTCCGTTATAATATCATCTTTCTTCGCATCCACACCATAAGAATTTTCACTCCATTCATATAGTGTCTTTATCTCTGATATATTACCACAGATGACACTAAAATGAACCTCATTAAGCAGTTTTATTGCTGTATCTTTTCGAAACTTTGATGCTCCGACTCCTACTGGATCAAATACGATTGGATGACCTGATTCATTTGCTTTCTTTCCTGCAAGCAGCATTGATCTTACGATATTTTGCTTTAATGTTCCCATATTGATCACAAGGCAATCACTGATACCCGTAATCTCACAAACTTCTATTGGGTCATCCGCCATGATCGGAGATGCACCCATCGCAAGAATAATATTCGCTACGTCATTGATCGTTACATAATTAGTAATACAATGAACCATTACTGAATCTTTTCTAACCTTGTCAAAAACATTTTGAAAATTCAATTCTCCCATTATTTTTCCTTCTTTGTTATTTCTTTTCATACATTCTATTGCAGATTATACCACAAACACAAAAAAAGGTATACCAATGAATTTTTCTCACATTTTGCCATCCATAGAATATTATAAACTGTAAATAAATCTTTGGAGGTTTTAGCATGAGTGATTTAGCTGCAACTGGCTGCGGAGGATCTTGTGGTTCATCTGGTTTCGGAGGAAATAACAGCTGCCTGCTTCTTTTAATTCTGCTTTGCTGCTGCGGATGCGGTAATAACGATGGATGCGGATGTGGAAATGGCTGTGACAGCCTGATCTGGATCATCTTAATCCTGTGTTGCTGCGGTAATGGTGGTTTTGGATGTGGAAATAACAATGGCTGTGGATGTGGATGCTGATCCTATCAATTTTGACATAACACGATCTTTCCTTAAAACGTAAAACGAGGATGCCTCAAACTGGCATCCTCATTTTTATTATCGTACGATTAAAAATAGCAGACATAAAATCCATATATTCGGCTGATTTTGTTTTCTACATATTGCTTTTGTTTTCTGTGCATGATAACTGTTTTTATTTCTTATTTCCTTTGAATCCCTCTGTCTTCTCTTTTGTTCTTCTTTTCTTTTTAGACACTCTGCATCTAATTCATAGACCGTATTTTCTTCTTCCACAAAAATTTCACTCATAATTTACTTCACCTCCTAATACTATAGGATATGAGAATAAATCTGAAGGTTGTGACAATCATGGAACAAAACCAAATTTCCTGGGAAAATTTCTTCCGCAGTGATTCTTCTAATATGTTAGAAGATGCCCTTCCATATCTGCCGCCAAATTTAAAAAAAGTGGCAGCAATCTATATTAAATTAACAGAATTATCCCGAATCTCCACTCAATTTGATAATGAACAAACGCTTTCCGCCTGTGGTTTTGACCAAAATCCTGCTTCTATGGAATTATTACTAAATGCCATGAAACTTCGTGCGCCAAAAGAAACTGCCGAGCAAATTGAACAAATTCTCCAAATGATGCAGATGTTTGAAATATATCAAAATTACCAGCGTTTTGTTGACACTACTGGTAATCATAGTCCTTCTTCATCAAATAAAAATTCTAATGCAGATCTTTTTTCAAAACTAATGCCAATGATGATGGCAGGCGATTCATCTTCTAATAACCATCCGAAGCCAAATGCTGATTTTATGAACAAATTAAACCAGATTCTAAAAAAATAAAGGAGTTTTTTATGTCTGATCATTCCAGCCATTTAAAAAATTTATCAGATCTTAATCCAAAAAAACTGGAGATCATTGAATTTGTGATCTCCAGCTGTCAGGGAAAGCCTCTTGAACTAATTCTTCCTGATCTTATGGCAGCTGCAAGCCGCCTTTCTGAACAAGGTCTTTCTTTTACAAATGAAGAAATCTCTGTGATCATGGATAGTCTTAAGGAAACAATGTCTCCTGAGGAACAGCAGCGTATTGATATGATCCGTCCATTGATCATGTAACTTTAAGAAAGCAGTTCTTCTGCTTTCTTTAAATAACCACGGATCACGTCACAAGAATGGGCAAACTGTGCCTCTTCCTCCGCTGTAAGTTCCATTTCCACAATCTCTTCTATTCCATCTGTTCCGATCACAACAGGTACTCCTGCTGCCACATCTTTCTGTCCATACTCTCCATCTAGATGTACAGATAATGGCCAAATTCGTTTTTCATCATGAAAAATAGATTTTACGATCTCACTTAATGCAATTCCGATTCCAAATTCCGTACTTTTCTTTCCAATAATGACCGTCATTCCTGCCTGACGTACTTCATCCTGTAACTGTTCAATCGTAATCTTTCCTAATGTATCTGGATTTTCTTTCTGTAATTTTACAAATGATTTTCCACCAACGGACACATGAGATAATGGGACGATCTGGGAATCTCCATGTTCTCCCATACAGAAAGCATCAATAGAATTTCTATGATATCCTGTTTTTTCTTCCAGAATTCGCTTAATTCTTAAACTATCAAGACTCGTTCCTGTACTAAAGCAACGGAATCTATCAATTTCCAATGCCTTTCTTAAACATTCCCCAACAACATCTGCAGGATTTGTGATACTGATCAAAATTCCTTGAAACTTTGTGTTTTTGATCTTTGGAATGATATCTTTGAGTCTCTCTATAGAGTCTTCAAACATGTCAAGTCTCGTCTCTCCCTCTTTACGGCTTCTTCCGATCGCATTAACAAGAATATCTGCATCACAAAGATCGTCGTAATTTCCTGAGCGAATCACAACTTTTGCAGGAATGCATGCTCCCATATCATCAAGATCCAGCACCTGGCTTTTTGCTTTTTCTTCATCTGTGTCGATCAGCACAATTTCATTTGCAAGAGCACGAAACATCAATGATAATGCACAATGTGTTCCAACATGTCCTGCTCCTAAAATCACGATTTTTCTATTCTCCATCTGCTTTTCCTTTCATTTTAATTAAGTATCTGTATTTTCCGTTATCTGCACTCGATCACTGCATAAGGTTTTTGGTTCGCATCACACATGCTGACCAGTATTCTGTTATCTTCTTTTGCATATCTTGGATATAAAATATCTCCTTCATATGCTTGTTTTTTGTATTCCACACGAAGTTGTCTGACCTCTAAATCCTGGGGCAGCTGCTCAAATGCTGTCTTTACATACCAGCTGTTATTGACATGTTCATTGCTGTCGATCCAACTTCTTTGTACCTTTACTGCTTCTTTGTCTTCCCATTCTCTGGATAGTTTGATCTTTCTTGGTTCATATTCCATCTCTAACGGAGTTTCTAATTTGTAAACATTTATTTCTTCCTGTCCTGGTCGGACTGGCATTCCTGTTTCTGTGTTTATATATACCCAAATTGAATTGGCATACGCTAATCGTTCACCTTTTGTTGTCTCCATAATAAAATTCCTTGTCGCATGGAACTTATCAAATCCAGAGCCCCATGTTCCAACTATAATATTTTCACATTCTTCTGGTCGTCTTTCAAAGACGATCTGCCAAGAATTCAAGATCCATGCACGTTTTTTATTTGCAAGATATTCTACTCCAACACCCAATTCTTCTGACTGAAAAACACTGCAGTCCTGAAAATAATCAACTACTGCCGGAATTGATAACCTTCCGCTTCTATCGATTTCACTGTATCGGATTCTACTGTCAAATGTATACATATTATAACCTTTCTGATTTTTAAGTGAAAAAATAGCGCAGACACTTTTCATCGTTATCTGCGCCATTTGTATCATTTTATTTCTGAACGATATTTACGATTCTTCCTGGTACATAAATTTCTTTTACAATGTTTCCATTTAATTTATCTCCAAGAACTTCTTTTGCTTTCGCAAGAACAGAATCTTTATCTTCTTCTGCAGCAATGACAAGTTTTCCTTTGACTTTACCATTGATTTGAACAACGATCTCTACTTCGTCTTCTTTCATTGCTTCTTCATCATATGTTGGCCATGTCTCAGCAAATACACTATCCTCATGTCCCATTGCTTCCCATAATTCTTCTGCGATATGTGGTGCAAATGGTGCTAGTAATACAACTGCATCTTCCAGAGTTTCTTTGTCAACTCCATCTTTTTTAGCCATTGCTGTTAATGTATTTGTGTATTCCATGAATCCACTGACAACAGTATTTAAGCTGAAGTTATTTAAACGTGTTGTAATATCATAAATCAGTTTATGACGAACTTTTAATAATTCTTTATCAGCTTTTACACCTTTATCTTTCTGGTCCATAACGAGTTTGTAGAATCTTGTTAAGAATCTATGCACTCCGTCAATACCACTCTCATCCCATTCTGCATCTAATTCAGGTGGTCCGACGAACAGTTCGTACATTCTTAAGGAGTCACATCCATAGTCTCTTACAAGATCATCTGGAGATACAACATTTCCTTTAGATTTACTCATCTTGATACCATTTTTACCTGTGATCATTCCCTGATTGAACAGTTTGTGGAATGGCTCGTCAAAGTCGATCACTCCGATATCACATAAGAATTTCGTGTAGAATCTTGAATATAACAGATGTAATACGGCATGCTCTACACCACCAATGTACATATCAACTGGTAAATATTTATCTGCTTTCTCTCTGGATACTAATTCTTCATTATTCTTGTTATCGATATATCTTAAGAAATACCATGAAGATCCAGCCCACTGAGGCATTGTATTTGTCTCACGTTTGGCATCTTTGCCACATACAGGACACTTGCAGTTTACCCATTCTTCGATATCTGCTAATGGAGATTCTCCTGTTCCTGTTGGTTCGTATTTCTCTACTTCTGGTAATGTTAATGGCAATTCTTCTTCTGGTACCGGAACTGCTCCACAGTCTGGACAATGAACAATAGGGATTGGTTCACCCCAGTAACGCTGACGGCTGAATACCCAGTCACGTAATTTGTAGTTTGTTGTCTTCTTACCGATTCCCATCTCTTCGATGATCTTTGGTGCTTCTTCTTTTAATTCAGAAGATTCTTTTCCATTCCAGTCTCCGGAATTGATCATGATACCTGATGCTTCTGTGTAAGCTTCTTCCATGTTCTCGATCTCTTTACCATCTTTGGCGATAACCTGGATGATAGGAATGTTGAATTTCTTAGCGAATTCAAAGTCACGATCGTCATGAGCTGGTACACACATGATCGCTCCTGTACCGTAATCAGCAAGTACATAGTCAGATAACCAGATTGGTACTTTTGCTCCATTGATTGGGTTGATCGCATAACTTCCTGTAAATACACCTGTCTTTTCTTTATCCTGCATACGGTCTACGGATGATTTTAAGGATGCCTGATAAATATATTCTTCTACTGCTTCTCTTGTCTCATCTGTTGCAAGTTCTTTCGCAAGCTCATGTTCTGGAGCTAATACCATGAATGTTGCTCCATGTAGTGTATCTGGACGAGTTGTGTATACTGTGATCTCATCATCTCTTCCGTCCACCTTAAAGTTAACTTCTGCACCATGGCTCTTACCGATCCACTCTGCCTGCATCTTCTTAACTTTCTCCGGCCAGTCAAGTTTATCAAGATCTGCCAACAAACGATCTGCATAAGCTGTGATCTTTAACATCCACTGTCTTAAGTTTTTCTTTGTAACGTCTGCTCCACAACGTTCACACTTACCATTAACTACTTCTTCATTTGCAAGTCCTGTCTTACATGATGGACACCAGTTGATCGGCATCTGTTTTTCATATGCAAGACCTTTCTTAAACATCTTTACGAAAATCCACTGTGTCCATTTGTAAAATTCAGGATCTGTTGTGTTAACTTCCATATCCCAGTCATAGATTGCTGAAATCTCGTTGATCTGGCGTTTGATGTTCTTAATATTGGCTTCTGTAGAAATGCGAGGATGTGTTCCCATCTTGATCGCATAGTTCTCTGCTGGAAGTCCGAATGCATCCCATCCCATTGGATGAATGACATAATATCCATTTAACAGTTTGTAACGGCTCCATACATCACTGATCACATATCCTCTCCAGTGGCCTACGTGAAGTCCACTTCCTGATGGATATGGGAACATGTCTAAGCAGTAATATTTTGGTTTCTTACCGTCATTTACATTGACAGGATGTTCCTGCCAGTGTTTTCTCCATTTTTGTTCGATTGCCTTATGGTTATAAGGTGTTGCCATATTTTATTCCTCCTAGCCGTATCTATCTCTTGCTGACTGTCCTATTGCTTATGCCAGCTGATAAATTCTTTAATCTTTTTTATTTTATCATACTGAAATGTCGTGTCAACTATCCTGCTAAAAAACTTCAAAAATTATAAAGAGGAAATGCATCATTTCCAGATACATTTCCTCTCTTAAATTATAATTACTGTTCAACTGGCTGATCAGTCTGCTCTTCTGCGGATTGTTGGGCTTCCTGTTCTACATTATTTACTGTTACTGTAACTTTATATGTTACAGTCTTTCCATTCTTTCCTTTGTAAGAAACTGTTGCTGTAATAACTCCTGTTTCAGTATCTTTTGAAACTGTTACAGTTGCTGCAGTTGATTTTACAGTTGTTCCATTGTCTGTGATCGTAATTGCTTCACATACTGCTGCCTTGATCTGATCATCTGTTGCTGAATCTTCCACTGTCACTGCTTTTGTTGATTTGATCACTGCATCACCTAAAACTGTGATCTTAACAATTTTTGTAGCTGCACGATTTGGTTTGTTCACATTCTTCGCAACATACTGTACATAATATGTTCCAGCTTTTGTAAATTTGTATGCTTTTGCTTTGGCATAGCTGTATGTTGTGTAGCTGTTTTCACCTGGTGCTTGAATCTTCACACTCATGCTGCTTGTTACACTCTTACCACTTTTCATCTTCGCAGATACACCGCTGACTGCATTGGTTGTATTGATATTCACTGTACGATCCTTAGCTGTGATCACTGGTGCCTTTGTATCAACAACTCTCACTGTAAATGTCTTTGTTGTTGTAACTCCTAAAGAAGATTTTACAGCATATTTGATTCGATATGTTCCAAGTGATTTTGTTGAGAATTTTGCCTTCTTATACTTACCATTGCTGTATTTTGTTACTCCGTATGTAACTTTGCTTGTAAGACTTCTCTTTGTGATCTTATCTTTTGCTGTTACACCAGATTTTATATTATAAGAAGTTCCATACTCTGCTGTCGCAGCTTTCTTTGATGAAATACTGATCGTTGCTTTCTGTTTGCGATATGGATTCTTCTTATCTGGATCTGTTGGATCCCAGTACATTCTTCTGGATGTTGACACTTTGATTCCTTTTGGTTTACCAAGAGGTCCTGGGTTCTTGCTGCTGTATACAGTAACTTTTGTTCTTAGTGCACAGTTATCATAGATCCATTTTGCATCTGCTACTGATAATCTGACACATCCATGAGATGCCGTCTGCCCAAGTTTATTAAACTGTACCGTTGACTGTGTTCTCTTATCTTTCTGATAATACCATACAGAATGGAAGAGGATTCCTCCATGGATCCTTGTACAATACTGTCCATAACTTGGTCCCATCAATGTCTGCCAGCGATATTTGGCTGGTGTATAGAAAGTACCTGATGGTGTGTTAGATCCTCCACAGGAAACCAAAAATGCTTTGATCGGTTTATACTTTCCTCTCTTTAACTGATAAACAGTTGCTACATTTGCCCGTTTGTTAACTTTGATCCAATACTTTGTATTGGCAGCCTTCGCAGTCTTTGGTGCTGCAAATGAGAATCCAAATGCTGTCACGATCATTAATACGACTGCACATAATTTTTTACATCTTAATTTAAATGATTTCATATTGCTCCTTTCTTTCCGCCTGTTCTTTTCTATTATATCTTTGCATTTTCTTCTTGTAAACATATAAATATGCTGATATGATAAATTTAAATTTTTTTTAAGATTTGTAATCATTTTTTATTCATTTTCAAATGATTACAGTACAATAAGAAAGGATGTTTTTATGTTTCAATTTAATCACTTTAATTTTAACGTTTTAGATCTTGAAAAGAGCTTAAAATTCTATAAAGAAGCTTTAGGACTTGACGTTGTCCGCGAAAAGGATTCTTCTGATGGAAGTTTTAAGATCGTTTATCTTGGCGATCACTCTTCTGATTTCTTATTAGAGCTTACTTGGATGCGTGATCAAAAAGAGCCTTATAATCTTGGAGATGAGGAATTTCATCTTGCTTTGACTGCAGATGATTTTGATCAGGCGCATGCACTTCATGAGAAGATGGGATGTATTTGTTTTGAGAACCATGATATGGGGATTTATTTTATTAATGATCCGGATGGGTATTGGATTGAGATCATTCCAGCGAAATAGATTGATTGATACTATCTAGGCTATAAATGAAGAATTGCTCTATCATCTGGCTCGGAACGCGTTTTCACTCGGATTCTCACGTAACAGACACTAAATTCGACAGCGACTATCGTCACTGCTCATTAAGTGCTGACGTGTTCATACGGTTCTGTGCCAGATGATAGATCAATTCTTCTTATACTTTATCATGTCCCCCCTATATTAAAACAAGCTGACACCACATATTTCTGTGATATCAGCTTATCTTCACATATCTTATCAAATTTTATCTACAATTCTTCAAGAATGCCTCATATCCTTTTTCCACTTCATAGATATCGGACTTACTTGTGATTTCCCATGGTGCATGCATGCTTAGAACTGCAACGCCACAGTCGATGACATTCATGCTGTAGGCTGCTGGAATGTAAGCGATCGTTCCTCCGCCTCCTTCGTCAACTTTTCCAAGTTCAGCTGTCTGAAACGCTACTTTTGCATCATCAAAGATCTTTCTTAACTGGGCGATGTATTCTGGGTTTGCATCATTGGATCCTGATTTTCCTCTGGCTCCGGTGTATTTGTTTAATACTAAGCCCTTTCCGAAATATGCACAGTTTTTCTTCTCCATAACACTTGGATAGTTTGGATCGAAGGCTGCGCTTACGTCGGATGATAGCATGTAGGAATTCTGCAGGGTTCTTCTTAATCTCAGGTCATTGTAATCTCCTGTTAAGGCTAAGATTTCCGCGACTGTATTTTCAAAGAATTTAGAGTGCATTCCAGTTGCTCCAACACTTCCGATCTCTTCTTTATCTACTAAGATGCAGCAGGATGTTCTCTTTGGTGCTTCTACATTTAACATAGCTGCTAAGGATGTATAGGCACAGACTCTGTCATCTTGTCCGTAGGACATGATCATGCTGCGATCTAATCCAAAGTCTCTTGCTTTTCCTGCTGGTACGACTTCAATCTCTGCGGATAAGAAGTCTTCTTCTTCTATTCCGTATTCTTCATCTAATAACTGTAACAGCTGTTTCTTAACTGCTTCTTTTTCTTCGTCTTTTAATGGTTTACTTCCGATCAGAACGTTAAGGTCTTCTCCTTCTACGATCACATTCCCTTTCTTCTGCATCTGTTTTCCTGATAAATGGATTAAAAGATCTGTAATTCCCACTACTGGATCTTCGTCTTTTTCTCCAATACAGATGTTGACTCTTGTTCCATCTTTTTTAACTACAACTCCGTGTAATGCCATTGGAAGTGTAACCCACTGGTATTTTTTGACTCCACCATAGTAGTGTGTGTCTAATAATGCCATCTCTGTATCTTCATATAATGGATTTTGTTTTAAATCCAGTCTTGGGGAATCGATATGGGCTCCTAAAATATTTAATCCGTCTTCGATCGCATCTTCTCCAATCTGGAATAATACGATCGTTTTCTCCATCCATGTGCGATAAACTTTATCACCTGCTTTTAATGGTGTCTGATTCTTGATCAGTTCTTCTAAATCCTGATATCCGGCTTTCTCTGCCAGTTCTATAGATTGTGCCACGCATTCTCTTTCTGTCTTTCCATTGGATAAGAAATCTTTGTATTCCTTACAAAGTTCTTCTAACGCCTTTAAATCTGCTTCTTCATATGTTGTCCATGCATTTGCTCGATTCATCTATAATGTCTCCTTCCATTGTGCTTCTTTAAATCCAATCAGCACGAAATCATCTCCTACAATCAGTGGTCGTTTTACTAACATTCCGTCTGTTGCAAGCAATTCATATTGTTCTTCTTCTGACATTTCTGGTAATTGATCTTTCAATCCAAGTTCACGGTATTTCATGCCACTTGTATTAAAAAATCGTTTCAGCGGCAGTCCGCTTCTTTGATGCCAGTCTTTTAGTTCTTCGGCGGTTGGATTATCTTCGATGATATGGCGGTCTTCATAGGATACGCCATGTTCATCCAACCATTTCTTTGCTTTCTTGCAGGTACTACATTTTGGATATTCTAAAAACAGCATTGTTTCGCCTCCTCGCATTTATCTTATCTGTTTTATCATAGCACATTCGCGTGTCAGCGTAAATCTTTGAATGATTTTCTCAAAATAGTACCAGTAATCTTTCCGTTTTATGTTCTGTTTTGTGTAAACAGGTATAGCCTTTTGACTTTTCCCATTGACCAGATATCGAATTTCTCCAATCTTTTGCCCTTTTTTCACAGGGGCATCAACGTATGAAGGCAAAATACTCTCAACCTTTATCTGATCCGTTTTCTTTACCAGAAATGAAACTTTCAGATTTCCTGTTTTTAATAAGACTTTTTGTTTTAAGCCATCTTTTACATAAATCTCTTTGATCTTACTTGTATCTGCAACAATCTCTCGTTTCTCGTAATGATCTATGGCATATTGGACCAGCTTTCTTACATCGTTCCATTTATAGGTTTTATGTGGCGGCCATCCACTTGCAAGAACTGAAAGTGTCATCGTCATATTTTTCTGCTTCACTGCTCCGACATAGCAATATCCCGCTTTCGAAGTATACCCGGTCTTCCCAGATATAGCTCCCTGCATAGTAGATAACAATGCATTATGATTGTTACAGGTAAACCTTCTCTTCCCACTGTCATCCGTAAATGTATGCTGTTTTGCCTGTGTAATTTCAAGGAAGTGCTGATTCTTAATGCAAGATGCCATAATCTTTGCCAAATCCTGTGCGGTTGTTTCATGCCTTCCGTTCTTGTCTGTCCCATCCAGTCCATTTGGTGTTACAAAATGTGTATTGGATGCTCCAAGTTTTCCTGCCAACTGATTGACTCTTTTTTCAAATTTTTCTACACTTCCTGCGGCGTATTCTGCCAGCACTACTGCACAATCATTATAAGATTCCAGCATCAGTCCATAAAGTAGATCTTTCACTTTATAACTTTCTCCTTCTCTAACCCCTAATCTTACTTTCGGCTGTATTGCAGCATTTTTGGAAACTTTAGCCTTCTTTTCAATATCACAATGTTCTAAAATATATAAACACGTCAAAATCTTTGTCGTACTTGCATTGGGCATTTTCTGGTCCTTAGATTTTCCATAGAGAATCTTGCCGCTTTCAGCATCCATGATCACAGCTGCCTTTGCATTTAAATTTAATTCGTCTGCTGATATCGAATATATCTGTACACTGCATATGATCATATATAAAAAAACAAAAACAATGGTTTTCATATCCTCATACCTTTCTTTTTATTCATCGAAAATTCAATATAATACAAGTATATGGAATCCATTGTTTCTTTATTATAATTTTATGATAAATACTGGCATTGGCGGATTGTTTTTCTTGTTCGGGAAGTCCTGTCTTGCAATAAAATATTTACGATCATCCAGCTGACTTAAGTATTCAAGTACACCATCTCGTTCCTCAAATCCACTATCTCCTCCACTGTAAATACAGATACTCATGATCCCACCAGTTTTTAGCAGCTCAAACCCTGCTTGTATTGCCTCAATCGTTGTGTTTGTCTTCGTTGCAAGATGGTGATCTCCACCCGGAAGATAGCCAAGATTAAACATAATACAGGATACTTCTGATTCTTTGACGTACTTTTTCATATGTTCGTGTCCATCCAGGATCAGTTTTGCATTCATTTCATGCTTATCTAACTTTTCTTTTGTTTGTCTTAATGCATCCTCCTGCACATCAAAGGCATATACTTTTCCATCTATTCCTGTTTTACTGCATAAATAATAAGTATCTCCACCTTTTCCCATCGTTGCATCAATGCAGCAGTCTCCTTCTTTGATATATCCATCCAATACCTGATGGATCCAATCTGTCATAGTAATTCTCATTTCATTATTTCCTTTTATCTGCTTATATTAATGAGTCCTGTTTTTTAAGGATTCTCCACCAACAATAAAAAAGCAGGGAAGTTTATTGGCAAACTCCCCTGTATTTTTATTAATAGTATGTTACAACCGGGTCACCCTGGCTTACTAATTTGTATAATGTTGCTGCGGAAGATGTTGGAAGGTTAACGCATCCATGAGATCCGTTAGAAACATATTCACTTCCACCAAAGGATCCTCTCCATGGTGCAGAGTGGAATCCTACATTGCCAATGAATGGCATCCAGTATTTAACGTCAGAACTGTATCCCTGTCCACTTAATGTCGCACTTGGCTGTTTATAAAGAATATACGCAACACATTCTGGTGTCTTACGGTCTGCTGTAAGCTTACCAGTAACACAAGCTGTCGCAAATTTTAATTTTCCTTTTTTATAATAATAAACAGTCTGTGCACCCATATCTACTTCTACATAAGTATCTCCGATATCTCCGTTAACACCATCATAGACTTTCGCTTTTTCTCTCCAGTATGGCTCTCTTGTTTCTGTTGTTCCTTCTTTTAACATCTTCTTTACAGAAGCCATTTCTTTGTCTTTACTGATACGCCATCCATATGGTCCACCATAGATCTTCTTTGTACGTCCATCATGTGTTTTAAACTTATGCCATCCATACTGTGTATTGTATTTATACATAAATTTTAATAGCCAGTTTTCCATTGCATTTTTGTCTACTTTATATCCTGAATAATCTTTCTTGGTCTTTAACCAGCTACTGTATGTATTCTTATCAAGAACAACTACCTGTTTTCCAAATTTATATGTAATACTTCCTTTTAACTTCTTGTTCATCTCTTTTGTAAGACTTACAAGCTTGTCACTCTTAGATGTATATTCTGGATTGTTATAGCAGTTCTCTTTATCCAGAGAAATTGAAGGAATTCCATCTTTGACAGCTTGTCCAATCTTCTTTGCTGCTATATCTTCCTTAAGTTCTGTTCCTTCCTCTTCTTTCTGGATGATGAATTTTCCATCTTTATATACTGGTTTTGCATTCGCCGTCTTGATCATCTTCTTACTATTGAATGCACCTAGTTTCTTATATGCTTTATTGAAAGACTTTGTATCATAAGAATACATTGTCACATTGTCATAATGTTCTGTACCAAATAGTCCTTTAATCCATCCAAATGATCCTTGATCTTCTTTAATCTGTTTAATCTCATCGGCACCTTCAAACTTGGTTTTAACCTGATCACTTGTTAATGTTTCTGTCTTTCCTTTTCTTTCCCTGATAGTTAAAGAATAGTCACTTGCATTCTTATTGAAAATCTCAACAACTTCATCTACTGTCTTTCCAGCAACATTCATTCCATTGATCTTAGTTCCCCAGAAGAATTTCTTACTGAAGTAAAAACCAATCACAAAATAGATTACCAGTACCGCAACAACTGCAATTCCAAGATAATGTTTCCATGTTAGTTTTTTATTTTCCATTTGTTTTATCCCTCCTAAATACAACTTCCTATTATAGTACAATCTTTCTAAAATAACTACTGTTTTTTTATACTTTTATGTATTTTTATAGAATCAATTTTCATAATTTTTTTGGTTTTTTTAAGATACTTTGATAATTTTTTAACATTTTCTCTTGTACTTACACATTCAAAATGATAAAATATAACTAGTGTGTTAACAATGAAACTTAGATTTCATCTAATTTATTTTTAGGAGGACTTATTATGTCATTCACGCAAGAATATCAAAAAAAATTAACAACAGCAGATGAAGCAGTTAAGGTTGTAAAATCTGGAGACCGTCTGGAATATGGATGGTGCGTAACAACTCCAGTAGCTTTAGATGAAGCACTGGCAAAACGTATGCCAGATCTTGAAAATATCCAGATCCATGGTGGTATCGTTATGCGCCCACTGGCAATCACTCAGATTGAAAATCCAGCGGACCATTTCACATGGAATTCCTGGCACATGGGTGGTTTAGAAAGAAAATGGATCAATGAAGGATTCTCTTTCTATGCACCAATTCGTTACTCTGAATTACCAAGCTACTATCGTGATTATCTTCCAGAAACTGATGTCGTTATGATGCAGGTTGCACCTATGGATGCTCACGGATATTTCAACTTTGGTCCTAGTGCATCTCATACAGCTGCTATGCTTGAGAAAGCAAAATGCGTTATCGTTGAGGTTAATGAGAATATGCCTCGTTGCCTTGGAGGATTTGAAGAAGGAATCCATATTTCCAAAGTTGATATGATCGTTGAAGGAAATAATCCAGCAATCGATGAATTAGGTGGCGGAGGAGCTGCGACTGAAGTTGATCAGGCAGTTGCAAAACTGATCGTTGATCAGATTCCTGATGGAGCTTGTTTACAGCTTGGTATTGGTGGTATGCCAAATGCCGTTGGATCTCTGATCGCAGAATCTGACTTAAAGGACTTAGGTGTTCATACAGAAATGTACGTTGATGCGTTCGTTGATATTGCAAAAGCTGGTAAGATTACTGGAGCTAATAAAAACATCGATCGTTATCGTCAGACATATGCTTTCGCAGCAGGTACTAAGAAGTTATATGATTATTTAAATGATAACCCAGCATGCATGAGTGCTCCTGTTGATTATACAAACAGCATTGCTACTATTTCATCCATTGATAACTTTATCTCTATCAATAATGCGGTAGATATTGACCTTTATGGACAGATCAGTGCTGAATCTTCAGGAATTCGTCAGATCAGTGGTGCCGGCGGACAGCTTGACTTCGTTATGGGTGCTCACTTATCTAATGGTGGTAAGAGTTTCGTATGCTTGTCTTCTACTTTCACAAATAAGAAAGGTGAGACATTCTCAAGAATCCTTCCTACATTACATAATGGATCTATCGTTACTGATACTCGTGCAAATGCTCACTATATTGTTACCGAATATGGTATGGCTAACTTAAAAGGTAAGTCTACATGGGAACGTGCTGAAGCATTAATTAACATCGCTCATCCAGACTTCAGAGACCAGCTGATCAAAGATGCTGAAACTGCTCATATCTGGAGAAGATCTAATAAATAAACTTCCAAAAGAGGTTTAATAGTTTTTTAAATTTTCCAAATTTTAAAAATCCCGAATCCATTCATTCTGTTGGATTCGGGATTTGTTTTTATTTAATTTTTACGCTCTCAATATTCTTAATGATGATCGTGCTTCCACCACCTGATTCTTCAATGATCTCAACATTATCTTTCATATTATATTCTTCCATTGGAATCTTAATCTCAATCCCTGTATCTGTTTCTAGCATCTGATATTCAAGTCTCTTTACTGTATTTTCCTTTGCTACAGTAAATGTATCATACTGCATATCGTATCGTTCAATCTTCTCATCAAATTCCTGTTTCTTTCCTTGATGATTTCCAAAAAGTTTATCTCCGATCTCATTAACTTTAAACGCCTGATTCTCTGAAAATTCTTCTCTTAAACGGCTTTTCATATCCAGCCTTTTTGCAATACCATCTTCTGGATAATGATTGTTGATATCATTGATGACTTTATTTAAAATCTGAAATTTCTTTTTTGGTGCAAGATCTGCATAACATTGTAAAAAACGTTCTGACAGATAATTGATCTTATCTCCATTTAACATCTCATATTTCTTTTCTACCAATCGCACTTTATATTCTGACAGATCAATAATAACTGCTTCTGTAAGTTTTGCCGAATCTGTCGGCATAACTCTTTGTTTCACGATATCATTTGCCTGTACATCTTCTTCTTCCTGATGCACATATGTCACCTTATAATTCATTTTTAGCAATGCCAGATGAACTACACTTTGAACTTGAAATGTAACACAAAGTAAATCTCCTGCTGGGATTGTAACACTATCACACATGATGTCAAATAAATTTTCTCCAAGTATTCTCGTTGCCTCAATAAAACTCTCGTCATCGGTCTCATCCATGCTTTCTAACAGACTTAAAATTGGTGAAACACTGCCATCAAACTGACATCTTTTCGCATCATCACTTTCCATAATCTTAAAAATATGCCCTCTGACAAATTCCATAAGATCTGGTCCCATATCAAGAAGCTGGCTGGATAGCCCAAGGTAACCTGTATGACTATCTAATATATGTAAAATTCCTTTTCTGATGATAATATCGTCTTTCTGTATATGTTCCATCTTTATCTCCTTTTTGTTTTTATTCCTTGTATTTTATCATATCGACTCTTTTTAGGCAAAAGATAATCCTGGTTCGCAGAAAAAAATTTTATAACAAAAAAGTCATGGTTCCCTACACCATGACTTCTGCTAATATGAAAAATCCCCATGTATCCTCACTACATAAAACTGGCAACCCACTGTCAGTGATTCTTTCTGCGAACCCCTTCACAAAAACAAATCAGTGAGAAATGTAAAATTCCATATTCTCTATAGGATCCACTCATTGATATCTTACTCGTGGCAAAATGTTATCTTCAGGCTCCCTATTTCCTAAAAATAAAAAACCGTATATAGAATAATCTCATAATCTATAACGGTTGCCTCTATCAGGATAAAATATCCATATCACATTCCCTTAATGTTAAATGTGGCAACCGGCTGTCATAATCTCTAAAAAGACCTTAGACCCTTTGGCTTTGCGTCCCTGCCTTTCAACAGGTTTGCCCTATGAATAAATATGAACTTTTATTTACATATATAATATCATGATTCATAAATAATGTCAATCATCTTTTTCTTAGTTATTAATATTTATAATAGTTTTCTTTCCTTATACATATAAAAAGTCCGCGATAAAATTACCGCGGACTACTTAAGGATTAAATTCTCAAAAGTTGATTATTTAACAACTGCTCTTAATTTTTCTGTTAAAGCTGGTACGATCTTGTTTAAGTCTCCAACGATTCCGTAATCAGCTACATCAAAGATAGGAGCTGTCTCATCTTTGTTGATTGCAATGATGATATCAGATTCTTCCATACCTGCAACATGCTGGATTGCTCCAGAAATACCGATTGCGAAGTATACGTTAGGACGTACAGTTTTTCCTGTCTGTCCAACCTGAATATCTCTTGGCTGCCATCCGTTATCTACAACGGCACGAGAACAGCTTACTTCTCCTCCAAGAACATCTGCTAATTCTCTTAACATTCCGAATCCTTCTTCTCCAACTCCACGTCCACCAGATACTAAGATCTTAGCGTCCATGATATCTACTGTATCTGTAACAGATTTAACGATATCAACGATTTCAACGTATTTGTTGTCTGGAGTAAATCCAGGATTGTATTCGATAACTTCA
>JAHZAT010000057.1 GCA_019423795.1 Clostridiales bacterium
TACAAATTAAAATTTCTTCTTCCGATTCTTAAGCAGCCCAATAACTACCACAATTGCTGCCATATCAATCACAAACATAATCCATTTTCGTGTTTTAAACGTCGTTTTTTCTTCTATATCATCTACCAGACTTGTTTTATGATCCATTTGTTTTAGCTTCTCTGAATTTCTAATCTCTTCAATCGTTAAATATTTCTTCATATTCCACCTCGCATCATAAATCTTTTTGCTTTGGTAATAAACTTTACTTCCATCTGTGTTACAGGAGAATTTTTTCATCATTCCATCTGTGTTAACGAAGTATTTTAACATAATACTTTGGACATCCGGATTTTTATTATATGCTTTTACGGCTAGTGTCTGATAATCATCACTGTCTGTTTCATATAACCCGTTGGAAATGGTCCATTTCCCTTTTGTCTTCTTTAATGATGCAATCACATGATCTCCTTCTTCAACCGTTGTTTTCTCATGATAGGATGACGTATATTTTATATTTTCATTCTTCATGATGACATATCGATGATCTTCCGTTCTTTTTGCAATTGCTTCTGATGTTGATTCTGTGTTGATATAATCCTTTGCACTTAAAACAAAATAGTTATCTGAAACATAAGTTACAGATCCCACAAACAAAACATCTTGATTTTTATTGTTCATGATCCTGTTGATCTCTGTATCTGCGGATACGAACTTTATATTTCCTAGCATCATGAAGAGGCAGATAAAATAAACTGTTATACGTCTCATCCTGCAATGCACCTCCTTATGTTGTTATTATACATCGAGCGGTGTTGCGAAATATAACGGAAAATGTGAAATATACTTATGATTTTCTTAAATTGTGATTTGTAATAGTGTTTCATGTATGAGATAGAAATAAGATAAGAACAAATATTTATATCTCATACAACGGAACGCTATTCAAATCACTACAGGGTGTGTATGTTAAACGGTATTGGATAATAATTTTTGTATTCGTAAACGGAAATTTAAAGAGATGCATAAGCACCGATTTATCGAGATGTTTATGACACATAATAACATTACCTTCTGTTTAAAAATCCCCTATTTTACAATCAATACTGTTCTCCATACACATCCACTTAAATTTTCCAATCTTGTAATTGTCCACACTTTAGACTTCTGGTATATGATAAAAAATAAATAAACGATCGGAAGAGCAGCATTAGAATTTTGCCACGTTTTTTACGGATTCGCAGCCGGCTTGGTGCGTTGTTTGAGCCTCAAAGAGTTCTGATTTTCAATACCTTTGAAGGCGAGTTACGCAAGGAAAGCCGGCGAATCAGCGATCTGTAAAAAACGTGAGGAAAATTCTCTAGCTGCGCTTCCAATCGTTTATTTATTTTTTATCATATACTCGAAATCTACAGTTGGCCAACTTACAAATTAAAATTTTATACTTCTACCATATTCATCTGTTTCTTTCATACACTGAATAAAGCTTTCCTTCGTAACCCCAGCATTCTCAGGTTTGAAGTCCCATTCTGTAGTGGTCATTGCTTTCTCTGCCATTGCATCAAAATCATCTTCTGTGATCTCAATGTCTTCAAAGCATACTGGCAATCCCATACTTAAGTTGAATTTTGCGATTCGTTCTCTTTCTTCGTATTCTTTTCCGAATGTTAACAGGCATAGCACACCTAATGATACGATTTCTCCATGTAAATGTTTTTCTCCGCCTTTTGTAACGGTTGATCCGTAATATACACAGTGTGCAAGGCTTGAGTTATAGTAATATTTTGGTGCTGCACTTACCATGTTAGATACTAATCCTGTACTGATGATGATGTCTAACGCTACCTGTTCTAATTCATAAGATACTTTATTCGCTCTTAAGTCGTCCAATGCTTTCTTTCCATATTCAACAAGTGGTGTAGTACAGATCTTACTTAGCTGTACTCCCATCATTGGTGTATGGGATAATTCGTCTTCTTTGGATGCAAATACTGCTTCACATTCTTTGCTTAATGCATCTCCGATTCCTGCCCATAATAATTCTTCTGGTGAATCAGCGATGATGGATGATTCGATGAATGTATGGTTTGCATTCTTTGGATAGTAATATTCTCTGAATGATCCATCTGGGTTATAAATTACAGAGATTGCTGTGACAGATGCACAGTTTGATGCTACGGTTGGGAAGCAGAATAATGGTTTATCCATTTCATTTGCCACATATTTACATGTATCACAGGCACGTCCTCCACCGACTGCGAAGATCATGTCTGCTTTCTTGACAACGTCCATGTCGATCAATGCGTTACCATTTTCATAGGTGGAATCACCACCGTACCAGATAAAATCAAGGATTTCTACATCGGAATCTTTGATTCCTTCTAAGATCTTATCTTTTGCTTTAGACATCGCAATCTTTCCACCGATCATAACAGCTGTTTTTCCATAAAATCTTGTTGTATGCGGAATCTCTTTATAACATCCCTCTCCGATCGTATAACTTGGTAAATTCACACTATAATAACTCATCTTGTTCGTTGCCTTCTTTCTCTTTATTCTTTTGACTCTTTATATTGGCTACATTATAGTCCTCAATTCTCAAAAAATCAAAGAATCTTGTGTTCTTTTTCTTATTCATGAATTTTATTCCACATTGATAAATTTTACTTGATTTCCATGCAACTTTATGACATTCACAAGATCAGCAAGTTTCATCCAGATCGTTGCTGTATTATCATTTGGATGGACTGCAATGTATTCATATTCTTTCAGATCTTCGTCAAAGAATACCGGAATCACACATTCCTGATCGTTCAAAACGCCTAACGGCGAAACAGATCCGGGTTCAATATTTAAATATTTCATTAGACGCTCGGCTGAGGCAAAACTTAGTCTGGAACTTCCAATCTCATCTCTTACTTTCTTAAGGTCCGCCTGCTTGTCTTCCCGAATGATCACAAGAAAATGATGCTTTCCGCTGCCATCTCGTAAAAATAAATTCTTAGCCCCTATTCCATTCTCATGATTCCACAGGTCAGAGTCTTCGATTTCATCGACTGTGTATACCGCTTGATGTTCAAACATTTCATATTCGATGTTCTGCTCATTTAAAGTATCTAACACGATTTTTCTATTTTCATTCATTTTATTCATTATCTTATCTGCTGCTGTCCGCTTGCTGCATAAATCTCGTACCATTCATAATGCTCTAATTTAACATCCATTGCTTTCACTGCAGATTCAATCCTCTCAACCTTTCTGCTTCCAACGATCGGCATTGCCTGTACTGGATGATACATGATCCATGCATACACGATCGTATCTGGTTCACAGTTATGTCTCTCAGCGATTTCTTTGATCTTATCCATTGCTTTCTTACATTGTAGATCATCTTCTTGAAATAATCTTCCTCCTGCAAGTGGTGACCATATCATTGGATGAATTTTATTAACTGTCAAATAATCCATCATTCCAGAATTGAAATGTTCAAAACATACTGGGTTCCATTCAATCTGATTCGTTACAAGTGCTCCGTCAACCGCTTTATTCATTGCATCAAATTTAAATGGATCAAAATTTGACACTCCGATTTCTTTGATCAGCCCTTCTTTCTTCAGATCCAGCATTGCTCTGCCTGCCTCCCATGGATCTAAAAGAGGGTCTTCTCTGTGAATTAAATATAGGTCAAGATAATCTGTATGTAATCTCTGAAGACTTTCTTTACAGGATCGTACGATTCTATCATAAGTTGTATTATAATACCCAAATGATTCTCCATTAATTTCTTGTTTGTAAATTCCTGTTTTTGAAATCAGCTCTACTTTTCCCCTTAATGCCGGATCTTTGGCAAATGCTTCACCTATCTGAGATTCACATAAAGTATCTGCATAAATCTCTGCTGTATCAAAAGATGTTACACCTAAGTCTATGCTTGATTTCATGTTATCAATAAGTTCGTCTGTTGATAATTCCCAAGTATCCAGTCTCCAAAAACCTCGGATGATCTGAGATAATGAAAGGTTATCTGTTAATTTAATCTTTGTCATATTAATATCCTTTCTGTTTTTCTTTCATCATAACATATTTTCTTTTAACAACGCATATTTTTTTACCTGCAGGAGCTTGTGATTTCTTAAGGTCCCAGGGACCTTAAGCGGTACTGGTTAATAATTTTTGTGTTTATTAACAGAAGGTAAAAGGGGTTCTACTGCACCGATTTGTCAAAATATTTAAAATATAAACTTAAGAATGTCAAATTAATATTGTATACTTTATAAAATTTAATAAATAGAATATTTTAATTGAATAAGTATACATGATTTGATAAAATAAAAAACAGGTGTTACTTCACTTTGACGTGAATGGCGGTCACTTCCTACGTGGGAGTTATAGCCCCGATTACATAGATCATCTCTTGAAAAAGAGAAATTCGACGGAAAGGGGACTTGAATTATGCTAACGATTGAAAGCTTAATTGCTGTACTATCATTGTGTATCGCATGTTATAGTCTTGGCTACAATCGCGGAAAGCATGATGCCAAGACAGAAAAATGATCGCCCTAAACCTGTCAATTTAAGCGATCATTTTTTGATTCATTAAATATCAGGTGACCGTCATATCGGTAGCACCTTTTTCTATTATTAGAATATCATTTCATTTTTTTTATGTCAAGACTTACTCCATTAACAACATAACATACTTCTTTCATTGTTATTGTTCAACAATTAGCTGGACATTAACTAAAAAAGAAAACCTTCAGACAAGATTTTTTAGAATACATGAAACTCCAAAATGCGTATACTATAATTCCAGCAGTAGTCAAAATGAAATGAATAGTCTGTAACGACAAAAAACGAAGACATTGATACCGTAGACCTTATGTTATCTGGCAATTTCCATATCTTGTTCTTTTTTAATATTACTACTTCTG
>JAHZAT010000058.1 GCA_019423795.1 Clostridiales bacterium
TACCAAACAAGAAAACTGTACACCGATGAGGCGTACAGTTTTCTTGACATATTATATGGAGTTTTGTAAATTATATGGATTTTATTTTTATATGGAGTGTTTTAACTATTATAGACATCTTTGTCTAATTCATTTTCTTTACAGCTGACGATCACTGTCGTTGCCGCATCACCAACAACGTTCAATGTAATTACAGCCATACCCGGCAGATAACTGATCGCAAGTACTAATGCATATGCTACCATACAAAGATCAGAACTTAATCCTAATCCTGACATGATAACAAAGATCAATGTTGTTCCAGCTACCGGGATCGCAGGTGTTCCCATCGCTACACAAATAGACAGGAATGCTGCTGTGATCAGCTGGGTTGGTGTGATATTGATCCCAGCTGCTGTTGCGATAAATGTGATCGCAACCATATGCATGGCAGTTGTTCCGTTCATATTAATAGTCATTCCCATTGGAAGTACGAAACTACTGATCTCCTTGCTGCATCCAAGTTCTTCCATGCATGTTTTTCTGTTTAAAGGAAGTGTTGCTGCAGATGACTGAGTCGCTGCTGCAAACATTCCAACTTTAAAAATCTTCTTTGCAAACTTGAATGGATTTAAACCAGTTAAGAGGAAGATACCGATTGGATAAATCGTTACAACCAATGCTAAGCTGATAAAGATCGTTGCGATCATAAATGTTAACGTTGGTCTGATATATTCTGTTCCATAAGTTGCAAATGTTCTGGCTAACATACAGAAGATCGCAATCGGACTGACCTTGTTGATCAAAAAGTCCATATATACCTGTACGATATCATTGAGATTCTGTAATAAGTTCTTAATGGTTGCTGCTTTATCTCCCAGAGCATTCATTGAAAGCCCTAAGATCACAGCTACTACAACAACTGCCAGAATGCTGTTGTTTGAACCAAGTACTTCCACAACATTCGATGGCACCGCATTGATCACTGTTGTCAATGGATTATATGCCTCTAGTGTTGCTACATTAGAAGTCGTTGTTTCTGGAAGATTCACAGAGAACCATCCCATGGATTTGATAAAGTATGCAAACAATCCAGCTAATGTTGCACCGCATACATAAAATCCTACGAATGTTCCAATTGTCTTTCCTGCGATCTTTCCAAGTCTCTTTGAATCTGCCATGCTGCATAATGCAAGGCTTAATGATGATAAAACAAGTGGTACGATTGCCAGCTGCAGACCTCTCATAAATAACTGCTGTATGATATAGAATAAGCCAAGAGAATAAAATCCCTTTTCCTGTGTGATGTCCTGAAAGAAGATCCGATTGATCAGTTTCCACGTACCTTCATTACCGCCTGCTGTTAGTGATTCACGCAGCCACAAGCAAACAACTCCTAATAGAATTCCTGTTGCCATCGCGATCATGATCTTCTTCATGATAGACATGCTTTCTTTCCGTTTTGCGTCCATTGTGCACCTCCGTTTTACCATGTGGTGCGATTGAAACGGTAGCATCACAGACTATCATATCTTCTTAATAAATCAACGTGATTCCTTTTTCTTTACAAAATTCAACCCATTGATCTGACGGTCTTTCATCGGTTACCAGATAGGTTACCTTATCCCAGTCTAAAAATTGTACAAATGCCGTTCTCTCAAATTTTGTATGATCTGCAAGAAGAGCTACTTCTAGTGCCTGTTTTACCATCTCTGTCTTGACATCTGCTTCTCGTTCGCTGGAGTCCATGATACCTTTGTCCATATCAAGTCCTTTACAGCTGAGCAGTGCAAGATCCACATGATACCTTCTAATATTTTCTTTTGCTAAGTTCCCTTGCAGAGAGAGGGAGTCCTCATTGAACACGCCACCTGTTGAAAGAATATGAATCTCTGATCCTGTCATCTCACGGAAAATCTCTGTTGATGAACTCAGTACGGTAATATTACGGTTTGCCTTCAGTAAACGAATGGCTTCCATGACAGTCGTACTGGCATCTGCTGCTATCGTTCTCTTCTGATCTAATACTTCCTTAAAGAGTTGCGCGATCTTAGCTTTTTCCTTTTGATTGATCGATGTTCGCTTATAAAAATGGATATGTTCCTTCTGACTTGCACTGTTCAATACAGCACCACCAAATGTTCTCGTCAAAAAACCTTCCTTTTCCAGCTTTTCAAGATCTCTTCGGATCGTCTCTTCCGTTACCTTGTAGATCTTACTTAGTTCGGATACTGTGACTTTCTTTTCATTCTTAACTTGTTCTCTTATATGTTCTAAACGGTTCTTCACGGGACACCCCCCCCTTGTAAATTTTTTAATATAGTATATATTCTTATTTGTCACATACTTCTTAAATGTTCTGTGACTTTCTTTTATTCTATCATTGATTTTGTGGAATTCAAAGACTTTTTTCCATGTTTTCCAACATTTTCAATTTTTCTCTCACAAGGGATCTCTTTCTGATTTTTATTTATCGATTGCTTCTGCTGATTCTCTCATGAATGCTACATCTTCAGGATCTAATTCTAATTCTGCAGATTTTACATTTTCTCTGATTTCGTCTACTGTTGTAGATCCACTTAATAAGTTTAAGAAATCACCCTGTGCAAGAATCCATCCAAGTGCTAAGTTAGCAATTGTGCAGTCATATTTTTCACATAATGGTTTCCAAGATTCCATCATATCCATTGCATTCTGCATGTTTTCTGGCTGGAACCATTTCTTAGGAATCTGAGCTCCTACTGGTTTGTAGTCTCTTGGGAATGTTCCAGATAATAATCCCATTTCAAGTGGAGAATAGCACTGAATTGTGATGCCATTTTCACGAGCACATGGAATAATTTCATCTTCGATTCCACGATCTAAGATAGAATATTTGCACTGGATGATATCAAGATCACCATATTTGATGTATTCCTGGATATGGTTGATGTCTACGTTAGCAGCACCGATTGCTTTGATTTTTCCCTGTGCTTTTAAGTCATTTAAAACGTCCATTGTTTTCTGGATAGGAACGAAATATTCTGTTCCTGGTGTAGCTTGCCAATGTGTCATATATACATCAACATAGTCTGTTCCAAGACGTTCTAAGGAAGCTTCGATCTCTTTTTTCACAGATTCACTGTTTAAGTTCTTGTATAACTGAATTCCGTTAACTTTGTTGAACAGGTCACCTTTCATTTCCTGATCCCATGTTACACCACATTTTGTGATGATCTTAACATCTTCACGGTTCATTCCTTCTAAGGCCTTACCAAGGATCTTTTCACTGTTACCAAAGTTGTATCCTGGAGCTGTATCGATTAAGTTAACACCAGCTTTTGGAGCTTCTCTGATCGTATCTACTACTGTCTGAAGATCGTGGTCTCCACCCCAGGCAGATCCACCACCGATTGACCATGTTCCAAGACCGATTCTTGAAACGTCCATTCCTGTTTTTCCTAATTTCATTGTTTTCATTTTAAATTTTCCTTTCAGATCTAACAACCAATTAACCAAATTCTATTTGTAGTCTTCTTTATACTTCTTGAGCATATCTTCTACCATCTGACGATTCTGTACTCCTGATGTTGCTCCTGGATGCTGTACTGCGATCGCCGCTGTACAGTTTGCATATTCACCACATTCTTTGATATCTTTTCCCTGAAGCAGGGCTGCGATGAATCCAGATGCGAAGTTATCTCCTGCACCGATCGTATCAACTGCTGTAATTCCTTTACATGCTGGCACGATCATAACACCATCTTTGTTGCGGATGTAGCATCCACGAGTACCGATCTTCATAACTACGTTTTTGATTCCGTAAGAGAACAGTTTATCTGCCACCTTTGCTTCATCTTTTTCACCTGTCATCAGACAAGCTTCATCGTAGTTAGGGAAGAAGTAATCTACATACTGTAATGCACCAGCGATATCATCTAATGTCTCTCCTAATCGAGGCATGATCATATCAGCTGTAATTGTCATTCCTTGTTCTTTTGCGAATGAGAAGATCTTTTCCAATGTTTTTCCATCCAGTAAAGGACAGTTAAAAATACTTGCTAAAGATAAGATTTTTGCTTCTTTGATCTTGTCGAAGTTTACATGCTCGATATTCTCTTTCCAAAGACTTCCGTTACGGTTTGTGATAAATGTTCTTTCTCCATCCTCTGTTACAAGTCCGATATTAATGGATGTATTTAAGTTTGGATCAATTGTCACACCTTCTGTATCGATATTGTCTTCATCGCAAGAACGTAAAATGAATGCTCCTGCTGCATCATCACCGATCGCTGCCATCAACCCTGTCTTGAATCCAAGACGGCTGATGATCGTTGACTCATTCATAGCGTCTCCACCGACAGCCATCGCGATGTTATCAACCGGATATGATTCTATATCAAAAACTTCTCTTGATACTGGGCGCAGCGGGATATCTACTACCGCTGCTCCCAGACACAATACGTCTAACTTTTTCTCCACTTTATTCATCAGCCCTTCCGTCATCACCAAATAATTTGATCTTGTACATAGCACGTTCTTTTACTGCCTGGCGAACTGCACGTTCTACAGCTAAGAAAGGTTCGTCTTTATGTTCGTTGATAGCTTCCATAGCAGCCTGGCAAAGTTCTGTATGAATGTTGATCTTAGCGATTCCACACTGGATTGCTTTTTTGATATCTTCATCACCGATACCAGAAGCTCCATGAAGTACAAGTGGTACACTAACTTCTTTGTTAACTGCTTCGATAATATCAAATCTGATCTTTGGTTCAGCAGAGTAAACACCATGTACGTTTCCTACTGCTACTGCTAAAGAATCACATCCTGTTCTTTCTACGAAATCTTTTGCCTGAGAAGGATCTGTGTATGCATATTCAGCTAATGCTTCTTCATATACTGTTTCATTTCCTACATGTCCTAATTCAGCTTCTACTGGAATGTTGTATGCATGGAAGTAATCTACACATCTCTTGATCTCTGCAACGTTTTCTTCATATGGTAATGCAGATGCATCACGCATTACAGAGTTCATGCAGTGATCTACTGCGTTCTTTAAGATTGTCCAGTTGCGACCATGATCCCAATGTAAGATCACTGGTACTGTAGCTTTTTTAGCCATGGATTCCATCATATAACAGAAATCTTCAAAAGAAGTATTTCCTGTAAATCCTGTTCCGAAAGAGATGATGATTGGTGCACGAAGTTCTTCTGCTGCATCAATAACTCCCATTAACATTTCTGCGTTCCATACGTTAAAGTGAGGGATTGCATAATGTCCTTCACTAGCTTTCTGTTCCCAAAATCTGATATCTGCGATCATTTTAATTTCTCCTTTTCTTGTTCTAAATGTTGTTGTTTATTCAGCGACTTTGATAACACCTTTTACCATGTCAGTTTTCTTTTCTGGATCGATTGCATCCATGAATGCCTGCTGTACATCTTTGTAATCATATACATGTGTTACCATATCTTTTACATTAAACTTACCGCTTCTGATTGCTTCAATTGTCTGAGGATAATTGTTGCAGTAACGGAATGATGTCTGGATCGTTACTTCACGGTTGATTTTTAAGAAGTCGATCGGAACTGGTTTAGACTGTGTTCCTACCATCATGATCTTTCCACCACGAGCTACGATCTGTACTGCCTGATTTGCTGTAAATGTAGATCCTGCACATTCAAATACAAGTTCCACACCATGATCTCCGAATAATTCTTCTGAACGAAGAAGGGCAACTGTGTCTTCTTTTGCACCATTGATCGTTCTGGATGCTCCAAGTTCTTTTGCAAGGTCAAGTCGTTTGTCCATAACATCTACAACTGTGATGTCTGTTGCTCCAAGACTCTTACAAGCCTGAAGTACCATAAGTCCGATCGTTCCTGCTCCAAGGATTACAATGCTTTTTCCTAATCTTGCTTCTCCAAGGATCGCTGCATGCATACCAACTGCTGCTGGCTCTACTAATGCTGCTTCCATTGTTGTCATTCCTTCTGGTACATGGTATGTCCATTCTTCTGGATGTGTCATGTACTCACAAAGAGCACCTTTGTAATTAGGCTGTGTTGCCATGAAATCTACGTCTGGACAAATGTTGTAACGTCCTGTACGACAATATTCACAAGAATCATCTGGTACACCAGGTTCGATCAGTACTTTATCTCCTGGTTTGAATTTTGTTACTTTTGCTCCGACTTTTACAACTTCACCAGCTACTTCATGTCCAAGACCGATTTTCTGGTTAGGATCTTTAGGTGGGATGAATGGTCCAAACTCGAATCCGTGAATATCAGATCCACACATTCCAACATATTCAACTTTCATTAAGATTTCATGATCTTTTGGTTCTGGAACTGCACATTCCTGAATCTCAAATTGTTTTGGTGTTACTAAGATTGCTTCTGAATTTTTCATAGCAAATGCTCCTTTTTTGTTTTGGTGCCCAACCAACAAAGGACGGGCACCAATTACTGATTGTTATATTTTATGTTAAGTTATTTTTAGGATTCCCTAATTTGATTACTCTACGTTACCGATATCTTCGACAGATTCTCCTCTTGTCTCAACACCGAATACGACGATTGATACAGCGATGATCACTGCTACTGCAGAGATCAGTGCGAATACACCGTTAGATCCCATAGATCCTGCTGCTACAGATGTAACTAAGAATGGGAAGAAGATGTTACTTACACGACCCATTGCATTACAGAATCCAGATCCTGATAATTTTGCAGATGTTGGCCACATTTCTGGTACATATACTGCTGATGCGTAACATACATACATATAGATGAATGTATTTAATACGAATGTTGAAGCGATCAGTGCTGTCATTGTTGTCTGTTTAGAAGTAATGATACCCATAACAGCCATGGCGATCAGTAAGATAACACCTGTTGCTTTTCTTGGTACTTTATCCATGTATAAAGATGCAAGGAAGATTCCGAATGGTGCACCGAACAGACCGAACATTGTCATGAACTGAGACTGTGATGTATCATATCCTAATGAACTTAATAATGAAGGCATCCAGTTCATCAGTGTGTACTGAATTGTGTTCATACCGATCAGTACTAAAGAACCACAAATTGTTCTCTTTAATAATTTACCTTTAAATAATGCAGAGTATGGTAAGTTTTTAACTGCTTTTGCTTCAACTGCTTCAACTGGTGGTAATGGTTTACCTGTAGATGCTTCAATTTCTTTTTCGATTGATGTCATAATAGCATCTGCTTCTTCAACTCTACCCTGAGATTCTAACCAACGTGGAGATTCTGGGTATTTGTTGTAAATAATGATACTTGCAATGATAGATAATACAGAAGGGATGATGTACTGGATTCTCCAGTTCATGTTCATGCTGACTCCTGTAGAAACGATCACTAATGCAATACCATTACAGATTGGATGAGCAAAGTTACCGATGAATGAGTTTCTGGAAGACCATACACCACGGTTCTTACCAGGTACATACTCAGTAAATGCTGCGAATAATACGACTAATAATGCTCCTAATCCAAATCCCTGGATTAAACGGAATACATATAATACTGTTACGTTAGGTGCTGCTGCTCCACCGATCATAGCGATGATGTGGATCACTTCATATAATAAGATAGATTTTTTACGACCAATCTTATCACCGATCGGACCACCAACTAATGCTCCGAATAACTGACCTGCTGTGTAAGTTGTTCCCCACATAGCCAGTAATGTTGATCCTGGCTCTAACCAGTGTAACTCATTTAAAAGTACGTTCTGTACTGCTCCACCGATACCATTTGACCAGCATACTAATAATGCGAATGCGGATACTAACCACATTTTGATATGCCAGCCAGAGTTTGGCAGACGGTCGAGTCTTGCTCCGATATTTGCGTTTTTGTTTGACATTTGTTTTTTCCTCTCTTTGTTTAGTTAAGCTCGCTTTCAAGCTCATTTTCCATGATAGCCCATGCTTCTTCGAAGTCATCAGCCTTATTCCACAGTGCTGGTGGTCCTAGGACTACCATATCTGCTCCTGCTTCGTATAATGGACGATAGACATCTCTGTTCATGGATCCATCGGCTTCAATTAAGAAATCAAGTCCCTTTTCTTCACGTATCTTAACCAGTTTACGTATCTTGTCATATGTTTGTTCAATGACTTTCTGTCCAGAAATACCTGCGTCTACGATCATGATCGTTACCTTGTCAAGTAATGGTAAATAATACTCAATCGTCTCTAAAGGTACGGATGGATTTAATGCAATTCCCGCTTTACATCCAAGTTCTTTGATCTTGTTGATCGTTACGAAAGCATCTCCTTCGATGCAGTCTGTGTGGGGCGTAATATAGGCCGCCCCTGCCTTTGCAAACGTTTCAAGGTACTGTTGTGGATGCTTGATCATTAAATGTGCATCCATTGGTGTACTAACTTTGTCCTTTAATGCTGCTAGAAATTCTGGTCCGATTCCAAAGCTTGGTACATATACACCATCTTTGATATCCATATGTAAGAAGTCTGATTTTTCATCGATGATACGAACCTGACGTTCCATATCAAAGAGATCACAGCAACCCATAGATGGTGCGATCATTAATTTTCGTTCCATACTCTGCTCCTTTATAGACTGCTTAATTATCTTTAAATCTGATAATGATTAATCTTCAAAATCATAGTGGAAGATTACTTTGATAGCTTCTTTTGCTGCCATAGCATCGAAACCTTTTTCATATTCAGATAATCCTAATCTATGTGTGATCAGTGGCTGAACTTTGATCTGTCCAGATTCAAGTAATCTGATCGCATTTCTCCAAGATGTAGAATCATAAGCCATATGACCGATCAGGCTCTTATTCCAAGATGTGATATCGTTGATAGAGAATTCTAATGGTTTGAATCCCATACCTACACGAACGATCTCAGCGTTTGGTCTTGTCATTTCGATTGCCTGTTTTAATGCGATGTTAGCTCCAGAACACTCGATCACTAATCCTAAGTTGTCTCTTCCGCAGATTTCTGTACAACGTTTTACAACATCTTCTTTAGATCCATTAACTACGTGTGTAGCTCCAACTTCTAAAGCAACTGGGAAACGAGTATCAACGTCTTCATCAAGGCCTACCATAACGATGTTTACAGCTCCCATTAATCTTGCGATCTGTACTGAGAATAATCCAAGTGGTCCAGTACCGAATACTACAACGTCCTGTCCTGGGATCAGGTGAGACTGCTGAGCTACTGCTTTGTATGCGTTACAGATAGGATCAAGTACTGCTGCTTCTTCATATTTAACACCTTCTGGAATCTCCCAGATCGCATGTTTGTGGATTCTTAAGATTTCTCCAGGAATCTTGCAGTATTTTGAGAATCCTCCACCCCATGTGTTATTATCTAATCCAAGGTTAACTTTTTCTTCACAGCAAAGGAAATCTCCCATTTCGCAAGCTGGGCAGACACCACATACGTGAGCACTGTTATCAGAAACAACTCTCTGTCCTACTTTCCAATCTGTTACTTTTTCTCCAACCTGAACGATCTCTCCTGCAAACTCATGTCCACGGATTGAGTTGAATTCATCAGATCCATTATCAACTCTCCAGTGTTTCATATCAGCTCCACAAATTGCTGCTGCTTTGATCTCTAAGATAATGTCTTCTGGTCCACATGTTGGTTCTGGAACGTCTCTCATTGTATAACCACCAAATGCCTGTCCATATCTTACAATCGCCTTCATATTTTTACCTCCAAAATGTTGATTACATAATTCCTTAAATAACCTTTTATCTTTTAATTACTCTATCAAAAAGCGCTTTCTTTATTTGATGTCTTTATTTTAATACACTGTTATGTTTTAGTCAATCATTTTTTGTTGATTTCAAACATTTTAGTTCTATTTCACAGATTTTAAGCTTTGTTTCCAAAGAGATCGTCTGTTTTTTGTGCAGTTTTACTAATGTTTGAATATTGTATACAGAATTTTAAGTTTTATATCGTAAGATTCCATCTATGAATTTTATATTATCGATAGTTTTTATTTATTCTTTGTGAATTTTCTGTCAGAAATCGCTCGTTTTCTATTTGTTTTTCTGCGGTTTTCTTTTTATTTCTTTCTTTTTTCTGTAAAATGCAGATTTTTTTATGTTGTTCCAAATTTAGTTCATTCTGGATCGGAATCTTTTCGTTAATTAATAAATTAACATAATTGTCAGATAATTAATGAAATTGTTCCTTGATTTCACATAATTTGTCTGTTATGATTGTCTCATCACTTAATAATGGAAGGTAAAACTTATGGGATTTTTAAAAGGTAAAACAGCCATCATCACTGGTGGCGGAAGATCTGTATTAAAAGATGGAAGCTGTGGGTCTATTGGTTATGGAATTGCAACTGCATACGCAAAGGAAGGTGCAAACCTCGTTATTACAGGAAGAAATAAACAGAAACTTGCCGATGCCAAAGAGGAACTCGAGAGATTATACAATATCGAAGTTCTACCAGTCCAAGCTGATGTAAGTGCCGATGCTGACAACGAGACAGTCGTGCAGAATGTCATTGATGAAACAATCGCCAAATTCGGACGGATCGATGTCCTGATCAATAATGCACAGGCATCTGCTTCTGGAGTTACTTTAGCTGATCATACGACTGAACAATTTGATCTCGCACTTTATTCCGGTCTTTATGCTGCATTTTACTATATGAAAGCATGTTACCCTCATTTGAAAGAAGCAAAGGGCTCTGTCATTAACTTTGCATCCGGTGCCGGATTATTTGGAAACTATGGTCAATGTGCTTATGCTGCAGCAAAAGAAGGAATCCGTGGTCTTACCAGAGTTGCCGCAAATGAATGGGGTCCTGACGGCATCAATACTAATATCATTTGTCCACTCGCATGGACAGCACAGCTTGAAAATTTCCAGCAGACTTATCCTGAAGCCTTTGAAGCTAATGTTAAAATGCCTCCTGCAGGACATTATGGAGATGTTGAGAAAGAAATCGGAAGAGTATGCGTTCAGTTAACTTCGCCTGATTTCAAATATATGAATGGAGAAACACTTACCTTAGAAGGTGGAATGGGATTAAGGCCGTAACAAGACCTGCTGAGGATAGAATGTGTTTTTTACCTTTGGCATCCTTTTATATCAGCTATATGGAAAAATGCGGAGACATTCGTTTAATCGATCGTCTCCGCATTTTTATGCTTTTCGCTATTTTATTTTGTTCACTGACTCTGACAGATTATTCTTCATCGTCATCATCTTCCACCCACTGGGCATATCCAGTATTATATGTCGATGTATTTTCTTCTTCTGTCTTGATCTCAGAATCTGTTTTTACCTCTGCTTCTGAAATTTCTGCATCATTTTCAGCTGTCTCTGATACATTTTTATCAGACTCTTCTACTGGATTCTTGTATTTGTTGAAGATTTCCATGAATTCTTTTCCTGTGATCGTCTCACGCTGGATCAAAAACTCTGCTGCTTCGTCAAGAATGTCCATATTTTCACGAATGTATGTGACTGCTTTGGCGTAAGCTTCTTTTAACATCTTCATGACAACTTCATCGACTTTCGCTGCTGTTGTCTCTGCACAGTTCATAACTGCACGTCCATCTAAATATCGGTTTGTAATGGACTCTAAACCGATCAATCCAAATTCATCGGACATACCATACTGTGTTACCATCGCTCTTGCGATCGCTGTGGCACGCTCAATATCATTGGATGCTCCTGTTGTGACAGAGTTAAACTTCACTTCTTCTGCCGCACGTCCACCGAAGAATGAGACAAGGTCTGCTAACATCTCATCCTTCTTATTTAAGTATTTTTCTTCTTCTGGACGCTGCATTGTATATCCAAGTGCCCCCATGGTACGAGGTACGATGGTGATCTTCTGTACTGGTTCTGATTCTTTTTGCAATGCCATAACCAGTGCATGTCCGACTTCATGGTATGCAACAATGTGTTTCTCTTCATCGCCAAGAATTCTGTCCTTCTTCTCTTTACCAGCAATGACAACTTCCACTGCTTCAAATAAGTCTTTCTGTGAAACAGCCTTTCTTCCTGCCTTGACAGCTCCAAGTGCTGCTTCGTTGATCATATTGGCAAGATCAGATCCAACAGCTCCACTGGTTGCCAGTGCGATTTCTTCAAAATCAACGGTCTCATCCATCTTCACATCTTTGGCATGTACTTTTAATGTCTCAATTCTTCCCTTTAAATCTGGGCGTTCTACAATAACACGACGGTCAAAACGTCCTGGACGAAGAAGGGCTTTGTCTAAGACTTCTGGACGGTTTGTTGCTGCAAGAATAATGATACCTTTGGATGTATCAAATCCATCCATCTCTGCAAGTAAAGCATTCAATGTCTGTTCACGTTCATCATTTCCTCCACCATGCATTCCATTATCACGACTCTTACCAATAGCGTCGATCTCATCAATAAAAATAATACATGGTGCCATCTGCTGTGCCTGTTTAAACAAGTCACGAACTCTGGATGCTCCGACTCCGACAAACATCTCTACAAAGTCAGAGCCAGAAAGTGAAAAGAATGGAACTCCTGCTTCTCCTGCTACTGCTTTGGCAAGCAATGTCTTACCAGTACCCGGAGGTCCTACAAGCAATGCACCTTTTGGCAGCTTCGCACCAATCTCTGTGTATCGTTCTGGGTGATGAAGAAAATCTACCATCTCTGTCAGTGTTTCCTTCGCTTCTCCCTGTCCCGCAACATCTGCAAATGTCACTCCTGTCTTCTTCTCAACATATACCTTCGCATTGGACTTTCCAACCCCCATCATTCCGCTGCTTCTTCGCATCATCATGACAAGGAATCCAAAGATCACGATCGTAGGGATCAAACTGATTAATATCGATAAGAAAGTATCCATCGGATCTTCTGGTTCCTGTTCAAATGCGATCTTACTCTTGATCAGACGATTCACCAGTTCATAATCTCCGCTGATCCTCTGTACCGTATATGTTGTCTTGTAAAAAGGATTTCCCTCGTTCTTTGGTGTCACTTTCAACTGGCTGTCTGTAACCTTTACACTTTTTACCTGATCTTTATCAAGCATTGTGACAAATTTATTGTACGAAATCGTTTTCTCCGTTCCGTTTCTCCATTTTGTTAAAATCGAATTAAAAAAGAAAGTACCAAGAATTGAAACGATCAGGAAGATTGCAAGAATCTTCGCGTTTTTCTTCTTGTTATCTTTATCATTTTTATCATTCTTATTATTCTGTTGATTATTCAAATGTCAGCTCCTCCTTTGATTCATAAGCACCATTATATGTTTTCTGATTTTATAAATCAATAAAACTATTCTAAACTTTTTATAATTTTAGTGAAAAATCACATCTTTTTCGTAAAACTGGCTTTTTAGTACAATATATGGATAAGATTTTCCATGCTTCTGGTGCTCTTTTGTAACCCCTGTCAGTATCGTATCAATATAAATATGTGTCCGGTCTGCACTAAATTCTCTAACCTTGATCTTATAGCCGCTCCCCGGCTGCCTTCCATATCCGATCACATAATAAGTAAAACCACCTGTTGTATATGTAAAATGAAATGCTTCCCTCTTTTGTTCATCGATCAGTTTGCCTAATTGTACCGGGATCACACTTCTTCTACAGACAACATATACAACCTTCTGTTTTTTCCCTTGTTCATCCTTTTTGATACATCCTGTCAAAATCACACATAAAATAATACCAAAAATAAATATCCAGATTCTTTGTTTCATGGATCTCTATCCTTTTTATCATTTTATGCAAATAGATTTAAGATAATACTTCCCGGATCATTATCGGTTTCGTTGGTTTTTCT
Source organism: Clostridiales bacterium (assembly GCA_019423795.1). Lineage (GTDB taxonomy): Bacteria > Bacillota > Clostridia > Lachnospirales > Lachnospiraceae > Anaerostipes. Next base: position 13,782 of record JAHZAT010000058.1, read on the forward strand.
TCTATTATATGGTAGTTTTCTTTAAAATGAAGAACTGCCTGTTTTACTTTTTCTTCATCATTTCCATAAATCGTTGCAAGCACATCGCCTTTCTTCACAGGATCCGCAACCTTCTTTGAGAAAACAAGTCCAACCGTTGGATCGATCACACTTTCCTTCGTTTCTCTTCCTCCACCAAGGATCAAAGAGCAGATTCCCATTTCCTGCGCATCAATACTTCCGACAAATCCATCTTGTTCTGATCGTATTTCTTCTATAATATTTGCCTGTTCAAATAACTCTGGATGATCGATGTATTTCGTATCACCACCTTGTGCAGCAACAAATTGTTTGAATTTATCCAATGCTTTCCCACTTTGAATAGATTCCCGGACTCTCATAAGTCCTTCATCAAAATCCTTTACTGCACCGCCAAGGATCAGCATATGCGAAGCCAATGTCTCAATAAGCTCCACAAAATCATCTGGTCCATTGCCTTTTAATGTGTCGATCGCTTCTTTGACTTCCAGAATATTTCCAACTGCCATTCCAAGAGGTTCATCCATATTCGTGATCACAGCCGTCATCTTCCTTCCAGCACTCTTTCCGATTTCTACCATCTCTTTGGCAAGTTGTATCGCATCCGACTCTTCTTTCATAAATGCACCGCTTCCGGTCTTTACATCCAACAAGATTGCATCTGCTCCTGCTGCCAGCTTCTTACTCATAATACTGCTTGCGATCAAAGAAATCTGATCCACCGTTGCTGTCACATCCCGCAATGCATACAACAATTTATCTGCCGGCGCAAGATCCTTCGTCTGCCCCATGATTGAAATACCAATTGAATTCACTTGTTCTTCAAACGCATCATCTTCAAGCTGTGTTGAAAAACCTGGAATACTCTCCAGTTTATCGATCGTACCCCCAGTATGACCAAGTCCACGCCCAGACATCTTAGCAACCGGGATTCCAAGCGAAGCAACAATCGGTGTCAACGCCAAAGAAGTCTTATCTCCAACCCCTCCCGTACTATGCTTATCAACCTTGATTCCCTGAATCTGAGACAGATCAAGCATCTCACCACTTCGCGCCATTGCCATCGTAAGCTCATAAGTTTCTTCTTTATCAAGCCCTTGAAAACAGATCGCCATCAACAAAGCTGACATCTGATAATCCGGTATCCTGCCATCTGTGTATTCACGGATCATCCATTGAATCTCATCTTTCGTCAAAGGTTTCCCTTGTCTCTTTTTTAGTATCAGATCATACATTCTCATAGATTCGGCCTCCTTTGCTTTTTGTTGTATATAGTATAACACAAAATTGTGATTTGTAGGTAGTGTTGCATGTATGAGTCAGAAAGGCTATTCAAACCACAACACAGTGTGTATGTTATACGGTATTGGTTGATAATTTTTGTATTTGTTAACAGAATGTAAAAAGACTTTTAAAGCACCGATTTAGCGAGATATTTTGGAATATAATAAACATCTGTCTACCACTACAAAAATTGAAAACCAATATCGTTTAACATACACACCCTTCCGTTTGAAAATTCTTAATTTTATACGAGAATGTCCTCAGGTATTCATAAAAACATAAAAAAAGATAGAGGTACGAAATGATAGAATTCCATAGGATTTTTTGCAAAATCGCAGCCAACACGGGCACTGTTTGAACGCAGTGAGTTGTGCAGGAGTGTTGGCGGATCAGCGTTTTGCAAAAAATCCGTCAATGGAATTCGTTTTTCGTACCTCTATCTTTTTTTATGTTTTTATGAATACTCGATACATTTCTGTTATACAAATTAAAATTTCTTCTTCCGATTCTTAAGCAGCCCAATAACTACCACAATT
>JAHZAT010000059.1 GCA_019423795.1 Clostridiales bacterium
CAGTGCTCATAGTAAAAGTTCCGGCAAATACCGGGACTTTGTCTACAGTCTGAGGGGATATATGATAATTATTATCATATATCCCCATTGATTTTTCCATCCAAATCTAGTATCATAAATAACAGTTAGACAACACTAACTAAAAACGTGAATGAATCATGTGGACTCCTCGATTGAGATCGACACCTGCAACAAAACGATCTCAAACTGGAAGCTTACCCTTCTTCCAGCGAGGAGTACTGCTATGTATAGGGAAAGGAGTCACAATCGAAAATGAATTATTTAGAAATTGAAAAAGTAGTCGGAAGAGAAATCTTAGATTCCAGAGGAAATCCAACAGTTGAGGCTGAGATCACATTGGTAGACGGAACAGTCGCAAGAGGAACAGCTCCAAGTGGTGCATCGACAGGAGAATTTGAAGCACTGGAATTAAGAGATGGAGATAAAGAAAGATATTTAGGAAAAGGTGTTACAAAAGCCGTAGAAAATATCAATACAAAGATCAGTGAAGCAATCATCGGATTAGACGCTTCTGATACATATGCAGTAGATAAAGCAATGATTGATGCAGATGGAACAAAAGATAAATCAAACTTCGGAGCAAATGCAATCTTAGCTGTATCTATCGCAGTAGCAAGAGCAGCAGCTACATCTCTTGAAGTACCTTTATACAGATTTTTAGGTGGGGTGTCAGGAAACAGACTTCCAGTGCCAATGATGAACATCGTAAATGGTGGATGTCATGCATTATCATCAGGACTTGATGTACAGGAATTCATGATCATGCCAGTTGGAGCTCCATCATTCAAAGAATGTTTAAGATGGTGTGCTGAAGTATTCCATGCATTAGCAGCAATCTTAAAAGAAAGAGGACTTGCTACATCCGTAGGTGATGAAGGTGGATTTGCGCCAGCATTAAAATCAGATGAAGAAGCCATCGAAACAATCTTAGAAGCAGTGAAAAAAGCAGGATACGAACCAGGAAAAGACTTCAAGATCGCTATGGACGCTGCATCTTCAGAATGGAAGAGTGAAAAAGGTAAAGGATATTACAAACTGCCAAAAGCAGGAACAGAATATACAGCAGAAGAACTGATCGAGCACTGGGCTGCATTATGTGAGAAATATCCAATCATCTCGATCGAAGATGGATTAGATGAAGAAGACTGGGAAGGATGGAAGAAACTGACAGAAAGACTTGGAGATAAAGTACAGTTAGTAGGAGATGACTTATTTGTAACAAATACAGAAAGACTTTCCAAAGGAATCGAAATGGGAGCAGGAAACTCTATCCTGATCAAATTAAACCAGATCGGATCTATCTCTGAAACATTAGAAGCGATCAAGATGGCACACAAAGCTGGATACACAGCTGTAACATCTCATCGTTCTGGAGAAACAGCAGATACAACGATCGCAGACTTAGCCGTCGCATTAAATACATGTCAGATCAAGACAGGAGCACCTTCAAGATCAGAACGTGTTGCGAAATACAACCAGTTATTAAGAATCGAAGAAGCTTTAGGAGACAGTGCCGTATATCCTGGAATTAAAGCCTTCAACGTAAAATAAGAAGAACGCAATTATAAAAAACGTAAATAATAGCACTTTTAAGTCTCTGGATTTAGTATCCAGAGGCTTTTTCTTTGATTTTTTACAAAAAAATATAAGAGAGTATGTTATAATAGAAAGCACTTATTTGGATAGAAATGTAACACATTCTTATAATCAGAATATCGCATTATCAATTATTTCACAGGCAAAAGAAAAATTTTATGATATGTTTTGCCAGTTGAAAAAAGAAATAGATGAAAATTGGATATAAAAAAATCCGGCAAACACAAAAATGTAATGCCGGATTCTTTTATTTACTATATTATTATGAAATATGTATCACGGATATCCTATCCCCAAACTTCCTCAGCAATCTCCTTAATAAGAGTCATCTTCTTCCACTGATCTTCATCAGTTAAGATATTTCCTTCTTCTGTAGAAGAGAAACCACACTGAGGACTTAAGCAAAGCTGGTCAAGTGCAACATACTGAGCAGCCTCTTTAATACGTTCTTTAATCTCAGTTTTATCTTCAAGTTCTGGATCTTTAGAAGTAACAAGACCTAACACAACTTTCTGATCTTTGATAAAACGTAATGGTTTGAAATCACCGGAACGGTCACTATCATACTCTAAGAAGAAACCATCGATCTTACATCCACCGAATAAAGTCTCAGCTACTGGTTCATATCCACCAGAAGAGAACCATGTAGAACGGAAGTTACCACGGCAGATATGCATTGTGATCGTCATATCCTCAGGTTTTGCTTCTAAAGCTTCATTAATCATCTTCACATAATTTTTTGCAATCTGGTCAAGATCAAGCCCACGGCTTGCATAATCATCACGTTTGCTCTGGTCACAGAATTCTCCCCAAGATGTATCATCAAACTGTAAATAACGGCATCCACGAGCATAAAATGCTTTGATCGCTTTTTGATAAGCAAGAGCAATCTCATGATACAGATCATCTTCATTTTTATAACGATCGATCGCTTTGTAAGTTTCGCTCCCACGAACACAACAGATCAGATGAAGCATTGCAGGAGAAGGAATTGTCATCTTGCAGTCAACATCCCCAGCAATTTCTTTCAAGTAAGAGAAATGATCTAAGAATTCACTGTTTTCATCAAAATCAATTTTGTCAACAATCTCAAGAGTTGCGGCTTTTGGCTGATGTCCCTTAAAAGCAACAGACCAGTGATCAGCTTTGATCTCCTCGACTCCGACTAAAGAAGCAAGGAAATCAAGATGCCAATAGCGACGTCTTAACTCTCCGTCAGTAACTGCTTTTAATCCAACAGCTTTCTCTTTTTCAACTAACTCTTTGATCGCTTTATCTTCAACTTCACGCAACTGGTCTGCAGATAAAGTTCCTTCTGCATATTCAGCACGTGCATCTTTTAAATAATCTGGTCTTAAAAAACTACCAACAATATCATATCTGTATGGTCTCATAAATCTATCCTTTCCATTTATATAAGTCTAATAATTTTCTATCGATAAGCTATACAATAACAGATAGAATAAGGCTTGTGAAATACATAAAAATAATAGTTTGCCATAACTTTAAGTTATAATGATAAAAATTTTCAGACAATTATGTCTTTCTTTTAACAATAATTGTATGCAATATACGGACAGAGTCATCGTTAAGAAAATGTTAATTGTACAATTTTAAAAAAATTGCATATTTTTTGTACTTTTCTTTAAGCATTGTAGAGAAAAAAGAAAATATTTGTTATAATGCACATAGATAAAAAAATAACAATATCTAGGGTGTTTTAGTTAAGTGTTTTATAAGGAAGGGTAAACTATTATGTATGATGTAACAAGCATTCAGAATCTGAAAAAAGATGTACTGTATTTCGTAGCAAAGGCATCGTTTGAAGGGACTTTAGAAGAAGAAAGAGATCTGATCCCAGAGAAGATGATCGAAGGACCAGAACCAACATTCCGTTGCTGCATCTACAAAGAGAGAGAAATCGTAAGACAGAGAATCCGTTTAGCAGAGGGAAAAGCTCCAGGAGCAGAAGACGATGGAAATATCGTGCAGGTGATCAAATCTGCATGTGCAGACTGTCCAATCTCAAGCTATGTTGTAACAAACAACTGTCAGAACTGTCTTGGAAAAGACTGTATCAAAGCATGTCGTTTCGGAGCAATCGAACCAGGACATACAAGATCAAGAATCGATTCTCAGAAATGTAAAGAATGTGGTATGTGTGCGAAAGCCTGTCCATACAATGCGATCGCTCATGTATCAAGACCATGTAAAGACAGCTGTCCAGTAGACGCAATTTCTTATGATGAATACGGAGTATCAGTGATCGATGAAGAAAAATGTATCCGTTGCGGACAGTGTGCAGCAAAATGTCCATTCGGTGCGATCGGAACAAAGACATGGATCACAAATGTAATCGCAGACTTAAAAGCAGGTAAGAAAGTCTATGCGATCCTTGCACCAGCAACAGAAGGACAGTTCGGAAAAGACATTACAATGGAAAGCTGGAGACAGGCAGTAAAGAAAGCTGGATTTGAAGATCTTATCGAAGCAGGTTTAGGTGGAGATATGACAACATGCAGCGAAGCAGAAGAATGGTTAGAAGCTTACAGAAATGGTGAGAAGAGAACAACTTCATGTTGCCCAGGATTCGTAAATATGATCCGCAAACATTATCCAGATCTTGCAGATCTTATTTCTACAACAGTATCTCCAATGTGTGCAGTATCAAGAATGATCAAAGCAAAAGATCCAGATGCAGTTACAGTATTTGTTGGACCATGTGTAGCCAAGAAGTCAGAAGTGGCAGACCAGAAGATCGAAGGAAATGCAGATTATGCATTAAACTACAACGAGATCTTAGCAATTATGAAAGCAAAAGACGTAGAATTAGAACCAGCAGAGAATACATATCAGGATTCTACGATCTTCGGTAAATTCTATGGAAACTCTGGTGGAGTAACAGATTCTGTATTAGAATACATGAAAGAGACAGAACAGAACGAAGATATCAAAGTATGCAAAGCTAACGGTGCAGCAGAATGTAAGAAAGCTTTAATGTTCTTACAGAGAGGAAGATTACCAGAAGACTTCATCGAAGGTATGGCATGCGAAGGCGGATGCGTTGGTGGACCAAGCCGTAACGAAGAGATCATCAAAGCTCGTAAAGTCAGAGAAACAATGATCAAATCCGCAGATGATCGCAAGATCACAGACAACTTAAAACGTTATGATATGGATAGCTTCTCAATGCATAGATAATCAGAGTTGCATGAAGCATCCAAAGAGATGATAAAGAATCCCTGGAGCAAGATTGAAGTTTTGTTTTGGGGATCTTTGTATCTGAAAAGAAATTGTATTAGAAATAGTAACTATTACTAGTAGATATTTTGGCAAAACTATGTTATAGTAAGAAAAGTTGAAAAAGCAAAATGAATTTAATTTTGGAGGTAAGACAATGAAGGATATTAAAGTTACAGATTCAGTAAAATATATTGGTGTAGACGATCATGACATTGACTTATTTGAGAGCCAGTATGTAGTACCAAATGGTGTTTCTTATAACTCTTATGTGATCTTAGATGAGAAAGTAGCTGTTATGGATACTGTGGATGCACGCAAGACAGATGAATGGCTTGTAAACTTAGAAGAAGCATTAGATGGAAGAAACGTAGATTACATTGTAGTATCTCATATGGAACCAGACCATGCTGCAAGCTTACAGGTATTAGCAGAAAAATATCCAGAAGCTAAGGTTGTAGGTAATGCTAAGACATTTAATATGATCCCTCAGTTCTTTACATTTGATCTAGAAGGACGTAAAGTCGTAGTAAAAGAAGGAGATACATTATCTCTTGGATCTCATACATTACAGTTCGTTATGGCGCCAATGGTTCACTGGCCAGAAGTTATGGTAGCATATGAAACATCAGAGAAAATCTTATTCTCAGCAGATGGATTTGGTAAATTCGGAGCTTTAGATGCAGATGAAGATTGGGCATGTGAAGCAAGACGTTATTATTTCAATATCTGTGGTAAATACGGAGTACAGGTACAGAATCTCTTAAAGAAAGCCGCAGGATTAGATATTGAGATCATCTGTCCATTACACGGACCAATCTTAAAAGAAAACCTTGGATATTATATCGGATTATACGACACATGGAGCAAATATGAGCCAGAGAACGAAGGAATCCTGATCGCATACGCATCTATCCATGGAAATACAGCAGCTGCAGCAAAGAAATTAGCAGAAATCTTAGAAGCAAAAGGAGCTCCAAAAGTTGTAGTAGCAGACCTTTCCAGAGATGATATGGCAGAAGTGATCGAAGATGCATTCCGCTATGACAGACTGGTACTGGCAGCAGCAACATACGATGCAGGAATCTTCCCATGCATGGAAGACTTTTTACATCACTTAAAAGCTAAGAACTATCAGAAACGTAAAGTTGCATTTATGGAAAATGGATCATGGGCACCAATGGCAGCAAAAATCATGAAAGGTATCGTAGAAGGATTTAAGAATATCGAGATGGTAGATCCAGTTGTAACGATCAAATCTACGATGAATGATGAGAATATTAAGACTATGGAAGAATTAGCTGATAATTTACTGTAAATTTTAATTTTGTAAGTTGGCCAACTGTAGTCTTTCAGTATATGATAAAAAATAAATAAGCAACCGAAAACGCAGCGGTGGAATTTTGCTCACATTTTGAACAAATCGCTTATCCGCCCAATTTCCTACGAGAACTCGCTCTGAAGTTTTGTTTCAGACAAAAGTCTTTGAAGCTCAGACACTCGTCCAATTGGGCTGCGAATTTGTTCAAAATATGGCAAAATTCCAATGCTGCGTTTTCGGTTGCTTATTTATTTTTTATCATATACCAGAAGTCTAAAGTGTGGACAATTACAAGATTGGAAAACTTAAGTGGTGTGTATGTTGAGTGTCACCCTTTATTCTTATAAATATTTCTTCTCTTGTTCTTTCTGACTCATACATGCAACACTATCAATCAGAGTTTACATCCAGTTGTAGTATCAACAATATTCGTCAATTGTTCTCCTTCCAGATACCTTTGCAGGTTTCCAGCTATAATATCTACGATTCGATATAAAGTTGCAGGATGATGAAAATCTCCGGCTACGTGTGGAGTTATGATCACATTTTCTACGTTCCATAATTTATGTTGCGTCTGCAGCGGTTCTGGGTCTGTAACATCCAGTCCTGCTCCATAAATCTGTCCTTGGATCAATGCTTCGCAAAGATCCTCTGTATTAACTGCACTGCCTCTGCCAGCATTTAGCAAGATTGAGGTGTTCTTCATTTTTTCAAAACGATCTTTATTGAAGATATTTCGTGTTGCTTTAGAATCTGGAAGTACAGATAATACAACATCTGCTTTGGGCAGCAATTTATCCAGATCATCCATGGTATGGAGTTCATCGATATCTTGCGGTACCTGCCCTGGTCTTCGTTTGATTCCGATGATATGGTAGTCAAAATTTTTCATTAATCTTGCAAAGTATAATCCGATGTCACCGAGTCCCACGATCAGAAGTGTTCCTCCGCATAAGGACATGACACCTCCTTCATCTTGCCATTCACATTGATTTTGGTTATCTCTGTATAGATGTAATTTCTTTTGTAGGGAAAATAAGACTGCCAGCATATGTTCTGCAACGCTTGGTCCATAGGCTCCTGTAGCATTCGTCAATATTACATCTTCAGGAAGCACGCCTTTCTTCACATAAGGATCAGCCCCTGCTGAATTAAGCTGCAGCCATTCTAAGTTTTTTGCTTCCTGTAAGTAAAATGGATCTACATTTCCAATGATCACATTTGCTTCCTGTACCATTTCCTGAGTTACATTATCGTATGAACTGTATATAAATTTATTGCCTTGAGAATGTTGTTCTAATGTTTTTTTATGTTCGTCTTTTACTGGCATAACAACCAGAATGTTTTTATCTTTTTTCATTGAATTACTTAATATCCTCCTGTTTATTTTATACTATTGTAACGCAAGAGTTATAGAAAGAAAACCCATAGAAATTAAATTTCAGGAGTTTTCAAAGAACAATTCATATAGACAAATTTTGTATACGTGCCGTATAATAAGAATTATACAAAAATAATAGGAAAAGGAAATATCAATATGAATGATTTTAAATATGTATTTGGTCCGATCCCATCCAGAAGACTAGGAAGATCCTTAGGTATCAGTCCACTGCCTAAGAAGACATGTAACTATTCCTGCATCTACTGTCAATTAGGAAGAACCGATAAAATGACAAATAAACGTCAGGAATTTTATAAAACAGAAGATATCATAGCGGAATTTAAACAGTATCTCAAAGACTCTGATAAATTTGATATCGTAACGGTCGTTGGAGAAGGAGAACCTACTTTAGCAGCAAATCTTGGTGAATTAGTAGTTGCTCTGAAAGCATTAACAGACAAGCCAGTCGCAGTGATCACAAATGGTGCGTTGCTTTCTGATCCACAAGTCAGAGAAGAATTATGCCATGCTGATATGGTATTGCCATCTTTGGATGCTTATAATCAGGAAATTTCCAAGAAGATCGACCGACCTTATGGAACGATCAAATTTGAAGAAGAATTTGAAGGTCTCAAAAAGTTCACTCACATGTATGAAGGAGAACTTTGGTTGGAGATCATGCTAGTTGATGGGATCAACGATGATGAGCAGTCTATTCTTAAGTTTCAAGAATTATTAAAAGAATTAAAATATGACAGACTATACTTAAATACACCAGTTCGTCCGCCAGCAGAAGCAGATGTGAATGTCGTATCTGAAGAACGCATGCGATATGCGGTTGAGACACTTGGTGGTATTTCGATTGAGATGATGAGTTCTGGTGCATTTTTCAGTGAGATTGAAGATGACTATGAAGCGGTTAAATCCATTATCGGAAGACATCCTATGAATCAGTTTGAAGTACGAGGATTCTTAGAAAGCAGAGATGTGAAAGATCCAGAAGCGATGATGGAACAGATGAAAAAAGATGAAGCGATCCATGTGATCGATTACAAAGGAATCCTGACGTTCCGTTTAAAATAGTACAATGATCGGATTATAAAAAGGAGAAACAAAATGAAGCATAGTGTAAAAAGAGTGGCAGCAATTCATGATCTGTCTGGTTTTGGAAGAGCTTCGTTGACAGCGATCATTCCCATCCTTTCATCCATGGGAGTGCAGGTCTGTCCATTGCCGACAGCGATCCTTTCCAATCATACTGGGGGATTTGATACCTTTAGTTTTGTAGACTTTACAGATCATATGCAGGACTATATCGATCATTGGAAAGAGCTAAATATCGATTTTGACTGTATTTATTCTGGATTCTTAGGATCTGAACGTCAGATTGAGATCGTTTCCGGATTTATTGATGATTTTGGAACAGAGGATAATATGGTTGTGATCGATCCAGTCCTTGGAGATAATGGAAACTTGTATTCAACGATGGATCAAGGATTAGTTGAAGGAATGAAACGTCTGGTAACAAAAGCTGACATTATTACACCCAATTTTACAGAAGTAAGTCTTTTATTAGGGGAAGAATACAAACAGACAACAACCGATGAAGAGATCAAAGAATGGGTAAAACGTTTGTCTGATATGGGACCAGATATCATTGTTGTGACAAGTGTTCCAGATAAAGAGAAAGATAAAGATTCTAATGTGATCGCTTACGATAGAACTTGTAATACATATTGGAAGATAAAATGCCGTTATATCCCAACATTTTATCCGGGAACAGGAGATGCTTATACTTCTGTTATGATAGGAAGCCTGTTAGACGGAGACAGTCTGCCAATCGCACTGGATAAGGGTGTGCAGTTTATCACACAGGCGATCAAGGCAAGTTATGGATTTGATTATCCAAACAGAGAAGGAGTATTGCTTGAGAGAGTATTGGAAGTATTGAAAATGCCGGTAGTTTTAGGTGGATATGAAATGATTTGATATCGAAAGCTAAAAAAGGAGGTGTCTGACATGTTTTATTTACTAGACCCAGAAAAATGGGAACGACAGAAACATTTTGAATATTATATGCAGATGATACCATGCGGTTATACTGTTACAGTACGTCTAGATGTGGAAAATCTGTATCAGCAGGTCAAAAAATGTGGATTAAAGTTTTATCCGGCATTTATTTACTGCACAGGAAAAGTTGTTAATGAGAAAAGAGAATTTAAAATGGGAGTCGATCAGGAAGGAAGACCTGGTTATTTTGATGTGATGCATCCAAACTTTACGATCTTTCACAAAGATGATCATACATTTTCAGACATCTGGTCTTATTATGATGATGATTTTCAGACATGCTATCAAAACATTATAAATGATATGGAAACATACAAAGATGTCAAAGGACCCAAAGGAAAAGAAGGGCAGCCGTCAAACTTTTTTTGTATCTCCTGTGTGCCATGGATGGATTTCACAGGCTACAGCACATGGGTGCCAACTGGAAGACCAAATCTATTTCCGATCATTACATTTGGAAAATATGTGGAAGAAGAGGGCAGAAGAAAGCTGTCTGCTGCTTTGACGATATCTCATGCATCCGCAGATGGATATCATGCTAGTATGTTCTTTGAAAGACTGCAGGAAGTATTAGATGAATTTGTAATTGATCAGTAATTGATGCATTGTTCAAAGTTTATAATTCATTTTTAAGTGAAAAAAATCGATGATTATAATAGCAGCATGTATTATGAAAATCCATTTTATTTATTTCCCTTGCAAAAATCCAGCCGAAGTAGAAGCGGACAACTTCTCCAACATTGATGAAATTTCCTCCTCAGACTCTTTAAAACCACCCGTGATCCACTGTCGGATCAGAGCCATGCATCCGCTCACAATATAAATATGCAAAGAAGACAAAGCCTCCGCATCGTAATCAGGCCGGCGGCTCTGCCACATTGGCATGGTCCAGTGTTGGGTGGCAAGCAGAAGTTTATTCTGAAATCCTGGATCACCATGGTCTGAGAACAACAATCTTACCAACTGCTTATGCTCACTGATATAAAAGATAATAGAATTCATCAACTGTGAAATTGAATTTTCCTTCTCAAACTGGATCATATCTTCTTCTAGAGTATTTAAAATCTCATCTTCAATCGACTCCAGAAGATCCATCGGACTGGAATAATACGTATAAAATGTACTGCGGTTAATATCCGATTTCTCACACAAACGGGAAACGGATATTTTCTGTATTGGCTGTTCTTTTAATAAATAAAGCAGGCTCTCTCTGAGCGCACGTTTTGTTTTCAAAATACGACGATCAGTTTTCTTCTCTACCATATCAAAAACTCCTTTAAAATCATATAAAAAAGATAATCTACAAAACAATGAAAAATGTTCGATAACCACCAAAAACACTATTTTGGTGGTTGTTGTATACACATACATTTATTATAATATACATATGAATGAAAAACAACAGTTGTATGATAAAAGGAGGCACAAACATGAACCGGCAAGATTTTTATGATGGAAAATTATTTGATGCATATCGTTATATGGGTGCACATAAAGACGGTGATAAGATTCGTTTTGTAACCTATGCACCAAGAGCCTCCAGGATATCGATCATTGGGGAGTTTAATAACTGGAATGAAGAATTTATGGAACAAGACGCACAAAGTGGTTTCTTTTTATTCTACTCCGACAAAGCTAAAGAGGGTCAGATGTACAAATACTGCATCTACGGACCAGATGGAAACCGGCAGGAACATTGTGATCCCTATGGATTTGAGATGGAACTAAGACCGGGGGCATGTTCTATTATCAGAGATATCACAACATACAGATTCAATGACAGATCATGGATGCAGATGAGAAGTGTCGGAATGGAAGATGCCATCAATATCTATGAGATGCATATGGGTTCATGGAGAATGAATAAGAAAGATGAGAATGGCTGGTATCAGTATGATGAGATTGCCAAGATGCTCGTTCCATATCTAAAACAAAATAATTATACCCATGTAGAATTAATGCCATTGTCAGAACATCCATTTGATGGATCATGGGGATACCAAAACACTGGATTTTTTGCACCAACGAAACGTTATGGAACTCCAGATAAATTAATGAAATTTGTCGATATGATGCATCAGGCAGGGATTGGAGTCATTATGGATTTTGTGCCAGTTCATTTTGCAGTAGATGGATATGGACTGAAATTATATGATGGAACTCCATTATATGAATACGATAATAAAGATACTGGAGAGAGTGAATGGGGAAGTTGCAATTTTATTCATTCCAGAAGAGAAGTTCAGTGCTTCTTGCAATCAGCGGCCAACTATTGGCTGGAAGAGTATCATTTTGATGGAATCCGTATGGATGCAGTGAGCCGCCTGATCTACTGGCAGGGAGATGAAAGCAGAGGAGTCAACGATACAGCGATCGACTTCTTAAAAGCATTCAATTTAGGTTTGAAACAACGTCATCCAACCGCCATGCTGATCGCAGAAGATTCCACTGCTTATCCAGGTGTGACAGAACCTGTATGGAAAGGCGGGTTAGGATTTGATTACAAATGGGATTTAGGATGGATGCACGATACTCTGGAATATTTTCAGACTGGACCAGAATATCGAAGTCGTGATTATCACAAACTAACATTCTCTATGGTGTATTTCTGGAATGAACGTTATATGTTAGAATATTGTCATGATGAAGTTGTACATGGCAAGGCAACGATCTTACAGAAGATGTATGGGGATTATGAAGATAAATTTCCACAGGCAAGGGCTATGTATATGTATATGATGATCCATCCAGGAAAGAAATTAAACTTTATGGGGAATGAATTTGGACAGATCAGGGAATGGAGCGAGGCACAGGAACAAGATTGGATGATCTTAAAATATCCGATTCATGATGCTTTCCATAAATATATGGTCAAATTAAATGACATTTACAAGAAAGAAAAAGCTTTCCATTATGATTATCATAGAGAAAACTTTGAATGGCTGGACTGCCATCAGGAAGAACGATGTATTTATGCGATCGGAAGAAAAACGGCAGATCACATGATCGTTGGAATCTTTAATTTCTCTGACAAAGAGCAGAAAGATTATAAATTAACGATCAAAGGACACCATACGAGAAGAACATTGTTACATACTGAATGGGAACAGTATGGTGGAACGATGAAGAAACGTAAAGAAAATATTCATCTAAAGAAAAAAGGAAAAGACAGTGAGCTTACGATCACACTTCCAAGATACAGTGGAGTTTTATTAAAACTAGCGAAGAAAGAATAAGGCAGAAACTTTGAGTAAAAGGAGATAATATCATGAAAATATACGATTTAGTAATTATAGGTTCCGGACCAGCTGGAATGTCTGCAGCAATCTATGCACAGAGAGCAATGCTTGATTTTGTTATGATCGAGAAAGAATATATGCCAGGAGGACAGGTTGTACAGACTTATGAAGTTGATAATTATCCTGGAATTCCAAAGACAAATGGAATGGATCTTGGATTAAAATTTTCAGAGCATGCGAAAGAACTTGGTGCTAAAAGTATTACAGCAGAAGTTAAAGAAATCTATGCAGACGAAGAAATCAAAGAGATCATGCTTAAGAATGGAGATACATTAAAAACAAGGACGATCATTCTTGCAACAGGAGCAGTTCATCAGACTTTGGGAATAGAAGGAGAAGAAAAATTAAAGGGAATGGGAGTATCTTATTGTGCAACATGTGATGGAGCATTTTTTAGAAATAAGGTAACAGCAGTTGTTGGTGGTGGAAATGTTGCATTGGAAGATGCAATATTCTTAAGCCGTATGTGTAAAAAAGTTTATCTGATCCATCGAAGAGATGAATTTCGTGGTGCAAAGATTCTTCAGGATGAAGTAAAGAAGAACGACAAGATTGAAATCTTATGGAACACGATCGTGACAAAAATCGATGGAGATGAGGTTGTGGAGGGACTTCATATACAAGATGTAGATAACCATGTGGATAAGTTACTAGATGTTGATGGAATTTTTATTGCTGTGGGGACAAAACCAGCTTCCGAGCTTTTATCTGGAAAGTTATCAACAGACGAAAAAGGATATATTATCGCGGGAGAAGACGGTGTTACAAATATTCCGGGAATCTTTGCTGCAGGGGATGGAAGAAGCAAAAATCTTCGTCAGGTGGTGACGGCGGTGTCAGATGGTGCCAACTGTGTGTATTCAGTCGAGCGATATCTTCAAAATGCTTAATTTTCAGACAATTTAAGCTATTTTTATATAGTGACTCATAAATTAAAAATCAACCGCTTTTTGTCGATTTGTGCTAGTTGTATAACAAAAAGCAGGTTGATTTTTTTATGGAAAAATTA
>JAHZAT010000006.1 GCA_019423795.1 Clostridiales bacterium
GAGACTATGAACCAAGAGCAATCTATACAGCAGCGAGCCAGTCCGAAGATAAGATGCATGATGCATTTCTTGCAACTGATGCAATTGGAACAGAGAAATTGGTTTCCGGAGAGTATAATACAAATGTATTTATGTTTGGGGATAGTGATCTTAGAAAGTTAATGGCTGACATTCAGGTAGAAGAACAGAATCATGCCGAAATGCTATATAAATATAAAACAGCAAACGGAATGCAGTAATGCAATAGATATATGATAATTATGTTAAAGGACTCAGGAGCCGTGGACTTCTGAGTCTTTTGTTGTCATTACAAAAATATCAATAATGTATGGATTGGATAAGATATGAAAATATGATAGAATTAATACAAATAAAGTACTATACAAGAGAGGACATATAAAAAGATAATGAAGACAGAGCATCATACATTAACAAAGACTTGGGTTGTAGCAGCGCTGGCAAGTTTATGCTGTATTCTATGGGGAAGTGCTATTCCGATGATCAAGACAGGATATCGACTGTTACAAGTAGATACGACAAACACAGCCAGTCAGATCGTATTTGCAGGAATAAGATTTGCGTTAGCAGGACTTTTCGTCTTGATTTTTGCTTCTATACGGGAAAAGAAAGTGACACTGCCCGATGGAAAGATTCTAAAATATGCAGTTCCTGTCTGCCTTGCTCAGACTGTTGGACAGTATTTTTTCTTTTATATCGGCGTGGCACATACATCTGGAGTGAAAGGTGGAATCATTACAGGTTTAGGAAATTTTATCGCAATCCTAATGTCATGTTTGATCGTACGAAATGAAAAACTAACGGGAAGAAAATTAACAGGATGCATCTTAGGATTTGCAGGAGTTGTCGTGATCAATCTTCTTGGAAATTCTTTGGATTTCGGTTTTACGATGATGGGAGAAGGATTCGTTTTGATTTCACAGTTAGCCTATGCAACATCCACGATATTGATCAATTACTATTCAAAAAAAGTATCACCAGTTATATTAAGTGGAACTCAGTTTTTTATTGGTGGAATTGTATTATTTTTAATCGGAAACGCAATGGGTGGACATTTAGATCATGTAACAGTTGGTGGAATTACGGTCGTGTTGTATCTTGCATTGGTATCTGCAGTTGCCTATACACTTTGGTCTGTATTACTTGCATATAATGATGTGTCAAAGGTAGCAATCTTTGGATTTGTAAATCCATTATGCAGTGTAATCTTGTCGGCATTGGTATTGGGAGAAGTCAAACAGGCATTTAATATTGGAAGTCTGATTGCACTCGCACTTGTATGTGTTGGAATTTATATTGTAAATGCAAAGAAAAATAACAAATCAAATGTTGAGTAAGGAGGAAAACATTATGAGATATGAAATTTTAGGTGAAACACTTCCAGTAGTTATCTGTTATCTGGAATCTGGAGAAAAAATGGTTACAGAAGGTGGAGGAATGTCTTGGATGTCTCCAAATATGAAAATGGAAACAACTTCGAATGGAGGAATAGGAAAGATCTTTGGAAGAGCGTTTTCAGGAGAAAAGATGTTCCAGAATGTTTATACCGCACAAGGCGGAGAAGGGATGATCGCCTTTGCTTCATGCTTCCCGGGATCCATCAAGGCATTTGAAATTGCACCTGGACAGGAAATGATATTACAAAAAAGTGCTTATCTTGCCGGTGAGAATGGAGTTGAGTTATCTGCATTCTTTAATAAAAAGATCGGAGCTGGATTATTTGGCGGAGAAGGTTTTATTATGCAGAAAGCATCTGGCCATGGTATCATGTTTGCAGAATTTGATGGTCATGTTGTGGAATATGAATTAGAGGCTGGAGAGCAGATTGTTGTAGACACTGGACATTTGGCCGCGATGACAGCAAGTTGTACGATGGAGATCAAAAGTGTTCCGGGTGTAAAGAATATGTTGTTTGGTGGAGAAGGAGTGTTTAACACAATACTTACAGGTCCTGGGAAAGTATGGCTGCAAACAATGCCGATCAGTAATGTAGCTGGAGTATTAAGCCCATATTTTCCAAGCTCTAGTAAATAGAGAAAAATATGAATAGGCTAAGGAATGGGGAGTGATCAATATGGCCTTTTTTGATTATGATCGAAATGGGAAAAAAGATTGGAAAGACAATGCCAGAGAATATTATCTTTATAACAAATTGAAAGAAGATGATGCATCGAAGCATAACCGAGAGAATGAAGAATCATCCGATGATGGGAAATCAAAGGTTGGGTGTGGTTCTGTACTATTGTGTTTTATATTTATGTTTTGTATGATGTGGCTTGCTATGATGGTTGATTCATTATGCAAATAGAAGAGCATAGAATAATGACAAAGACAAAGGCTTATATTGCGATCGACCTCAAATCATTCTATGCTTCTGTGGAATGTAAGGAGCGAAATCGCGATCCTTTAACGACAAATCTTGTGGTTGCAGATCAAAGCCGGACGGAGAAGACAATCTGCCTTGCGGTATCTCCATCGCTGAAAAGCTATGGAATACCAGGCAGACCACGTTTGTTTGAAGTCGTGCAAAAGATTAAAGAAGTCAATAATACCCGCAGGTGGAAAGCTTTAAACAGAACATTTACAGGTTCGTCGGATGACAGCACAGAATTAAATGCAAATCCGGCATTGAAGGTTGATTATATTGTTGCACCACCACGTATGGAATACTATTTGGAATATAGTTCCAAGATTTATAATATCTATCTGAAGTATATTGCTCCAGAAGATATTTTTCCGTACTCAATTGATGAAGTATTTATAGATGCAACAGATTATCTGAATACTTATCAGATGACTGCAAGGGAACTTGCCATGACTATGATACGAGACGTTTTAAAAACAACGGGAATTACAGCAACCGCCGGAATCGGAACGAATATGTATCTGTGCAAGATTGCGATGGATATCGTAGCAAAGCATATTAAACCGGATAAGGATGGCGTAAGGATCGCCGAATTAGATGAAATGTCTTACCGTAGGAAGCTATGGAATCACAGACCGCTTACGGATTTCTGGAGAGTAGGCAAAGGCTATGCGAAGAAGTTGGAAGAACACGGTCTTTTCTCAATGGGAGATGTTGCAAGATGTTCCGTCGGAAAGCCAAATGAATTCCATAATGAAGAACTGCTTTATAAGATGTTTGGGATCAATGCGGAACTGCTGATCGATCATGCCTGGGGCTATGAGCCTTGTACTATGGAGCAAGTCAAAGCGTACAAACCGGAAACCAACAGTGTATGCTCCGGGCAAGTACTTCACTGCCCCTATGACTTTGATAAGGCAAAGTTAGTTGTAAAAGAAATGACTGATCTTATGACACTTGATCTGGTAGATAAGAGACTTGTTACTGACCAGATCGTATTGACCGTAGGTTATGATATAGAAAATCTAACGGATCCAGGCAGATATAGGAGGTACAAGGGATCTGTTACGATTGATCGGTATGGGAGAAAAGTTCCCAAACATGCTCACGGAACAACAAACCTAAAAAGGCAGACATCATCTACCATGCTGATCACAGATGCAGTGATGGAATTATATGATCGGATCGTGGATAAAAATCTGCTGATCAGAAGAATCAATATCACAGCGAACAAGCTCGTGGATGAAAGTTTTTCAAAGGAAGAAGAAACGTATGAGCAGATCGGCGGACATAAAGCATAGAAAGTAAGTATTCAGTGTCAATGGAGGAATATTATGAAGGATCAGTGCAATCATAAATACGATGATATTATCAATCTGCCGCATCCAACTTCAAAGAAGCACCCTCGTATGTCACTTTATGCCAGGGCAGCACAGTTTTCGCCTTTTGCGGCACTTACCGGACACGAAGCAGCTATTAAAGAAACTGTAAGACAAACAGATGCAAAACAGGTGTTGAGTGAAGAAGTTATAGCAGAATTAAATAAAAAGTTATATCTGATTGCTGAAACGATCGGTACACAGCAAATGGTTGAGATCACGTATTTTGTACCAGATGCTAAGAAAGATGGGGGAGCATATATTACCTGTTCTGGTTGTGTAAAGAAAATTGATAAATATAAACATACAGTTGTTATGACTGATCAGACGATCATCCCTATTGAACAGATAAGTAATATAGAGGGAGAAATGTTTGAAGAATAGTAATGGTGCCTGATTCGATCAAAAAATCAGGCACCATTGCTGTTTCATAAAAATCTACATACTCTGATGGAATGTACGACGAATCACTTCTTCCTGCTGTTCGCGGGATAATCGATTAAAGTTCACGGCATATCCAGAAACACGGATCGTAAGTGTCGGATATTTTTCTGGATGTTCCATAGCATCGATCAAAGTTTCTCTATGCATAACATTTACATTCAAATGATGTGCACCTTGAACAAAGTATCCGTCTAAGATTGTTGTAAGGTTTTGTACTCGTTGTTCCTGATCTTTTCCAAGAGCATCTGGTACGATGGAAAAGGTATTGGATACACCATCCTGACATACATCGCGATACGGAATTTTAGCGACAGAGTTTAAGGATGCAAGAGCACCATTTTCATTGCGGATTGGTTTTACAGTTGCATATTTGATCGCTGATAGAGAGTCTGCGGCAATAGACAGACCAGCAATTCCATAAGCTGCGATTCGCTCTAAGTTTGTATCATGAAGAGCAAACTGGCTGGCTTCATATGCGTATTTATCATGCATAAAATGAATGATATTTACTGTATCAACATATAATTCAGCAACATAAGTCATAACTTTCTTATAGTTTTCCCATACTTTGTCAAAATCAAGAACGTCATCATTTTCATATTGGATAGAGTCCGTATCAATAGAAACTTTAGAGCAAAAATGTTTAAAGTTGTCTGGCAGTTTTTCAGACCATAAAACAGTTAAGTTAGGCTCTGGAGCAGTTCCAATGTTATATAAAGTATGAAGATAACGGAAAGAGTTCTTAGTAACCAGAGGTTTTCCATTAATACCAACTCCACTGATAGATTCCGTGATCCACGTAGGATCCCCACCAAATAGTTCGTCATATTCAGGAGTTCTTAAATGTCTTGTAAGACGAAGTTTGATGATAAATTGATCGATCAATTCCTGAGCTTCTGTTTCTGTGATCACTCCATTTTTAAGATCTCGTTCAATATAAATATCAAGGAATGTAGAAGTACGTCCAAGGGAAGTTGCAGCCATTTCTTTCATTTTAGAAAGGGCACGGATCTGCTCAGAAATTTCTTCA